>PMPH01000085.1:0-2897 GCA_003161045.1 Acidobacteriaceae bacterium
TTGAATCGCTCCGCCAGAAGGCGCTGGCGCTGCCCACTGAAGCCATTGCAGTGTAAGCTGGAAAGGAACCGTTCCGCTTTGTCTTGAAGGGGATGGGCTGAAGTCCGTCCCCGCAAGGGGTTCACCCGTAGGACAAGCAGACAAAACCTGCAAGTGTCCGAAAGAACAAAATAAAAAGCTTTTGATTTATGTTGCATCAGGGGTGGCTCTTTCTTGTGGAAAGAGGCACTTGAGTGCGTGCTATCGGCCCGCACCAATTCTGAATATGCTATAGCCGCCGCTCCCGGCTCTTGTCTCCGGTTTGACCAATTGGTTTTGCCGAAGACCCACATTTGGGAACCAGGTCTCTGAGTGCGTAATTCTGTACTTTCCCACTCTTGCTGCAAAAGCAAATACCACGCAAGGATGGGGCACCCGCACAGTTACAACCATAAGCAGTCAGAGACCTGATAGATGGAAGCTTGTCGCTGTTATTCTTAGAATCCGTACGAAACGCCGATGGCCTCGGTGGTGCGGGCCTGCAGGTTCACACCGGGGGCGATCCTGCCCGCCGCCTGAAGAATGCCGAAGTCCAGGTTGAGTTTGTGCTTGGGTGAAGGAACGACGCGCACGGCATAGTCCACCGTGGGGGGAATGTCGAAGGCTCCGGAGCTGACGCCGAATTTGTTGGTCGTCTTGATGGTCCGCGGCTGCTGGATGGCCTCCGAGGCCAGGATGATGGTGCTCTTGCCGGGGCCTGTGATGACAAAGGCCAGCGCGCCAAAGCCGCCCGCCGTGAAGTTGGGAGCGTTGCCGCCCAGGCCCCACAACGAGGAATTGGTACCGCGCACGCCCGCGTTGATCAGCACCGGGACCTTCTTGTCGATCTGCGTGATGACCTTGGTGGCGACCAGGTAAAGGTCGCCGTTGGTCTTGGTTTGCCCATTGGTTCCGTCGAATACGTTGCTGTCGTTGGTGCGCAGAATGCCGCCGACGGAGATCGCAGGAACCCACTTGGTCTTGAAGGCATTCTCGGGCACGATGTTGGCCTTGCCGTGAATGATGTTGATGCCATTGGTCCACAGCGGGCTCAGGCCGGCCGTATCGCCTGCCGAGTGGTCTTCGCGCGTGTAGCCAGCCTCGAAGCGCTTGGCGAAGCCTTCGGTAAGCGAAACGGTATTGAAGACGCCGAGCACCGGCCCGCCGACCAGTATGTGGTAGGCGATGGCGGGGTGTCCAACGCCATTGGCCGGGGAGGGGGAGACCGACGCCAACGGCGTGACCAGAATGCCGGTCGGCCCCTCAAAGCTCAGGTTCTGCGCCTGCGCGGCGGTTGCGGCAAAGGAAAGGGCGGCGAGCAGGGCAATCAGCAGCCACCGGCTCTTGAACACTGGCGAAGGTAAAACAGGTGCAGAAATGCGCATGGAAGTATTCTCCTGAATGAACTCTGGATTGAAAGGAATGGTCGTGCGGCGGAAGTACTCCTCAGCAGCAGCAAGGCGCGAAGAGCGTGCATGCCCTCGATGTACCGGGAGACAAACAGTTATCTTCAAAGCATTGCCAGAGCAGAGTGGATTTTCAGTCGCAGTGAGAGGCTGTTGCTAGCGGCAACAGCAACAACAGGCAAAATGCCGGGCGGCATGGAGCGACTTACTCATGTGAGAGAGTATAGGACAGTTTGATGAAATATCAAACTGGAAAATCGCATTTACTACGGATACATCGGCGAAAATCAAACAATTCCCGGATCGAAAGCCACCAGTATTCGTGAAGCAGAATTCCAGTTTCAGATTCTCCGTCCGTGCAGATGCTCATTGTGCCAATGCCCACATTTCTTCTTGTCTCCCAGGCGTACGTGTGCTACATTTCTTTCGTGAGTACTTTTAGCCCCATGAACGCCGGAGTTTGTTGTTGCGCTGCGATGTGTTGCGCGCATATGCATTCTGGCGTGAGGAAATGGCTGGGCTAGAGTAACTTACAAGCCGCCACCTCTTTTGAACCCACCGCCAGAGATTGAACTGGCAGGTGGGTTTTCTATTTTGGGTCGAAATTGAGGCGGGTGCGGCAAATCGGGCAGTCGCCAAAACGAATTCTGCAAGGGAGAAAACGATGGGCGTTCCTGAAATCCGTGTCGAAGAACTGAAACAGCGGCTGGATGCCGGCGAGAACCTTTTTCTGCTCGATGTGCGGGATGAAAACGAGTACGAGATCTCCAACATTGGCGGGCAACTGATTCCGCTCCCCGAGTTGCCGAAACGGATCAATGAACTCGACGCAAACCTGCAGATTGTCACCATTTGCAAGATGGGACAGCGGGGTGTAAAGGCTGCACAGGTTCTTCAGAATGCGGGGTTCAGCCATGTGTGGAACCTGACGGGTGGAATTCACGCCTGGTCGGATCGCGTCGATCGGAGCGTTCGCAAGTACTGACCATCACGTGAAGCTGCCCACAATAAGTTCGAAGCGTCAGCGTCGCCGCTGGCGCGCTGGCGCGGGCTCGCAGCTGTCCGCGAGGATCATCTTCGCTCTTCTACTTATCCCCACGCAAACTGAAATTTATGGGGCCACCATTCACCCGTCTTAATTGATCCCGAAGGAGGCAACCCGTGGCAGAAGAAGTGATTCGCGCTTCATTGCGCGAGGAAGCAGCATTTCAACTTGCAAATGTTACCAAGACCGCTCCGCAGTTCGGGGCCATCACGCCGCGCTGGCTGGTTCGCTTCCTGGACTGGAAACCGCTGGAGGCGGGAACCTTCAGGCTCAACAAGGTGGATGAGAGCAAGATCATCGAGTCGACCTGCGACCACTCAGACGAGTCAACACTGGCCCCCACATTTGTCGAATATCATGACAAGCCGCGGGAATACCGGCTGAGCAGCATCAATGCGATTCTCAATGTTCATACCCGCGTCTCCGAC
>PMPH01000085.1:2924-6279 GCA_003161045.1 Acidobacteriaceae bacterium
TCAAGACGCGCAAGGGCGCGCCCACGCCGGACGATCTGGATGAGTTATTGACCAAGGTGTGGAAGGAGCCTTCGTTCTTTCTGGCGCATCCGCGCAGCATTGCCGCCTTTGGACGGGAATGCACCCGCCGCGGCGTGCCACCGCCCACGGTAACTCTGTTCGGAACGCCATTCGTGACTTGGCGCGGAGTTCCGCTGATTCCCACCGACAAGATCGCCATCCGAAACAAGGACCAGAGGTCCAGGATTCTGCTCGTGCGCGTCGGTGAAAAGAAACAGGGCGTGGTGGGCCTCTTCCAGCCGGGACTTCCCGGAGAGCAGAGCCCGGGCTTGTCGGTTCGCTTCATGGGAATCGATCAGAGGTCGCTTGCCTCTTACCTGGTCTCGCTGTACTGCTCGGCGGCCGTGCTGACAGACGATGCAATTGCCCTGCTCGAAGATGTAGACGTGGGTCAATACCATGAGTACAAGTGAGCATTTGCCGCTCTCGGCAGAGCTTCCGGAGACAGCTAACTGGGCAACGCCATTGCACGCGAGCGAAGGGCTAACTCCGGGCCTTCCCGCTCCGGCCGAGCTGGCGCGCATGGCCAACGAGCTCTTCAATGCGTTGCCCGAAGCGCTTCAGCAGCCTGTGGCAAGCGCGGCGGCGGCGGTGTTGCCGCCTAACTCCGCTTTCAGCGGGAATCCCTATGCCGCCGTGCCCAGCCCCACTGCGCCCGCGGTTCCAGGTGCGGCTTCGGGACTGCTGGCCAGTGCGGCCGATGCCCAGCCTGGACCCTTCGTTGCCACGCCGGATAGAAGCATTGCGCCGGACCTGCGCCCGGCCGCTCCAACCGCGCCGGTTTCAACGCTTCCGGGCAGGGGATCAGCGGGCGGAATTGCTCCCACGGCGGGGCCGGCATTTGCATTTTTGCAAGATGCGCGGCCACTCTTTGTTGAGCCCGATGCAGAGCCTGCGGCGCAGAATACTCCTTCACAATCGTTTGGCAGCGCCGTGCCCACCTACGAGGGATTTGCGGCGATTCCTGCGACGCTGTTTACCGATCTTCAGCCCGCGCAGGCTGCTCAGTCTCTGCAACCTCCGTCGCCAACAGTTCCTGGCGCTTTGGGCGTAGCCGATTCCTCGGCCATCCCGGCTTTTTCTTTTCTTGAAGAGGCCCGGCCGCTATTTTCGAATCCACCCAAGATTCCTGGTCCTGTTCCGGCCGCCGGCGTACCGGATAAGTCGCCTCGCGCGGAAACCAACTCGGCGAGCAGCTTTCCGTTTGCCGATCCGCTCGATCTGAACGTACCGCAAGCTCCCGGAACCACTGCGCACGCGCTGGATTTTCGTGCGCCGTCCACTTATGACCCGCAGAGCCAGCCACGGTCCATCTATTCAGCAGATGTGCCGGTAGTAACTCCAGGAGCAGGTCAGCCCGAGTTGCTGGACGATCTCGGCCTCTCTACCTACTCATTCGATGTGGAGGCGATTCGCTGCGATTTTCCGATTCTGCGCGAGCAAGTCAACGGACACCCGCTGATCTGGCTGGATAATGGAGCGACNNAACTCCAACGTGCATCGCGCCGCGCATGAGTTGGCCGCGCGCTCGACCGACGCCTACGAGTCGGCGCGAGAGAAGACGCGCCGCTTCCTCAATGCCGGAGCCGCGCGCGAGATTGTCTTTGTCCGCGGAGCCACGGAGGGAATCAACCTGGTGGCGCAGAGCTGGGGCCGCCGCAACATTCAGAAGGACGATGAGATCGTCATTACCTGGCTCGAGCATCACGCCAACATCGTCCCCTGGCAGATGCTGTGCGCGGAAAAAGGAGCCATACTGCGCGTTGCGCCGGTGGATGACTCCGGCCAGGTGCTGCTTGACGAGTATGAGAAGCTGCTGGGGCCGAAGACTCGCCTAGTCTCGATTGCGCACGTCTCGAATGCGCTGGGCACCATTCTGCCAGTGACGGAGATGGTCGAGGCCGCTCACCGTCATGGCGCCCGCGTGCTGGTGGACGGCGCGCAGGCCGTAGCGCACATGCGTGTCGATGTGCAGGCCATCAACTGCGACTTTTACGTCTTTTCCGGACACAAGGTCTTCGCGCCGACCGGCATCGGCGCGGTTTATGGAAAGTCCGGGGTGCTGGATAACATGCCCCCGTGGCAGGGCGGCGGCAACATGATCCAGGACGTCACCTTCGAGAAGACGCTTTATCAGCCGCCTCCGCAGCGATTTGAAGCCGGTACGGGCAGTATCGCCGACGCGGTTGGTTTGGGCGCGGCGATCGATTATCTGGATCGCGTCGGCATTCATAATGTCTCGCGTCACGAACATGTGCTTTTAACCTATGCCACCGCGGCGTTACAGCAGATTCCAGGATTGCACATCATCGGCACGGCGAAAGAAAAGGCTGGCGTACTTTCCTTCGTGATGGATGGATTCCGCACCGAAGAGATTGGCGACTACCTGAACCGCAAGGGCATCGCGGTGCGCGGCGGCCATCACTGCGCACAGCCGATCCTGCGCCGCTTCGGCCTGGAGAGCACACTGCGCGCCACCTTCGCGCTTTACAACACTTGCGAGGAGGTCGACGCGCTGCTTGCCGCCTTGTGGGATCTACGGCAGGGACGCAATCCTGGACTCGTATAAGTCCTGGACTCGTAGAACAAGAAGTTACTTGCAAAGGAGAATGCCAGTCTCGCAATGAGACTGGCATTCTCCTTTCTGCAATTGAATTTAGTACTTTGGCAGCGCAGGATCGATTTTGTTGGCCCAGGCCAGAATGCCGCCGGTCAGGTTGGTTGCGTGCTTGAAGCCGGACTGGCGCAGGAAATCGACGGCTTTGGCGCTGCGCGCCCCGCTCTTGCAATGCACGACGATTTCGCGGCTTGAATCCAGTTCGTGGATGCGCTTGGGCAGGTCGCCGAGCGGAATCAAGTGCCCGTGAATGCTGCAAATCTGGTATTCGTGGGGCTCGCGCACATCGAGCACGAAGATCGATTCACCGGCATCGAGACGGCGCTTGAACTCCTCGGGCTGGATCTCGGGAATCTTTGCTCCCGTGGGCGCTTCGCCTTCTTCCCCCCGTATGCCGCAGAACTGGTTGTAGTCGATCAGGTCCTTGATGGTGGGATTTGCGCCGCAGACCGGGCACTCGGGATTTTTGCGCACGCGCATCTCGCGGAAGCGCATGGCCAGCGCATCGACCAGCACTAAGCGGCCAATCAGCGGTTCACCCGCGCCCAGAATCAGCTTGATAACTTCAGTGGCTTGAATCATACCAAGCAATCCCGGGAGCACGCCCAGGACTCCGCCTTCGGCGCAGGATGGAACCAGGCCGGGCGGCGGCGGTTCAGGATAGAGGCAGCGATAGCA
>PMPH01000020.1 GCA_003161045.1 Acidobacteriaceae bacterium
GCCTACGAGCGCACCCTCAAGGCCCGCGCCTTCGACGTTGCCCGCTACCTGCTTCCCTTGGCCACCAATACCTCGCTGGGCCAGATCGTCAACGCCCGCACCCTGGAAACCCAGGTCTCCCGCCTGCTCTCCCACCCCGCGGCCGAGGTCCGCGACCTGGGCCTGAAACTGCGCGAGGCCGCCACCGGCCCCGCCTGGAACGTGAACGCCCAGGCCGGCCAGGCCTTGGTGGAGAAAATCGGCGCCCTGGAAGACCGGGATGCAGCGAAGGATTCGGGCCAGGGCAAGAAGGGTTCAGGGTTCGGCGAGGGCTCAGGCCTTCAGGAGGGTGCGGACTTCAGGGAGGGTATAAGCTCCAGCCCTTGCATCAGCGAGCCAGAATCGGCCAAGACTTCAGCTCCCGAGGGGATTTTGGCCGCCGAAGCCGCCAGCCTGCTCACCCGCGAGGTCCGCTCCGCTCCCACGCTGGTCAAGTACGCCCAGCCCAACGGCTACGAACTCCAGACCCGCGCCGAACTCACCCAGGCCGCGGCTGAATTCCTCGCCCATGTCCCCATTGCGGAGGCGTCGGTGGTCGATCTGGTCGAGCGCACCGAATCCCTCGAAGTCGAGTTGGCCGCGACGCTGCTGTATTCCGTCAGCCACCACCCCTACCGCCAGATTCGCGACTTGGTAGCCGCGCTGCCCGAAGCCCGCGTTACCGAGATTGTTGACCAGGGCCTGCGCCACCGTGGCCGTCATGACGAGGCCCTGCGCGCCTTCCACGCCGGAGCGGCTCTCCGCTTCGACATTTTCATGGACATTGGCGGCTTCCGCGACCTGCACCGCCATCGCCGCTCGACGCAGATCATCCAGCCCTTCACCACGCTGCACGGCTACGAGACCCCGGCCTGCGGCGACCTCGGCCCGGAGGTGAACATCCTCGCCGAAGCTGGCATTCTGTCCGATTTCCAGGCCGCCGTCGAGCAGGCCCACCGGGCCAGCGCCCAAATTGCCGCCAGCCAGGCTCCCGAGGCCGCCCAATCCGCCCTCTACCTGTTGCCGCTGGCCACTCGCATCCGCTCGCTCTTCAAAATGGACTTCGCCGAAGCCCAGTACATCTGCGAACTGCGCTCCGGCCCCGCCGGCCACTTCAGCTACCGCCGCGTCGCCTGGGAGATGTTCCTGGCCCTGAAGCGCCAGCACCCGGCCCTGGCCAGCCACATTCGCGTCACCGACTTCACCCAGCCCATCGACCTGCTTCAGCGGTAGAGCAGGCCACCTCCCGGAGGGAGGCGACGGAAATAGCCCAGGGCAAAGCCCTGGGAATGCGAGTCAGCCGGATGAATCCGCCCCGGAGGGGTGGATCGAATTCTGGTAATCTGCCGCAGAGCTGTTCATGCGATTGCCTTGGCGCATCCCCGGCCTGCCGTGCCGCACGCTGCTAGAATCTCTTGAGAGTCCAAGCCATGAGCGTAAGCGCACTTTATCCCGGCACCTTCGACCCGCCGACCAACGGTCACATCGACCTGATCCAGCGCGGCTCTAAGCTCTTTGACCACCTGACCGTCGCCATTCTCAATAATCCGGTGAAAGATCCGCTCTTTACCGTCGAGGAGCGGGCGGAGATGCTCCGGGAATCGACCAGCGAACTGGGCAACGTCTCGGTGGCCACCTTCGAAGGACTCATGGTCGAGTATGCTCGCCAGATCGGAGCCTCGGTCGTGTTGCGCGGCATTCGCGCCATCTCCGACTACGAGTATGAATTCCGCATGGCGCTGATGAACCGGCGGCTGGCCCCGGAGATCGAGACCGTCTTCCTGCAGCCGGCCGGCCGCTACTCGTTCATCAGTTCACGCATGGTAAAGGAAGTCTTCAGCTTCGGCGGCGACGTCATCGGCCTGGTGCCGCCCAACGTCTTCAAGCGCCTGCGCGACCGCATGGTCCAAAGCTAGATTTGTACGCTCTCTCGTTGGATATCGAACGACGTATTCAGCCTTAACCGATCAAGAACAAAAAACGGGGTTTTGCTCCAGCCCCAAAATCTGTAAAAATGGAAAGCATTATGACCACTGGCTCTTCTTCGCACGTTTTTGCTGACCGCATCGGCCGGATCGAGGTTTCCGCTACCATGGCCGTAGCCGCCGAGGCCGCCAAACTGCGCGCCCAGGGCGCCAGCCTGGTGGATTTCGGCGCCGGGGAGCCGCACTTTCCCACCCCGCAGCACATCAAGGACGCTGCCATTGCCGCCATCAATGCCAACTTCACCCGCTACACCGCCGTACCCGGCATTCCCGACGTGCGCAAGGCCATCGTCGAGCGCCACGCCGCCGACTTCGGCTCCAACTACGAGATCTCCGAGGCCATCTTCACCACCGGCGGCAAGTTGGCTCTCTTCAACACCGTCCAGATTCTCGTCGATCACGGTGACGAAGTGATTCTGCCCGTCCCCTACTGGGTCAGCTTCAAGGACATCATCCGGTACGCCGGCGGCAAGGTCGTTCTGCTCGAAACTCAGGAGGCGGAGAACTTCCGCATCACCGCCGACGCCATCGAAAAGGCTATCACGCCGAAGACCAAGGCCATCATTTTGAATTCGCCCTCGAACCCGGCCGGCTCGGTGGTCTCCGCCGAGGATTTGGAGCGCATCGTCCGCCTGGCCCACGAGCGCAAGATCTTCCTGCTGCTGGACGAGTGCTACGCCTACTTGAACTACGCCGGCAAGCCGGTCTCCGGAGGCTCCTACACCTGGGCCAAGGAGCACATCGTCATTCTCGGCTCGCTCTCGAAGACCTACGCGATGACGGGCTGGAGAGCCGGCTTTGCGCTGGCCTCGAAGGCCATCACGGCCAACCTCAGCAAGCTGCAGTCGCAGTCTACCTCGAACGCCACCAGCTTTGTGCAGAAGGGCGCCATTGCCGCTTTGACCAGTTCGCAGCAGTGCGTGGCCGAGTTCCGCGCCGAGTTCATCGACCTGCGCGACCAAATGCTGGCCAGGCTGGCGGAGATCCCCGGCGTCACCTGCACCAAGCCCGAGGGCGCCTTCTACGTTTACCCCAACATCAGCGCCTTTTTGGGCAAGGGCGGCATCAAGACCGCGACGGAACTGGCCACGCGGCTGCTGCACGAGGCCCATGTCGTCACCGTGCCCGGCGAGGCCTTCGGCACCGCTGAGCACATCCGCCTCTCCTATCCGGTGACCAAGCAGAACATCGACGAGGGCACACGGCGCATGAAGGAATTTTTGGCCAGGCTGGCGTAGATCAGAGACGGCGGGCCCGTAGGGCGCGCATTGTCCGTGAAAATGCTTTAAGTCCATTGCCTTCAAACTTTCAAGCCCCGGTTCGCCACTTCTGGCAGGCCGGGGCTTGAGCGTTTCAGCGCAGTTTGAAGGCCTTGACGGCGATGGCGTTGGGAGCGCGGCCGGCCGGCAGCAGCGTAAAGAGTGAGAGTGAGTCGGTGCGGACCACGGCTACGTCATTCGAGCGGGCGTCAACGGCCAGCAGCAACTGGCCGGAGGCTGAAAACGCCAGCGCCGTGGGGCCGTCGCCGACGTGAGCCGAGCCGACGCGCTTGCCGTCGTTGATCGAGTAAACGGTCACGTACTGGGAGCGGAAGTTGGCCACATAGAGCAGGGCGTTATCGGCGGAGACCAGGCCGCGGACCGGGCCGTCGCCGATCATGGTTGCGCCGCTCACGTCATCGGTCGAGATGATGACCTCGGAGATGGAGTCGGAGAGGGAGTTCAGGGAAAAAAGTTCGCCGCCGTCGGGCTTGAGGGCCAATTGCACTGGCGCCTGGCCCACATCGAGCAGGGCCTCCAAGCGATCGGGCTGCGCGGCAACAGATGGCGCGGGGCCGTGCTGAGCCGGATGGGCTTCGGCGCGGGCCAGCGCGATGGCCATGATCTGGTGGCCAGCCGAACAGGCGGCAAAGGTTTTGGAGGAGTCGGGAAGAATAACGGCGCTGGCGGCGCCGGGGCATCCCTCGAAGACGGCCCGCTGCCTGCCGGTGGCCGGGTCGATCAGGCTGACGGAGTTGCCCAGGCGGTTGGCGACGGCCAGCGTCTTGCCGTCCGGTGAGAGACGTACGTCGTCCGGCCCCTGGCCGGCGCTGATGACCGCGACTTGGCGCCGCGCCTTGAGGTCGATGACGGAGACGTTGTTCGAGCCGGAGTTGGCTACGTAAGCCAGGTCGCCGTTGGGGTCGATTTCGATGGAAACGGGCTGGCGCTGGACGACGATGGTGGTTGCAACGGTGTTGTTTTCCGCGTTGATGACCGAGACCGAACCCTGCCCGCCCGTCTGCCCTCCTGTTTGCGCGCCAGCCGCCCCCGAGTTGACCACATAAACCTCGTTGCGGGTGGGGCTGACGGCCACGGCCACCGGATTCTGCCCGACGGCAATCTCGCGGTCCACGCGCACATTGACCACGTCAATAATGGTGACGGTGCCGCTGCCGCCATTGGTGACGTAGGCGTACTCGCGGTAGTTGGCCGGGTACTGAGGGAAGTCGTGGGAACGGCAGCCGGTAAGGGCAAGACCCAGCAGGGCGAGTGCGGAGAAACGGGCGATCGTGCGTTCACGCTCTGGCCGCCTCGACGTGGATTTGGCCTGCGACTTCCCAACAACCGGCATAGACGATTCCTCGAACCATTAGTCTAATGGCTGGAACAACGAAGGGCAATTGACTTGAGGGCGCGGATGGTGTCGGCGCCGGACGGGGATGGTTTTGGGTGCGGAATTTGACAGCCACAATTGCGCTGGCTTTCATCGCGCGTTGCCGGTGCAGCGGTTCACCCTTTGCTGCCCACCGAAACCACAACAGCTCAGCGGCTTTTTACTTCCAGCCCAGCGGTGAAGGACTGCCGCGAAAGCCCTGAAAAGCGAAGCCGCAGCCGGGTGGTGATGATCGCCGTCGAGAGCAGTGGGAAACCGCGCTATAGCCGATGCGAAAAGCTGCGCGCGCTCCGTCGGGACAGCAATTGGCGAATGGCAGCGGCAAGGTTTCCCGCAGTGTGCAGAATCGCCAGCCAGCAGACGGCGGCGGCTGGCGTGGGCGGCGGCTCCAGGGACCAGCCTACCGGCCTTGGCTGTGCGATGGAGGGGCAGGGTTCCTGGCGCATCTCCACCTTCTGCTCCTGGGCGGCCTCGGCGTGACGCGCGGCCAGCCCGGCCAGGTACTCGGCTTCGTTGTAGCTTTCCCGCTCACGCGCAGACTGCGCACGAGCAAAAAAACGGGCTGCTTCCTGACGATGATAGTCGGCGATTTCACCGAAATTGGCGGGCATAAGTTTTTTCCTGGTTCGCTTGGCTCTTTGGCTTACCTGGTTTGCAGGTTCGTTTCGGTCGCGTGGCTTGTTCAGCAATGTGGGCCTGCTGCTTCAGGCGCTCTGCCGTTTCGGCAAAACTCAAGGGCAAAGCAGGGGCCAGTGGCTGCTCTTGCCCTTGCACATTTGCTTCCAATGAAGTCATCGGCGAAATTGAAAAAACCTTAAGAACAAAGGAGATTCTTGGCCGGGAGCAGAGGTTCTGGCCTTCATTTGCCGGTGGGATGTAGGAAGAGATTGGCCAACAGAGGGATGGGATTGAATTCGGCGCTGACTGGGGCGATATTCTTCAACAAATTGAAAATAAACAGATTAGTAGAATGATGCAGGCGCAATTGCGGAGTTTCCCTCCTCTGGGAGTGGCCCTTGCGGCAATGCTCCGGGCAGGACAGCCGCCACCGCCGGGGCAAAGGCTACCTGCAGATTGGCAATTTCAATGGAGAGCGAAAGCCTGCTTCAGCGCGGGCTGCGGACCGGGCGCGCCGCTTCACGCTTCTGCGCTCGCCATTTGAGGCCCAGACAGACGAGGTAGCCCAGTTGGATGGCCCAGGTGACGGCGTAGGCGGCGACGGTGAACTGGTGGTCGAGAATGGCCCTTTGATCCATTGTTTCCTCGTAGCGGGAGCGAATTGCCCGGAGTGAACCGTCCTGAAACAGGTTGCTCCAGCGTAACCGGCCCTTCTAAATCTCGTCCAGAGCCGCCTGCGCCTGGCGGGCGATCAGTTGCTGGTGCTGGCGTTCGATGCGGTAGCGCAGGGCGAGAATGAGCAGTCCCCAGGCCAGCCAGGCCGCGATATTCCAGCCGAAGGCGTGCAGCATGGCGGGGTCCTTGATGCCCGAATCCGGGCCGCCGCCGAAGACCGGAGCGGGGTGCTGGGTGCGCCACCAGCGGGTGGACATATAGACGATGGGCACGTCCAGGGCAGCGAAGACGCCCAGCACGGCGGCCAGCGTCTGCATCTGCGGACCGGCGGCAAAGCGGCGCAGGAGCAAGTAGCTGACGTAGAGGAGCCAGAGGACCAGGGTGGTGGTCAGCCGCGCGTCCCAGGTCCACCAGATGCCCCAGGCGCGGCGGCCCCACAAAGGGCCGGTGATCAGCACCACGGTGCAGAAGACGACGCCCACTTCGGCGCCGGACACGGCCCAGGCGTCGGCGGCCAGCGCCCGCACGGGGTGGTTGCGGCGGAGGGCCAGAAAACCGATGGAGCCGGCCAGGGAAATGGCGAAGAAGAGGAAAGCGGTCATCGCCGAGGGCACGTGATAGTAAAAGATGCGCTGCACCTCGTGCATGGTCTGCTCGTCGGGGGCAACGTAGATGGCCTGATAGAAGCCCCAGGCCATGAGGGCGGCGGTGAGGGCGGCGTAAAGGCCAATGGCGAGTTTCTTCATGGTTTTTATCCACGCCGGGCGTTGCCGCCAGGCAAACTTCCCGAGTCGCGGGCCAATCTCAGAGCCGCGGCCCACTCCCGCCAGGAATTCTACTCGTAGGCCAGCGCGTCGATGGGGTCTTTGCGGGCGGCCAGCCAGGCCGGATAGAGCGAGCCGCAGAGGGAGCCGACAAAGGCAATCGCCGCACCGCGGGCGACCCAGGCCGCGTTCATGTCCAGATAGAGCGAGGGGAATTTCTGCGCCAGCAGAGACTTCACGGCAAAGGAAAGCGCCACGCCCACCACCACGCCGGCCACCGCCAGCAGCGCCGTCTCGCGCAGCACCACGCTGACGATGGTCCACTTCGAGGCGCCCATCGACTTGAGAATGCCGATCTCGCGCGTGCGCTCCAGAACCGAGGTGTACATCGACTGGAAGATCACCAGGAAGCCGATGATGACGGCAATGCCGATGACCACCCGCATGGCGGTGTTCAGCGCTGGAACATGGTCCGGCGTCATCAGCGAATACCACTCGTCCATGGTCATTACCTGGTAGTTTTCCAGGCCGCGCGTGGCGTGAATCTCATTGGTGGCCAGATTCATATTCTCCGGCTGGTCCACCTTCAGGTAAAAGGCCGAGGCCCGGCCCTCCGAGCCCATCAACTCGCCCATGGTGGCGATGGAGATCAGTTTGCGCCCGCCCTTGCCATGCGCGAAGATGCCGGTGATGCGGAAGGGACGCTTCAGAATGGGAATCGTATCGCCCACGTGATGCCCCTGGCCGGTGGAGGCGAAGACGTCGTCCACCATCACGTCGTAAGGCCCCTGCATTGGCCCGCCGGAGAGAAAGATGAAGGGGCTCAGCCGGCGGTAGCTGGGGTAATCGATGCCCCACAGCACCTCCAGCCCGTCGGCCATGGACAGGTTGGTGATCACCGGCGAGGCCACGGTAACGTGCGGCAGCGTTTGCAGCACCGAGGCCAGTTTGGCCGGGATGGGCGCGCCGCCCACGCCGTTGAAAAAGACGGCGTTGCCGGGACGGACGATGAGGTCGGCGCCGATGCCGTTGTTCAGCCGCTTCTGGCCGGTCAACTGTCCCACCATGATGGCGATGATGGTGAGCATCATGATGACTTCAATGGCCACGGCCAGCACGCTGATGATGGAGCGCAGGGGCCGATGCAGCAGATTGGCGAAGATGAGCTTATTCATTGTCCGGCGATGACTCCCAGGGGCCGCAAAGCCGCAAAACCCCTCTCCTTCAGGTTAACAGCCTCGGGCAGACAGCGGCCGAATCGGGCTTTGGGATTATTCCGGCTCCGGCCCGGCGGCCGGATTGCGTTGGGCGGAGGTTAGTGCGGTTCTCCCACTCAGACGCACCTGAAACCCGGGCTCATGCGCGTCTGAAGCTGGGGCCGCGCCAGGCGGCTTCGGTCCCGGGCTGCGGCAAGCGGAAAACCGGATTGAACTGGGGCAACCGCCCCAGTTTGGGAATCACTCCACAGGCTTATGAAAAGAAAGGGAAAACCTATAAATTTCTTTGACGAGAACCGGGACCGGGTTTATTGTAGACCTGAGCATAGAGCTGGGGGACTAGAGCCGTTTTCTGGTTTGTGATGGGCAATTTTGGCGAAGACCTGCGCATGGAGCGGCTGTCCCGCGGCATCGCGCTGGAAGACATTACGGCGGCGACCAAGATCAGCCAGCGGCACCTGCTAGCGCTGGAGGAGGGGAAGTTTCGTCAGCTTCCCGGCGGCATTCTGAGCAAAGGCATCGTGCGCGGCTACGCCCGGGCCGTGGGTCTGGACCAGCGCGACTGGACGGAGCGCTTTCTCCGCGCCTATGTCGCCAGCGGGCAGATGATCGACGACGACCGCAGTTGGGTGGAGTTTGCCTCGAATGTGGGCAAGGCCCGCGTCCAGCAGCACGACGCCGTGGAGATGCGCCTGCGCTGGATTGGCGCAATCCTTCTTCTGCTGGTGGTGGCCGTTGGCGCCTTACTGACGGTGCGCTTCTATGGCGTCCGCGCCGACTGGTGGCCCACGCTGCTGCCCACGCAAGAGGTCTCGGCCAGCCTTCGCGCCCTCTACGACCGCATCCTCTCCCAGGTCAATCGCTAGAGCGGACTGCGTTCCGGCGGTCTCCGGTCTCATCTCCTGGTCTCTTGGGGTTTCCGGCCTGTTCTCTGGTCCCTGGCTTCCGGTTTCCAGCGGTCTCCACTCTCAGTAGTCCCCGGTTCTGTTCTTTCCTGTCAGCCCTTTTGTTCTATCGTTTTCCCTCTGTTCCTTTTGCAGCCGCACACGTCTTTTTTGCAGCCATGCTCGTCTTTTTTTTGAAGGCAGTGCGGGATGGACTGCGGCTGCGTCACGCGGCTCACCCTGCGCAGAGCTCCCTTGAACGTGCGTTACGCCCCATTCGCCCCAGAGCCTTTGCTCTCATCCGCCGGGGCGATTACCATAGAACAGTGCACCCTCAGGCGCAGGCCTGCTGGTGTGGGCGTGTCCTGATGCGGAAGAGTGGCCGATCAGAAGCGGCCGATTGAGGAGAGCAGAATTTCCGTTCTCCGCGCCGCTTCATCCACCGTGAACCAGTCTCCGCGGCAGGCCGCCAACCTGAAGTCCCTGCAATGGGAGGAATGCTAAGTTGAGCGACCGTTTTTTATTTACCTCTGAATCCGTCACCGAAGGCCATCCCGACAAGATCGCCGACCAGATTTCCGACGCCATTCTGGATGCCTGCCTGGAGCAGGATCCCTACAGTCGCGTCGCCGCCGAGACGCTGACGGCCACCGGACTGGTGGTCATCGCCGGCGAGATCACCACCAAGGCCTACGTCGATTTTCAGAGCCTGGTGCGCGGCGTCATTAGCTCCATTGGCTACGACAACGCCCTCTACGGCTTCGACTCCAACACCTGCGCCGTGATTTCGACCATCAACAAGCAGTCGGGCGACATTGCCCAGGGCGTGGACACGGGCGGCGCCGGCGACCAGGGCATGATGTTCGGCTACGCCTCGAACGAGACCCCCGAACTGATGCCCGCCCCCATCGCGCTGGCCCACAAGCTCTGCCGCCAGTTGGCGGCGGTGCGCAAGAGCGGCCGCCTGCCTTACCTGCGTCCCGACGGCAAGAGCCAGGTCACCGTCGAATACGACGAAAATGGCAAGCCTTTCCGCATCGACGCCGTAGTCCTCAGCACCCAGCACGCCGAGAACATCAGCAACGATGAACTGCATGCCGACATTTTGAAGTACGTGATTCAGGCCGTGCTGCCCGCCGCCTGGCTGGACGAGCACACAAAGTACCACATCAACCCCACGGGCCGATTCGTCATTGGCGGCCCCATGGGCGACACCGGCCTGACCGGCCGCAAGATCATCGTGGACACCTACGGCGGCGCGGGCCGTCACGGCGGTGGCGCCTTCAGCGGCAAGGACCCGACGAAGGTCGATCGCTCGGCGGCTTACATGGCCCGTTACATCGCCAAGAACATCGTCGCCGCCGGCCTGGCCGAGCGCGCCGAGGTCCAGCTCGCCTACGCCATCGGCGTGGCCGAGCCGGTCAGCGTGCGCGTTGATACCTTCGGCACCGGCAAGGTTGGCGAGGCCAAGCTGACCGAGCTGGTGCGCAAGAACTTCTCGCTCAACCCCAAGGGGATCATCGAGAGCCTGAACCTGCGCCGGCCGATCTACAAGAAGACCGCCGCCTACGGCCACTTCGGCCGCAACGATCCTGACTTCACCTGGGAGGCCACCGACAAGGCCGCCACCTTGGCCGAGCAGGCCGGATTAGCTGCCTCGGCCAAGTAAAGCGGCTGGGCGGGTTGTCCGCGGGCCGGAGACCAGCCTGAAACTTCGCACTACGATGGGGCTTCTCGCCATGAGGAGCCCCATTCTTTTTCCCTGTCCGTGCGTCCATCGAATAGAATGGCTTCCGAGCTGTTGTCCTTCTTTTCAAGGGAGATTCCGATGCGTTTTCCCGCACTTGCCGCTCTGGCGCTGGGGCTTGCCGCCGTGGCCGCCGCGCCAGCCTTCGCCCAAACCGCCCCCGCCCCCACCGCGAATTGGAGCTACTTCGGCAAGACCGGGCCGCTCGTCTGGGGCAAGCTGGACCCGGCCTATCGGGCCTGCTCGCAGGGCCACGAGCAGTCGCCCATCGACATTCGCGGCGCTCACCTGAACAAGGCGCTTCAGCCCATCGAGTTTCACTATATCGCCGGGCCGATTACGCTGGTGAACGACGGCCGCACCATCGTGGCGCATGTGGACCCTGGCAGCTACATCGAGGCCAACGGCGTGCGCTACAAGCTGGTCGAGCTTGACTTCCATCACCCGGGCGAAGAGGCGGTGAAGGGCAGGCTGAGCGACATGGACGTGCAACTGCTGCACCGCAGCGCCGACGGCAAGCTGGCCGTGGTGGACGTGCGGCTGGTGGAAAATCCCGGCAAGCCCAACGCCACGCTGGCCACTCTCTGGCAGCACCTGCCGGTAACCGCCGGCGCCAGCGAAAAGATCGAGGACATGGTGAATCCCGGCGGCCTTTTGCCCGCCGATCGCGGCTACTGGACCTACATGGGCTCGCTGACCACTCCGCCCTGCACCGAGGGGGTGCGCTGGTTTATCTTCGAGCAGGAGTTGAGCGTGGACCGCGACCAGTTGCGCGCCTTCGCGGCGCTCTTCCGGATGAACACCCGTGGTTTGCAGGACCCGCACAAGCGGCGCATCGAGGCCACCGAGTAAGCGCGGCCAACCCCGGAGCCGCCCGCGCCGGTTGGCCGTCCCGGTCAGCCGTGGTTCATGAAGGCTGCCGCGATTCGCGAAGGCTGCTGCCGTTCACGAAATCAGCGGCGGTTTATGAATCAAAGCCAGTTTTTTAGGCGAAGTATTTGACGGTTTTTGGGGCCAAACAGAGGTTTTTTTCGCAAATTTCGCTGGCCACGGCGTTGCAGTTGGCTTGAAATGCCAATCCCCGGTACACTCTCCCCATGCATGTCCACGCGGCGCCTTCCTCGCCCGGTGCAAAGAGGACCCAATTCGTACTGCGCTTCTCGCTGGTGGCCACGCTCGCCTATGTGGTAGTCACCTTCGTGGCTGGTCTGCGCGCCCACTCGCTGGCTCTGATCTCCGAGTCCGGCCACAACGCCTCCGACTTTCTCTCCCTGCTGCTCAGCTTTACCGCTGTCTACTTCCAGTCCCGCCCGGCCGGCCCCTCGAAGACCTTCGGCTACCAGCGGGCCGGTGTGGTGGCCGCCTTCATCAACGCGGCCACGCTGATCGCCATCTCCCTCTGGATCGCCATCGAGGCGGTTCACCGGCTGGCGGCGCCGCTCGTCGTGCAGCCGCGGCTGATGATGATCGTGGCCGCGGCCGGAGTGGTGATGAATGGCGTTATCGCGATTCTTTTGTGGGGCGTGGCCCGCGACGTGAACCTGCGCTCGGCCTTTCTTCACATGGCCGGCGACACGCTCTCGACGGCTGCCGTCATCGCTGGCGGCGCGGCCATTCTACTCACCGGCCAGAACTGGATCGACCCGGCTCTCTCGCTGCTGATCGCCGCGCTCATCCTCTGGACCAGCTTCGGCATTGTGCGCGAAACCCTCAACATTCTGCTCGAAGGCACCCCCCACGGCGTTTCGCTGGCCGAGATTCGCTCCGGCATGGAGGCCGTCGAGGGGGTGGTCGATGTTCACGACCTGCACGTCTGGAGCCTCGGCTCGAACTCCAGCGCCCTGGCCTGCCACGTGACCATCGCCGATATTCCGCCCTCGGCCAGCGCCGGCATTCTGGCCAGGCTCAACCACCTGCTCAAGGAGCACTTCCACATCTGCCACGCCACCATCCAGTTCGAGCACACCACTTGCAAGGAACTCAACGGCTGCGTCGTCCCCATGGAAGAGATGGCCGGCAACCCCAGCTACGGCCACCACCACGGCCACACGCATTAGGGCTATTCCGAAGATAAGTTGCACGGCCGCATCGTCGACGGAGTCGAGATCGTCAATCCCTTCCTTTAGTTCCCATCCCCTTTCGCGCTAGAATAGAAAGCGAAGTGGTTCTCCATCAGCCCATTCCGGCCCTGCTCTAGCGGCGCCCGCCGCCGAGACTCGTTTTCCGCCTTTTTCTGATTTATCCCCCAATAGTTCAAGAAAATGCGCCCACGGCGCGCCAGTAAACTTAAGCCGTGCCAGTGAGGTTTTCCCGTGATCGATCGTCTGGAACAGATGGAGCAGCGCTACGAAGAGCTCTCCGCGCAGCTTTCCTTGCCCGAGGTGGTCAACGACCGCGAAAAGTACCACCAGGCCGGAAAAGCTCTTCGTGACCTGGAGACCCCGGTCATGAAGTTCCGCGAACTGAAGCAGGTGCGCCAAGGGCTGGCCGAGGCCCGCGCCATGCTCGCCGAGTCCGACCCGGAGCTGCGCACCATGGCCGAGGAAGAAATCGCCGCGCTCGCGCCGCGTGAGACGGCTCTGGAAGAAGAGATCAAGGTGCTGCTCTTGCCCACAGACCCCAACGACGAGAAGAATGTAATCCTGGAAATCCGCGCCGGCACCGGCGGCGACGAGGCCTCGCTCTTTGCCGCCGAGGTCTTCCGCATGTACCAGCGCTTTGCCGAGCAGCACCGCTGGAAGATCGAGGTACTGTCGATGTCCGAATCCGGCGTGGGCGGCTATAAAGAGGTGATCGCCATCATCGAGGGCGAGCGGGTTTACTCGCAAATGAAGTGGGAGAGCGGCGTGCATCGCGTGCAGCGTGTTCCGGCCACCGAGACGCAGGGGCGCGTCCACACCTCGGCCATCACCGTCGCCGTCCTGCCCGAGGCCGAAGAGGTGGACGTGAAGATCGAGGCCAAGGACATTCGCATCGACACCTTCTGCTCGTCGGGCCCTGGCGGACAATCGGTGAACACAACTTATTCGGCCGTCCGCATCACCCACCTGCCGACGAACACGGTGGTCAGCTGCCAGGACGAGAAGTCGCAGATCAAGAACCGCGACAAGGGAATGCGCGTTTTGCGTTCGCGGCTCTACGAGCAGGAAATGGACAGGCAGAATGCGGAACTGGCCAAGGAGCGCAAATCCCAGGTGGGCACCGGCGACCGCAGCGAGAAGGTTCGCACCTACAACTTCCCGCAGAACCGGCTCACCGACCACCGCATCGGCCTGACGCTGCACCAGCTCGACCTGGTGATGGAGGGCCGCCTGCAACCCATCGTCGATGCGCTGATCTCCCACTACCAGGCCGAGCAATTGAAGGCTGACAGCAGCCAGGCGGCCTGAGCCTTGCCCACGCTCGGCAAACTCGTTCTGGAAGCGGCGGAGAGGCTGCGGCTGTGTCCGCGGCCAGATCAGCCGCAACCGGATCAGGCGCACCCGGAATGTGCGCCGCTGGACTGCGCGGGAACGGACTGCGCAACGCCGGGCCATACAAAGCCGGACAGCCTGCCACGGGACCGCGCCCGCCGGGACGCTGAGCGGCTGCTGCTCCACGTTCTGGGCCCCGGCAAGAACAAAGCCTGGCTGATGACCCACTTGAAAGAGGAACTTTCGGCCGCCGAGGCCGCCCATTATTCCGAGCTGATTGAGCGGCGTTTCCAGGGCGAGCCCATTCAGTACATCACCGGCGAGACGGAGTTTTATGGGCTTCCTTTTCGCGTCACGCCCGACGTGCTGATTCCGCGTCCCGAGACCGAGCACCTGGTCGAGAAGGCGCTCGATCTGGCCAGCCGCTTTGGGGGCGGATTGCCCGGCTCCTTGGCTGCTCCGCGCATTGTCGATGTGGGCTGCGGCTCGGGCGCTATCGCCGTCGCCCTGGCCCACGAACTGGCCAAACTGGCAGCGGAAAAATTCCCATTGGCAAAGGGTCCAGGCCGGAGCTTGAAGGGTACGGGCTTTAGCCCGTACATTGAACCTCAAAAATTAGCCGGGGCTCTAGCCCCGGAGGGAGATTTTTCGGAAAATCCGTCTGAAAAATCCTCCTATTTTGTCACCGCCATCGATCTTTCTTCGCGCGCTTTGAAAATTGCCGAGGAAAACGCCAAGCGCAATGGGGTTTCCATTCGCTTTCTTGAAGGCGATCTGCTGGCCCCGGTGACCGCAACAGCCGCTGCCGGCTCAGCCGCCGGGGAGCGCTTTGAAATCGTCGTCTCCAACCCGCCCTACGTGCCCAGCGGAGACCGCGCCACGCTCCCGGTCGAGGTGCGCGACTACGAGCCCGCTTTGGCTCTCTTTGCCGGTGAAGATGGCCTCGAAGTCTACCGCCGCCTGATCCCCGCCGCTTTCGACGCGCTCACTCCGGGCGGTTTTGTGGTTTTCGAAATCGGCTTCGGCCAATCCTCGGCGATTGCCGCGCTGCTCACCCGCTCCGGCTTCGAGCAGATCGAATTCGTCCCTGACCTGCAATGCATTCCCCGCGTCGCCTGCGCCCGGCGGTCGTGAAACTCTCCGCGCCTCACCCTTTTGGCGGTTCGCTCAGGCGCATATGGAAATTGAAGACCAGCAGGGTGAGGATTCCAAAGACCATGGCCACCAGCGCCAGCGGCGCGCCGTAGGGATGCCCCTCGGTCAGCGAGAAGCGGATCAGGATGATCGAAACCACGAACGCGGCGTTGCGGAAGACCAGTTCATATTCGCCGCTGACCTCCAGTGACAGAATCAGAATCAGAACATCGGTGAAGATCATCACCGTGAACAGGTCGTTGTAAAACGTGGTTGCCGACTCGATGGCTCCGTGGCGGGTGAGGATATCGCTATGAATGGCGATGGTCAGCCGCGCCAGGTTGTCGGCGGCCATCCCCATCAGCAGCACGGCCAGCCCGATGGCCACCACCTTCTTTTGCGCAATGAACCGCGCCGCTCCGCGCGATGGGATCGCCGTACCCGAGGGCCGCACCCGCTGCGAAGCCACGTACTGAAAGACGCTCACCAGAAAAAACATCAGGAATCCGCCCCACATATCGAAGAAGGCGGGAAGCGCTTCCAGGGTCAACCGGTGTTGCGTAACCAGGTCGCTGGCCGCGGCAATGTCTTTGAAGACATCGCGGATGAAGATCAGCGAGACAATTTCAAACTGGTTGGCGATCGAGCGGGTCATCGATGCGGGCAGCGCCGCAATGAGAATCAACACCTCGTAGAAGAGGATGAAGTTGAACGGCGTGGAGATGGCGGTCAGGTAGTTGTGCCCGGCCTCGGCAACCAGCAGAGGCGGGTACGCGAGCGAGCGGGCAAGGAAGATCAGCGCCAGATGAATCGCAAAACCGGCGATGCTCAGGCGGATGACCACGTGTTTGAGCAATGTCTTGTTGCTCTCGGAAAAGATCAGGCCGTGCAGGACATCAATCTGGAGCCAGAAGCCTGCGAGTCTTTTGCGATTGCCACGAACGGATTCGTTCTGCGCGTCTGCCATTCTCCCTCTGGGTTTCGTCAGAGCTATAGCGGAACCAGGGTAGCTGTATCCCGGAAGCAAACCCGCCAAGTGGCTTTTTCCGGCCGGGGTCCCCACGGACAGGTCTTCGTTCGTGGGTTGGAAGTAAAAGCCACCTTCCATGCAGCCGTAGTGTCAACACATGAAGTGTAAATGCTCTAGCCTCCAGCGTTCACGCTGTACAAGCCCCCTCAGAGAGCCGATTGCAGCGCCGCCTCGGCCCACACCACGGCCTTGGCGTAGCATTCGACCAGATTTTTCTGGTCTAAGCCATGGGCCTGGGCCGCCGCATCGCACACGGCCCAATCGCCCTGCTCGTAACTCTCCAGCCATTGGAGCAGGATGCGTTCGGGGTTGGCCGCGCCCACGAGCGCCTCGCGAATCTCGTCGCGCAGCGGCAGTATCGGGTTCAGTTCTTCGATGGGGAGGCGCAACATGGCGGCGCAGTCCTTCCGTAACCTTCCCGCTCCAGCCCTACCCCATGTACATGCCGCCGTTTACGTCCAGCACGTGGCCGGTAATGTAGGCCGCCGCATCCGAGGCCAGAAATTTGACCGCCTGCGCAATTTCAAGATCGGTTCCCGGCCTGCCAAGCGGAATCGCGGCGATCATTGCGGCGCGCTGCTTCTCGTCCAGCACGGCGGTCATCGGCGTCTCGATGTACCCTGGCGCCACGGCATTCACGGTAATCGCCCGCGAGGCCAGCTCGCGCGCCATGGAGCGCGTCAGCCCGATCAATCCGGCCTTTGAGGCCGCGTAGTTCACCTGGCCTGCCTGGCCCGTGCGGCCCACCACGCTGGTAATGTTCACAATCCGCCCCCAGCGGTTCTTGAGCATCGGGCTCAGCAGGGCCTGGGTGAGCAGAAACGCCCCGGTCAGGTTGGTCCTGAGTACATCGTCCCAGTCCTCCCGCTTCATCCGGAGCATCAGCCCGTCGCGGGTGATGCCGGCGTTATTGACCAGGATCTCGACCTTGCCAAAACTCTCGACCACCGATTTTGCAACGGACTTGATCGACTCCTCGCTGGCCAGATCCAGCGGAATCGCCTCTGCCTCCCCGCCGGCTCCCTGAATCTCCTCGACGGCCTCGGCCAGCTTGATCTCATTGCGCGCCGCCAGCACCACCGTGGCCCCGGCCCGCGCCAACTCCAGCGCGCAGGCCCGTCCGATTCCCTGCGAAGCCCCCGTCACCAGCGCAATTCTTCCCTGCAAATCCGCCATACTTTCTCGTCAACCCGCGCGCGCAGACGACTTCGCGCCCTTTCGTCACCTCATTATAAGGGGGCAAAAGTCAGCTCAGAAATTCGTTTCGAAAACGGGGAAATTCTCTTTTGAAGATTCAGAGCCGTGGCCGCGCGCCGAACAGTGCCGTGCCCACGCGAATGCGGGTCGCGCCCTCTTCGATGGCCAACTGAAAGTCGCCGCTCATGCCCATCGAGAGCACATCGAGCGAGAGGTGGGGATAAGCGGCGGCCCAGCGGTCGCGCCAGGCGCGCAAGCTGCGGAAACAGGCGCGCGTCTCCGGCTCGGGAACGCCCCAAGGGGCAATGGTCATCAGCCCGCGCATTTGCAAATGAGGGAGCGAAGGCAGCCGCTCCAGCAATTCGGCGGCCTCGGCGGAGTTGGGGTCGAGGCCAGCCTTCGACTCCTCGGGGCTGAGCTTGACCTCGACCAGAACCGGCAGCTTTTTGCCCAGCTTGGCGGCTGACTCGTTGAGCCGCTCGGCCAGCCGCAGCGAGTCCAGCGAATCGACTGCGTCAAAAAGCTCCACGGCACGCTGCGCCTTGTTCGATTGCAGGTGGCCGATCAGATGGACGCGGAGGGCGGCGCGGAGAAGGCGCGAAGGCGCGGACTCTGGAGGGTTTGCCTCCGCGCTGCTCGCCGCCGGGCTTGCTTTTGGGCCCGCTGCTTCTGGGTTCGCTCCTTCGAGCGTCGCGTCCAGTTCAGCCGCCTTGGCGGCAAACTCCTGCACGCGGTTTTCGCCGAAGAGCGTGAGGCCCAGCGCGGCGGCTTCGGCCATGGTGCGCGCCGGGTAAGTCTTCGAGACGGCCATCAACTCGACCTCGGCGCGCGCGCGGCCGGCGCGGCGGCAGGCCTCCGTGATCGCCTCTTCCAGCCGTTCGAGATTTTCTCTGAGTGCCGTCATCCTGCTCCCCGTGGAATCTATAACATTTTCACTTCACAATGCTGACGCCACAGCCTGCATTGAAGCTGGCGGCATGGTTTCCGTTAAAGCAGAAGTGAAAATGCTTTAATCCAGCTTTGCGACCCGGCCCTCGCCGCCTGCATACAATCGGAGTATGTGGACCGTCATTCTGCTCATCTTCTCCAATATCTTCATGACCTTCGCCTGGTACGGCCACCTGAAATTCCGCCAGGAGGCCCTGTGGAAGGTGATCCTGGTCAGTTGGGGCATCGCGCTGCTCGAATACTGCTTCCAGGTGCCAGCCAACCGCATCGGCTTGGGCCGCTTCAGCCTCGTTCAACTCAAGGTGATCCAGGAGATCATCACGCTGACGGTCTTCGGCGTCTTCATCACCCTCTTCTTCGGACAGCATCTGCGCTGGAATCACGCTGCGGCCGGAGTCTGCCTGGTGGCGGCGGCCTTCTTCGCATTCCACTCCTGGTAGCGCGATCTCAGCCTGGCCGCAAAGTTTCAAGAAGCAGGTTCTTCGACTACGCTCAGGGCAGGCTTTCGACTCCTCTGTGCTCCGCTCAGGATGACAGCGGCGAGGACAGGGCACTGGCTTCGCACATAGATTGCAAGCCAGGTCTCTGACTGAGTAAATTTGCGCCATCCCACCCTTGCGGCAAGAACAAGTACGTCGCAAGGATGGGGCACCCACATGGGAACAACAACAAGCTGTCAAAGACCTGGCGAGTCAGCCCACTCCTGCGAGCGAATAGCGAGCGTTTGGCCCCACCGCAGGTGGTCAGTGCCCGTGCTCCTCGAGAAATTTCTCCGCTTCCAGAGCCGCCATGCAGCCCGAGCCGGCGGCGGTGATGGCCTGCCGGTAGCGGCGGTCCTGCACGTCGCCGCAGGCAAAGAGGCCGGGAACGACAACACCGTTGCGCGTAACCAGCACGTTGCCGGTGGTGCGGATATAGCCGTCGCCATCGAGATCGATCTGGCCCGAGAACATCTTCGTGTTGGGCTCGTGGCCGATGCCGAGGAAGAGGCCGCTGATGGGCAAAATGCTCTTCGTCCCGTTGGCCACGTCGCGCAGGCGCACGCCTTTCACTTCCTTTTCTTCGACGCCCAGCACCTCCTCGATCACGACGTTGGTGCGCAACTCAATCTTCGTGTGCGCCATGACGCGCTCCAGCATGATCTTCGAGGCGCGGAAGCCGGGGCGGCGATGGAGCAGCGTGATCTTGGAGGCAAAGCGGGTGAGGAAGAGCGCCTCTTCCATGGCCGAGTCGCCGCCGCCCACCACAGCAACCTCTTTGCCGCGGAAGAAGAAACCGTCGCAGGTGGCGCAACTGGAGACGCCGTGGCCGATCAGCGCCTGTTCGCTCGGCAGGCCCAGCCAGCGGGCGCTGGCGCCCGAGGCGACGATCAGGGTGCGCGCCGGAATTTCGCCAGCCGAGGTCTGGAGCCGGAAGGGATTTACATTCAAATCCACCGCGTTCAGATGGGCCAACTGGAAGTCAGCGCCGAAGCGGGCGGCCTGCTTCTTCATGTTGTCGATCAGTTCGGGGCCCTGGACGCCCTCCGGCCAGCCGGGAAAGTTTTCCACCTGGGTGGTCATCGNNGTAGATGGCGGCGGTGAGTCCGGCGCAGCCGGAGCCGAGGATTACGGTCGAGCGAATCTCTGTCATGAGCCTTCCCGAGTTGATTTTAGACGTTTTTGGGCGGGAAGATGGAGAGCATGGCCAACTTTCGGTCGCAACACAAAGCATTTTCGGAGGAGGGGGAACCATTCCGCGGAGCGGCTTTTTCCTTCCGGGAGCCCCGCAATCAGGCCTTCACCGCTGGAGTGGAAGGGTTTTCGCCGCCGGGGCGGAAAATGCGTGGAGGATGAAGGCCTGCGCTTCAACTCATCTCGCCAACTACTTTTTGCCCCCCGGCAGCACGGCCTTGAGCTTGCTCATCAGGTCCGGCTTGGCAGCAGACGCAGTGGCCACAGGCTTGGCTGGGGAGGCGGTGGATGAGGCCCGAGGCTTGACGGCCGGAGGGGACGGCTTGGCAGCCGAAGACGCAACCGGAGTCGCGGCCGGAGTGGACGTCTTGGCGGCCGGCTGCGCGCCTTTCGCTTTGGCTCCATTCTTTGCCCCCGCGGAGGTCTTCGCAATCCCTGGCAACGGCGTCGAGCCATTCACCACGTTGGCCGCCAGCAGCGTCGGCACGGTTTCATTGTTGTTTTTCACCAGAATCGAAATTCTCCGGTTCGACGGATCGAAGGGATTGTTCTTTACGCGCAGCATCTGGTCGGCGTAGCCGCGCACCTGGGTCACCTGGTTGGAGCGCACACCATCCTCCTGCATCAGCCGCCGCGCCGAGTTGGCGCGGTCGGCCGACAGATCCCAGTTGCTGTAACCCGAGTTGCTGGGGTAGGGCGTGGCGTCGGTGTGCCCCTCAATCAGCAGTGAATTGGGCAGCGTCTTCAACTCCGCCGCCAGCAGCGACAGCAGTTCCTGGCCGCTAGGGCTCAGTTCCGCGCTGCCGCTCTGGAAGAAGGTCCCGTCCTTGCCCTCGATCAGCTCGATGCGCAGCCCCTCGGGGGTAATCGTCATTTCGATCTGCTTGGTGAGCTTTTCCAGTTCTTTTCGCGCCTTGATCTCCTTTTCCAGCTTATCTTTCAGTTGCTGCAACTGGTCGGTGCTGGCGCTGGCGATCACATCGCTGACGCCGGTGCCGCTCATTGTGGTTCCCAGCAGGTTGCCGGTCCCCTTGGGGTCGTTGAAGTAGCCGGCCACGGCTTTTTTGATCTTTGTGCTGGAGCCCATCAGCCACAGCACGATAAACAGCGCCATCATCGCGGTGACAAAGTCGGCGTAGGCCACCTTCCACGCGCCACCGTTATGGCCGCCGGCGTGACCGCCCTTCTTCTTGATGACGATAATCGGCCGGCTCTTGCTGTCTGCCATGATGCCGCACTCCTTCTAAAAAAGGGATTGCTCCTGAAAAAGGGCCGCCAGCCCTACGCCGCGGCTGCTTCCGCTGATGCTCCGCCGCCCTTGCAGTTCTTTTCCATCTCGTCGAAGCTGGGCCGCACATGCGCGGGAATCGCGCGCCGCCCCATCTCGATGGCGATCATTGGCGCCGAGCCCTTCAGAAAGGAGAGCATCAGCACCCGGAGCACGTGCAGGTATTCGTGGTGCGCATCGGCCGTCTTGGCCATATTCGAACTCAAGGGACCGACCATGCCATAACAGGCCAGGATGCCGAGGAAGGTGCCTACCAGCGCCGCCGCCACGTGCGCGCCGATCTCTTCCGGCGGCCCACCCAGCGAGCCCATGGTGATCACCACGCCCAGCACCGCGGCCACAATGCCCAATCCCGGCAGCGCATCGGCCACCGTGGTCAGCGAGGCGATCGGTTGCGTCGCCTCGTTGTGATGTACCTCCATGTCCAGCTCCATCATCTGGTCCATGTCGAATGGATCCACGCCGCCGGTGATGGCCATGCGCAGCGTGTCGCANNAACTGGTACATCATCTTCAGCGTGCTCAGGTAGCGCGCCTTGCCGAAGGGAGAGCCCTTCAGTATCCCCAGCAGATTTCCAACAATGACCTTGATGATATGAATAGGATTGGCTACCAGCAGCGTGCCGATGGCCGCGCCGCCCAGGATAATCAGCTCGGCCGGTTGAATGAGCACGGCCATGTGGCCCTTTTCCATCAAAAAGCCGCCAATGACCGATCCGAAAACCACAAGAATTCCTATGATGGCGAACATGCTGGCCCCCCCGGCGCAGGCGTAATCTGGTTCCCCCCTGCATGAAAACTGGAATGCATTGCCAGTTTTGCTTTTTCCAGTAAATTAGCCAAACTCCCATCCCCTTCCGCCTGGGCCGCGCCAATGCTCACGGTGATGGAGACGCGGTCGCCCCACCAGCGGAAGTCCGCTGTCCGGGCCAGGCCGGCCAGCACGCGCGCGTGCGCGGCCAGCATCTCCGCGGTGCGCTCATGCGAAATGACCAGAAACTCATCGTCGCCCCAGCGCCCCATCTCCTCGGCCGGACACAGCCCGTTGGCCAGCGCCCGCTCCACCTTTGCGAGCATCGACTCGCAGGCCTGGGCGCCGTGCGTCTTGCGCAACTCATGGGCCTGATCGACGGCAATCCACAGCACTCCGAAGCTCTCCCCACCCTGCCGGAAATCCTCGAAGGTCGATTCCAGCCGGGTTTCAAACTCCGCCGAGTCCGCTTCCGCGCCGGAGCCTTCGACGTACTCTCCACGCGGCAGCACATCCAGGCTCTCGACGGGATGAAAGACAACCGCCGTGCCGATGCGTTTGCCCAGCCCGTCGCGCAGCACCAGGGTCCGCATCGTCACCGGCACATTGTGGCCCAGATTGTGTCCCAGGTGAACCGGAACACCGCGCCCCGCTGGCGATTCCGCGCATGAATCCGGCCCTTCCGGCCATGGCCCGGTCAGCGCCAGCGCCTCTGGAACCGCCCGCGACAGCAGGTCCGCGCTCGCGTAGCCGGTGATAGCCTCCGCTACCCGGTTCCAGAGCACGACTTGCCCCTTGGCGCCAATCAGCGCAATGCCTTCTGGAAGACTATCCAGCGCGGCTTCAAAAAGTTCCGTGCGATCAGCCATTGATGCCTCACCCCTTTTACATCGGCGCGGCGCACGGCAACTTCATCGCCGTGCGCTGTGGCGAAAAAATCTTGAATTGTATGTAAATGGGAAAACCGCTCTCAAATGAAATTTATAAATGCCGTCGTAAATTTTCACGATCTCTGGCGGTTGCAGGCTGTAATCTTATTCACAGGAATATATTTCATAAGAAATTTTTCCTGGCTCGGCGAGATTTAGCGCCGGGCCGGTCACCAAAGGAATTTGATCTGGTTTCCAGTGTCTCTGATTGAGACAGTTCAAGGATTTTGCGGCAATCTGCCGATAGTGACACAGAGAGCGGAGGCCGTTGCCTGAACCCATACTGCCGTTTCCGGTGCGCCGGAAGAGCGAGGCGGGTGAACTTCGACTTGGCTTTCAGGACTATGAGCAGGTGAGGCGCAAAGCATGAACAAGATCATCCTGGCCGATTCGCAAGCGATTTTTCGGGCAGGCACCGCCAAGGTGCTGGCCATGGACGAGGACGTGCGCATCATTGCGCAATGCACGGACCTGGACCGCATGCACCACGCGATCACGACGTTCCCTGGCTCCATTGTTTTGTTTGCCGCTTCATTGCAGCCGGATATGAGCCAGTTGCGCACACTGCTCGATACACTGGGCTGCCGCGGCATCGTGATCGCCGAAAACAACGACCCCGCCAGCCCCTACCTGCAGCAGGGCTTTCACGGCGTGGTCTACCGCAGCGTCACCGGGCCGGCCCTGGTCGAGTGCGTGCGCTCGGTGGCCGCCGGCGATACCTGGCTGCCTCCGCAGCTCATGGTGGCGGAATTGCCCTCGGAGGATATGGTGGGCACCAGGGTCCGCGACCGGCTCACCCCCAAGGAAATGCGCATTGTCGCGCTGATCGTCCAGGGCTGCAAGAACCGCGAGATCGCCACTCGCCTGAAGACCACCGAACAGGTCATCAAGAACTACCTGCGCTCCATTTATGACAAGACCGGAGTCAGCGACCGTCTGGAGCTGGCGCTGTTTACCATCCACCACCGCGCGCTGGCTGCCGCCGCCGCCGAGGTGGGCAGCAAGCTGGAAGCCGAAGAGGCTGCCGCGCCGCAGGTCATGGCCTAGCCCCATTCACCCTTGGGCCGCAAAAAGTCAAAGCCGCAGGCAATCTGCGGCTTTGTACATTTGCAGCCAGCATTTCACGGAGAGTGTAGTGTACTGGGTGCCCTACCCTCGCCGCGTTTTTGTTTTTGCGGCTATAGCATTTTCGGAATTGCTGTAGACCGAAATCTCACACTCAAGTGGCTTTTTCCGGCCGGGGCCCCCACGGACAGGTCTTCGTCCGTGGGGTGGAAGTAAAAGCCACATTCAGTGCCTCAAAAGGACTACATTTATTCCGAAAGTGCTCTAGGGTGGGATTGCACGAGGCCCGCATTACGGCAATAGTGAATTCCTTTAGTGGCCCGAAGGCGCGCCAAGGGGCAGCACCGTCTTGCCAAAGGTGGAATTTGTCACCAGGGCAAAGCTGGTGTACATGGCCAGCAATCCACAGACGAGACCGAGCCAGCCTCCAGCGCGGTTCAGAGTTGGCACGTGCAGCAGGTCGCCAAAGCCAAGCAGGAAGAAGGTGACCCACAAGGTCAGGAAGACCCACCAGAGCGCCTTGGAGAGGCGGAAGGTGGCAACCCACATATAGAGCGTGAAAACGCCCCATCCGATCAGCACAACGGCGATGGTGCTGCCCGCCTGGCTCAGGTCCAGCACGCCGTGCCCGCCCAGCAGGACCAGAGATGCAAACCACCACCAGAAGGCTCCGTAGCTGAGAAAGGCCACCATGCCGAAGGTGTTGCCGACGCGGAACTCCATCAACCCGGCGAGGATCTGGATCAGGCCGCCAAAGGCGAAGGCCAGCGGCAGAACCACCGGCTCGCCCCCCTTGGGTAAAAGGCCGGCGTTGATCAGACTCAGAATGACCGTGGTAGATCCGAAGCCAATCAGACCCAGCGGCGCGGGATTGGCAAATACGGGTTTCGATTCATCAGACATAAACTTCTCCCTGTTTTTTAGCAAGATAGCAACCGCGCCTCTGCCCACTCATCTCCCGCAGGCCTGCTGGCAGTAGGTCAGGGGCATCGAGAAAACAGATTAGAGGATTGGCCGGATGATTCCATATGCGGAGGGCTTTGTCAAGCTGCAAATGACGGGCTCCGGTCGGGCAGCCAGCAGTTCAGTTCGGTTTCCCTAGTCGCGATTTTGAGACCAGGGAAACTACGGATTCTGCCCATGCAAAATCTCATCCGATGAAGCCCCGTGCGAGCGCGTCAGCGAGCCTCTGCCGCACGCAGTGCTTCCGCCACGCTCTTGGCTTGAGTGAAGAGCAGCAGATAATCCGGGCCGCCGGCCTTCGAGTCGGTGCCGCTCAGGTTGAAGCCGCCAAAGGGGTGCGCGCCCACCATCGCGCCGGTACATTTGCGGTTGAAGTAGAGGTTGCCAACGTGGAATTCGCGGCAGGCGTGGTCGAGTTTGGCGCGGTCGGTCGAGTAGACGGAGCCGGTCAGGCCGTACTCGGTGTTGTTGGCCGCCTTGAGGCCCTCCTCGAAGCTCGAAACCTTGATGAGCGCCAGCACCGGCCCGAAGATTTCTTCCTGCGCCAGCACCGCCTCCGGCGCGATTTCGCCGAAGACCGTGGGCTCAAGAAAATAGCCGCCCGCCGCAGTCTGGAGCGCGTGGCCGCCGGCCAGCAGACGGCCTTCCTTTTTGCCGGTCTCGATGAAGCGCAGCATCGAGTCGAGCGCGCCCTGGTTGATCACCGGGCCGAGGTTCGGATTGGCTGCCGGGTCGCCCACGGTCAATTGCGCCACCCGTTCACGCAGCCGTTCGACGAAGAGGCCGTAAACGGGCGCTTCGACGATGGCCCGGGAACAGGCCGAGCACTTTTGCCCGCTGAAGCCGAAGGCCGAGGCCACGACGCCCTCGATGGCGGCGTCCAGGTTGGCGTCGGCGCAGACCAGGATCGCGTTCTTGCCGCCCATCTCCAGAATCGTTCGCTTGATCCAGATCTGGCCGGGCAGGGCCTTGGCGGCGCGCTCGTGAATCTCCAGGCCAACTTTTTTGGAGCCGGTGAAGGCGATGAAGCGGGTTTGAGGGTGCTCGACGAGGGCGTTGCCGAAGGTCGAGCCCGAGCCGGGGCAGAAGTTGACCACCCCGCCCGGCATTCCGGCCTCTTCCAGAACCTCGACGAACTTGGCGGCGATGGTGGGAGCGTCGGAGGAGGGCTTGAGGACGACCGTGTTGCCGGTGACGATCGAGGCCGCCGTCATGCCGGCCATGATGGCGAAGGGAAAGTTCCAGGGGGGGATCACCGCGCCCACGCCGAGGGGAATGTAAAGGAGTTCGCCGCGCTCGCCGGGAAACTGAATGGGAGGCTGAATGGTGGCCAGCCGCAGCGCCTCGCGGGCATAAAACTCAAGGAAATCAATGGTTTCGCCCACGTCGGCGTCGGCTTCTGCCCAGTTTTTTCCCACTTCGAAGGTGAGCCAGGCGCAGAACTCGAACTTGCGGTTGCGGATGATCCTGGCCGCGTTGAGGAGCAGGGAAACTCTCTCTTCGACCGGTCGCCGGCTCCAGGATTCGAAGGCCAGGAGGGCGGCTTTCATGGCCGTTTCAGCCTCTTCGGCTCCGGCCTGCTGGTGAAGACCAACAAGCTGGGCGGGGCGCGCCGGGTTCAGGGAGCGAATTTTTCCTTCTGTCTTGAGCCGGTGGCCGCCGATCACCAGGTCGTATTCGCGGCCCAGTTGGCTGGCCGCCAAGTCCAGCGCAGCCTGCATCGCGCGCGCGTTTTCCGGCACTTTGAAGTCGGTAAAAGGCTCATTTTGAAAGCTGCCCTGAGGGGAGCACGGCTGGATCGAGGTGGTGAAATCCTGGGTAGCCATAGCGCCTTGATTGTAGACCAAGGCGAGGATGGGCGGAGGAGCCGAAAATTGCTCCCAGAAGGCGGGGCCGGCCGTTTCAGGCGAACCGGAGACCGCGCACGTAAGGCTTGAGCTAAAGTCCCGCGAGCGGAGACGGCTCAGCGCATGAAGGAGTACGTTCTCAGTACCGGAGCCGAATCGCTTTGGAGCATTTTCGTCTTCATAAAGTTGTGTGCTGGTTTGGCTCGACCGGCCTGTTGTAGCGCCCGCAGAGGGCATTCCAGCGGATTTGGGCGATCTCCTGGAGCATGCGGAAGCCGTCGCGCAGGTAGCTCATGCGGGTGCGCTCGTCGTGGGCCCAGCTTACCGGCACTTCGACGATGCGGAAGCCGCGTTTGAGCCCGATCAGCAAAATCTCCGGGTCGAAGCCCCAGCGCTCGATGGTCTGGAGTTGGAAGATGGTCTGGGCGGCCTCGCGGGTAAAGGCCTTCAGGCCGCATTGGGTGTCGGCGAAGGGCAGGCGCATCACCGCGCGCGTGACGGCGTTGAAGCAGCGGCCAAAAAACTGCCGGTAGAGGGGCTGGCGCTGGGTCTGGCGGTCGCTTTCCAGCCAGCGGGAGCCGATGGCGATGTCCGCGCCCTGCTCGATGGCGGAAAACAGGCGTTCCGCCTCTTCGATGGGCGCTGAGAGGTCGGAGTCGGTAAAAAGCGCCACCTCGCCCCTGGCCGCGAGCATTCCCGAGCGCACGCTGTAGCCTTTGCCGCGGTTGCCGGGGTTCTCGAGCAGCCGGAGTTCGGGTGCCGTCCGAGCAAAGGCGCGCACCACCTCGGCCGTCGCGTCGGTTGAGCCGTCGTTGACCATGATGATCTCAGCCGCCCAGCCGTGCGTGCGGATGCAATCCATCACTGAGGCGAGCGTGGCCGGCAGGCGCGCGCTCTCGTTGAAGGCTGGAATCACGATGCTGTACTTTGGCTCGGCTCCATTGTTTGGCCCGGCGTTCTGCTTTGATTCGTCCGTCACGTTTCCGTCCCCCGTCCTCAAGTCTCATCCGCTTCCGGATGGGGGACTTCAGGAAAAGACTCTGGTCATCATAAATGCCGCCGCGCAAAAGTCGCCTGTGCAATCTTCGATGCCGGTTTTTTCCCTGCCAAGCTATTGAGGAGAAAAGGCTCAAATCCACAAAGAAGCCTTCTTTTTCGCGCCAGGCGGGGCTGAATCCGGTTATGCTGGGAGCGGAGGCCTGGAGAACATGACAAAGGCAGATCTGGTGGAAAAGGTGACCGGAGTGGGCGACCTGACGCGCCGCGACGGCGAGGTCATCGTCGAGACCATCTTCGATGCGGTGATCGGGGCCCTAAAGGGTGGAGACAAGATTGAAATTCGCGGCTTTGGCTCCTTCCGCATCCGCCGGCGCAACCCCCGCATTGGGCGCAACCCCAAGACCGGCGAGCGCGTCGAGGTTCCAGCCAAAAAGGTGCCTTACTTCAAGCCTTCCAAGGAGTTGCGCGACCTGGTCAATCCCCAGGAAGCCGCCCGCACCTCCTGAACGCGCGCTCTCACCGGCGCGCCGCATCCGGGCGAATGCCGATGAGGCTCATCATGCGCCCCGCATGGCCCTGTGAGCCGCGATGCGAGAAAAACAGCTCCGGCTGGCAGCTTGTGCAGCCGCCCACTACATGAATCGACCGTGGTTTGAGGCCAGCAGCGAGCAACTGGCGGCGGTTGGCCTCCACTAAATTGAGGTGCAGGCTGGGGCCGATCGGCGAGTGCCCCGGGGCGCGCTGCGTCAGAAACAGCATGGGGTAGCGGGTGCGCACCGGGTCGGAGTCGTAGACCTCGCGGAAGAGTTCACGAGAGTAGGCAAACTGGGATTCGAACTCGGAGAGCACCTCTTCGCCCACGGAGTAGCAGCAAGGGCCGATGCCGGGGCCGATGCTGGCCACCAAATCCTCGGGCCGAGAGCCGAATTGGAGCCTCATGCGGCCCACGCCGGACTCCACGATCCGCTGCACCGTTCCCCGCCAGCCGGCGTGGAAGGCCGCCACGGCGCGCCGCTTGCGGTCGGCCACCAGCACCGGAATGCAATCAGCGGTCTGAATGCCCAGCAGCAGGCCAGGCTCATCGGTCATCAGGCCGTCGCCTTTGCGCTCCAGCGGCGAAGAGCTGCCACCAGGGGCTCCGGCTTTTGAGGGTTGTTCGCGGTTGGCCTCCTCGGAGTTTGCCAGGACGATCAGATTCGAGTGAATCTGCTTGAGAGTGACCAGCGGCGTGGCCGCATCGCCGCTGACCGCCTCGACAAAAAGCCGGCGATTCCGCTCGACCGTCTCCCGGTCGTCACCGGCCGTAAAGCCCAGGTTCAACTCGCCCGGCGCCTCATCCGCGCAATAGGCCCGGCTCAAGCCGCCGCGGCGGGTGCTGAAGCCGTGCCAGAGCCAGCTCGACTTTTCGTGGCCCAGTTTCTCCCGGCCCAACTTCTCCCATGCGGGAACCGCCAGCCACGCGACGCCGTTCGGCGCGACACGGGCGAGGGGCGCGGGCGGCGTGAGTTCCTGCCGCGCCGCGCGCTCGAAGCGCATCCGGTGAGTGACGCCGGCGGCCTTGCCGCGCAGGTTGCGCTTCAGGCCCGCCTGCTCAAACAGCGCGTCGATCGCCTGAATTTGCCGCGCCTGGATTTCCGGTTCGGAATAAGTCTCTGGAGTGGAGGAAGAGGGCATCTATCTCCCATTTTAGAGCGATTCTCCAGTTTGCATGGAGTTTCGAGTCCCGTGGGAGGTGGCTTTTACTTAAGAAAATGCCACTCAGCGGCAGTGGTTTCCCTCTACTGCAATTGGAGAATCGCTAAATCTGGCGGCAGACGAGGCATGGGCCTGCCTTCCGGCAGGCCCGCTCGCGAGGCAATGAAAGGAAGGGGTGGAGAGGGGAAAGTGGGAAGAGGTTCTTACTGAACCTTCAAGAAGGAGTGATACCTTTCCTGGGAGGGTGAAATTTCGGGGAAGCCTCAGCTTGTTGTTTGTATAGATGCACAAGCCCATAAATAGTTGCACGGCCCTGGCAAAAATCTTTACCGCCTGGATTACCTGCGGGATTGTCTGTCGATCCGCACCGTCGAGAGTGCGGAATCGACAGGCAGCATCGAAAAGCAGTCGCAATCTCCGATGCGTTTCTAGCGCGGAGCCGGGCCGCGGACAACCTGTGCAAAATCGCCGGGGCGGACGTGCCGGAAAAATGCGGCCCTCACCTCGCCGGCATCCAGCGCGTAGTACCGCTTGGCTGCCCGTATCGGCTCATCCAGCGGAAGGCCGATCTCCGCCCGTCGCAGAAGCCCTTCGGCGACCTCGTCCTCGCTCGATTCGCTCAGCGGAATCTGCCGCAGAAGCAGCGCCTTGGCCTGTTGCAGCTCGCTCGCCGATACGTCCTCGGTCCGCATCCGGTCCAGGTCGCGCACGATCAGCGTCCGTGCCTTCGAGACGTTCTCCGGGTTGCAGCCGTATTCGACCGAGTAGGTGGCCCTGGTCTTCGAGGCGCTCAGGCTCACATCGACGGTGTAAACGTAGCCGGCCACCTGCCGCAGGTCGTGGTAAAGGCGCGTCGCGTAAAAGCCCCCGCCCAGAACGTGATTGCCCAGTTGCAGTGGATAGTAGTCCGGATCGAAGCGGTTGAGCTTCAGTTGCTCGGAAAGAGTGACGGAGTCCTGCACGGCCTCTGAATCGGCCACATCGACGGCGGAAGATTTATTGAGCGGGACCGGGGGCAGGGTTGTATTCGGCTTTGGACCCACCGCCTTCCAATCGCCAAACCACTTCTCGATCACCGCCCGCGCCTCTTCTGGCGTGACGTCGCCGATCACCACGATGGTGGTGAGGTCGGGGCGAAAGGTAGCGGCGTGGTAATGCTTCACATCGTCCAGAGTGACCTTGCTCACCGTGGCCGGGGTGGCCTGCCGCAAAACCGGGTCGCCGGCCGGCAGCAGGGCCAGATCCAGCGCGCGCGAGGTCCGGTAGCCGGGGCTTTGCAGCTCGCCGGCGACGTACTCTGCCGTCTGCCGCTGCACGACGGCGAAGGCCCCGGCCGGCAGCGCGGGATGAAGTTCGTTGTCGGCCAGCAGTTCCACGCCGCGCGAGAAGTGCTCCTTCAGAACATCCACGGAGAAGCTGAAGCCCGCGCTCTCATTGGCGGCAATGTCGTCCAGCGCCTTCTGGAAGGCCAGCCGGTCCAGCGTTTTTGTCCCATAGGAAAAGAGCCCGTCGAGAATCTCCGAGACGCCCTCCTGGCCGGCCGGCGTCTCCAGATCGGAATCGTGCTTCACCGCGCCCGCCACCGAGACGGTGGGGCTGGTCCGGTCCGTCTTCACGATCAAACGAAGCCCATTGGGCAGCGTGGTCTCCGTAACCTTGACGAAATCCTCGGGAACCTTGAGTTGCGTCAGCGCGACAGCCGCCCATGCGGGCAGCTCGACCGGCTTGGTCGGGGCCGAGGTCACCTGCTCCGCGCCGCCAAAGCCCTTGTCCGAGACGGGCTGCCCGGTCGGCACCGGCTTCAAAATCGCCGTAATCGAGTTCTCCCCGGTCAGGTATTTTTGAGCAACCCGGTTCACATCTGCCAGCGTAACGCGCTTGATTGCCTCGACGTCTTCATCGGGCGAGGTGCGGCCCTCGGCGGCCAGCGCATTCGACCAGAGGTTGGCCAGGCCGGGGATCGAGTTGCGTTGAAACTCGGCCGAGGCCACCTCGCTGCGGATCGCCGCCGCCACCAAGTCCTCCGGGACGCCCTTCTGCGCATAGTTTGCCAGAATCGCCCGCATCTCCTTGATGGCGCCCGCAGCCTCCGCACCGGAGGGCAAAGCGACCATCCCGTAGCCGACGCTGGCCTTGGTATGGCTCTCCGCCAGGCCGAACTCCGCCGCCAGCGCCTTGCCGGCCGGGACCATTCCGTACAGGTCGGCGCGCTGGCTGGCCAGCACATCGGCCAGAATCTGGCTGGCCGCGTAATCCGGCGAACTGGTTCCCGGCAGCCGGTAGGCGATGAAGCCGAGAAGGTAGGGAAGATTGCTGTCGAGCGTGAATTGCTCCGACTTGACCGGCTTCAGATCGACGGCCGGCCGCTGGGGCAAAGCGTGGCTGGCCACGTCACCGAACTGCCGCCGGATCTTCTCCATCGTCGCGGCCGGGTCCACATCGCCCACGACCACCAGAATGGCGTTGCCCGGCGTGTACCACTGCTTGTGAAAATCCTGGAGCATCTCGCCCGTGGTGGCGTCGAAGGAGCTCTTCGTGCCCAGCGGATCGTGCGCGTAGGGAGTGCCCGCGAACATATCCTCATTCAGGCGATTCATGAATTTGTAGGTAGGATTGGAGAGGTCGCGCGCCACCTCCTGCTCGATGGCGCCGCGCTCCGCCAGCCACTCCTTCTGGGAGTNNGTGGCAAAGTACTGGGTAATGTTCTGCTGCGTGTCGGCGTTGTTTTGGCCCCCGAGTTGCGCATAAATCGCCGACGTCTGATCGGCCGTCATGCCCGCGCAGCCGCGAAAGGCCATGTGCTCCTGCGCGTGGGCCATGCCAGGAAATCCCGCCGGCGTCTCGTTGCCGCCCACCAGAAAATTCGCCTCCACGGTGACCACCGGGGCCAATGTGCTGCGGATGATGACGACCCGCATCCCGTTGGGCAGCGTGGCGCGCAGAAGATTCGCCTGAGCCGGAGCCGAAGCCTGTGACGAAACAGGAGCCGAGTTCTGAGCCGAAGCCGCGCGCGAAGACAACCCGCAGGCGGCGAATAACAGCAGCAAAAGCGAAAGGCGCTTTACATTCACTTCAATCTTCTCCCGACTAAATTCTATCCAGTCCCGTTCTTTTCAGGCCGGCCAAATTCCCGGCCAGTACGCTCGAAACCGCGCTGGAGCCGATTTAGTGCCGTGGCCGCATGATTTTGTAACGGCCAGAATGTACCGCCGGTCTCCTGACCGGCTGTTGTGCGGACGTCCACGCCCGCACTCGTCTGAGCATCGTTACGAAATCACGCGGTCAGAGCACTAGAAGCGCAGCGTTCGCACCACCGGCCACAAAAAGTAGAGGCCCATGAAAATCAAGACAATGCCGCCGATCAGCTCGCAGCGGCGTCCCCAGATGGTGCCGATTTTCCGGCCCAATTCCACGCCCAGTAGCGTCATGCCGAAGCCGACAACGCCCACCACGAGCGCCGAGCGCAAGATAGGAAATTTGACCATGGCCAGAGAAATGCCAACCGCCAGTGCGTCCAGGCTCGATGCCACGCAAAGAAAGACCAGCTCCCAGCCGCGTGTCGGATCAATTTTGCGGCGTTCGCCCTTTACGTTGCGCAGCGCGTTGCGCACAATGTTGCCGCCGACCAGGGCCAGCAGAGCGAAGGCGACCCAGGCTTCCATCCCATGCAGCAGGCGCACGATAAAGCTTCCCAGGTACCAACCGCCGGTGAGCATCATCGCCTCAAAGGCTGCGAAATGAAAACTCAGGCGGAGGCGCTGCCTGAGCGAGGGCACATCCAGAGTAGTACCCGCAATCGTGGCCACGGCAAAGGCGTCCAGCGAAAGGGAAAATGCAATAGCGAAAAGTGCGGTCCAGCCCAAAATTAGCCCTCTACGCCCGCTGGCGAATCGGTGAAGTGCTCATAAAATCCTTTATCAAGGTTAGCAGGCTGGCAAGTTGCACCCCGGCTGGCGTAGTAGCCACCTGCGGCGGCAAGGTGACGCCACTCCCGAAAGAACGCGCGGCATTCCAGGCTGTTTTTACGGAAAAGGCCGGATTTTTACACCGCGAAGTCGATAAATCCCCGCTGCGGATCGGTGGAAACCAGCTTCACCGTCACCTTGTCGCCCACATCCAGGCCCTTGCCGCCTTCGACCAGCATTCCATCCACGTGCGGGTCGAGAGTGCGGACGAAGGTGCCGTAGTGATTGACGCCGGTGACGATGGCGCGGAAGCTCTCGCCGATGCGCGGACGCAGGACGACGGCGGCGATGCGCTTCTGCATCTCGCGCTCCACCTTGCGGGCGCAGTCTTCCATCAGAGTGCAGCGGATTGCGATCTTGTCCAGGTCGCCCAGCGAGTAGGGCTGCGGCGCCTTGGTCAGCCAGGCCTTCATGAGGCGTTGCGTCACCATATCCGGGAAGCGGCGGTTGGGCGCGGTCGAGTGCGTGTAGTCCTGCACGGCCAGGCCGAAGTGGCCGGGGGAAACCTCGTTCGGCTTGACCAGCACGTACTCGCCGGGGCCCATCAGCTTGACGACGGCCAGCGAAAGGTCCGGGAAGAGGTCGGGAGCCTTGCGCTTCTGGGCCAGCAGAAAGTCGTTGAGAGCCTTCGAGTCCGGCTCGACAGGCAGCTTTGCGCCCAGCCCCTCGGCCAGCTCGACAATGCGATCCCAGCGCTTGGGCGTGCGCACGATGCGGCGGATCGAGGCCACGCCCGCCTCCTCGAAGGTCCTGGCGATGACGCCATTGGCCGCCACCATGAACTCCTCGATCAGCGAGGTAGCGCGGTTCTTGGTCAGGCGGACGATCTCGATCGCCTGCTCGGCCAGCATCACCGGCCGGGTCTCGATGGTCTCCAGATCCAGCGCGCCGTGCTGGAAACGTCCATCGACCATGCGCTGCGCGGCCACGTCCTGCAGCTTCAACTGCGCTGCCAGCTTAGCGTTGGCGGCCACCTTTTCGGGCGTCGGCCCCGTGCCCTCAAGCCACGCGCCCACCGCGTTATAGGCAAGTTGCGCGTGATTTCGAACCAAAGCCCGGTAGGCTTTTCCGTCCGTGGCCGCACCCGCCGGGTCCACCGAAAACTCGATCACCACGGCCACGCGGTCCTCGTTTTCGTTGAGCGAGGTCATGCCCTCGGAGAGTTCGGTGGGCAGCATGGGGAAGACCCGGACGCCGGTGTAGACCGAGGTCGTTTCGCTGCGGGCGTGGCTGTCGATGACCGTGCCCTGGCGAACGCGCGCGTCCACGTCGGCCACGCCGATCAGCACGCGGATGCGGCCATCGGTGAGTTGCTCGGCCCACTCGATCTGGTCCAAATCCCGCGAGGTGTCGTTGTCGATCGAGGACCAGAGCAGGCCGCGCAGATCCTGAATCCAGTCCGCGGGCGTCAACGCGGACTGGGCCTGGATCGCGCTCAAATGGATCGCACTCAACTGGTTCTCGGTTCCCTTGGGAAAATCCGGCTGGAAACCGTGCTCGATCATAGCGGCATGGGCTGAGGCAACAAGATTGAAGCGGGTCGACTGGGTGGAATGCGTGGAATGCATGAAGATTCTGGCTCCTTCAAAGCGCAGAGCCAGCCTACCACGCCAGACGGCCGGGGCCGAAACCGGAAGGCGCTCCCGCGATGCAGCCGGCGGCCGTCTGATTGACTACCCCGGCAACGGGTTGAGGTTGCCGGGGTAGTCAACTGGGCCAGGCTTACTGAATGCCCAGATCGGAGAGGACTTTGGGCTTGGCCTCACCTACGGCCAGCAGATTGTGGCAAGTCGCGCAGTCCTGAGGAATGGAGCTGCCGTCCTTGGCCGCGTGATTGCCATCGTGACAGCGGAAGCAGCCGGGGTAGTTCATGTGGCCGATGTGGTTGGGATGCGTTCCCCAGGTCACATTCATGAAGGGAAAGACGTTCTGGGTGTAGAGGGTCACCAGTTCGCCAGCTGCGGAGTTGACCAGGGCGGCCTTGGTGGCCAGCACCTCGGGATGCTGGGAGCGGTAGAAGGCGCGCAGCCCGTCGGGAATCTTCTGCCGCGCCTCGGTCTGGCTCGCGTAGTTGGCCTTCAGCAGTTCCAGGCCCTCTTTGTGAATCCAGGGTAGCGCGGGGCTGATCGCGCCATCGGCCATGGCCTGGTTGATCGCCTCCTCGGCGGTCACAAAGGTGTGCGAGGCGCGATTGTGGCAGTCGATGCAGTCCATCACCCTTCGCTCGCCCTGGGGAACGCCGCTGCCGGTCGGCAGCGAGCTGAAGACCGTTTCCGAGCCGTCGGCATTCCGCCTCTCGACCCAGGGAATGGTGGTTCGGGTGGGGTCGGTGGCCACGTACTCGATGTGGCCCAGGTGAACGCCGTGAATGCCCGTCAGGTGCGACAATCCATCCACCCCGCCCAGGTGCAGCACCAGCACTGTCTGGGTCTCGGTGTTCTGCTCGTCGTCGGCAAAGTCGGATTTGACCAGCAGCTTTTCACCCACGTATCTGGAGGGCGAATGGCAGCCCTCGCAGATGACCCGCGCCGGGCGCAGATTCTCGACCGGGGAGAGAATGGGCGTGGGATAGTTTGGAATCCATTGGGGAGCGATGAATGCGAGTGGGTGAAAGCTGACCTCGAGAATCTGCCGGGTGCCGTTCACCTTGGCGGCAAAGTAAGAGGCCATGCCGGAGCCGATGTGGCACTCCACGCAGGCCACATGGGAGTGCGCGTACATCCGGTAGGCGGTGTACTCGGGGAGCATCACGTGGCAGGTTTTGCCGCAGAACCGCGGCGAATCCATGTAGTCCGCGCCGCGATAGCTGGCGATGGCCACGATCAGCAGGTTGACGATGGTGGCCGTGAGCACGATCTCGATGCCGTGGCGGAAGATTCGGTCGTTGAGATTGACCTTGGGAAACTCGGCCGGAATCTGACCGGCTTTCTGGAGCTTTCTGCGGCGCAGGAAGATGCCCGCCGGGATCAGCAGCAGCCCGGCTATAAACAAAAACGGCAGAAGCAGGAAAAAGATGATTCCGAGATAGGGGTTTTCCGTGCCCCGGCTGAAGAGTTCCACCAGCCAGTAGCCGATCATGGTCAGGCCCGAGGCCGTGGTGATCGCGCCGCCGGCGATGCTGAGAAAATTGTTGCCAAAAAACAGCGCCGGCCGCACCCAGCTTTCACGGAATTGCTGAAACAATGGCACCTTGCCCCCTCGACCACTCTTATTGATCCGGCCCCATTGGAAGGCAGCACCGGTTCCCAGCCTGGCCGCAAAAGCGGCAAGAAGCAGGCACCCAAATTTGTTTCATTCGACTCGGCCCGGTTCAATCTCCCGGGCCTAGTCGAAGAGAGTTCGCTACTTCAAGCTGCGGTAGAAGGCCACCACGTCCGTGATCTGCTGGTTGGTGAGCCCCGCGATGGGCTTCATCTTGCCTTTGCCATTTTTGACGGCGGAGGACATCTCGGCCGAGGTGAGCTTCATGATGGCCGGATCGGAGGCCGACTTGATGCCCATCGCCTTGGTCATCGCCGCGCTGGGGGTGCCGGTGGCGCCGTGGCACATCGCGCATTTGGTTTTGTAGGTCGCCTGGCCGGAGGATTCAGCCAAGCACATGGCGCCGGTCAGACAGACTGCAACGGCCAGCACCGCTAGGGAACGAATCGTCTTTGTCATCAGTACTCTCCTTTAAAGCATTTTCACAGACGGTGCAATGTCATGGGCCCCCGCCCTCGTGAAAAGAAGTTGAAGCGCCGCAGCCGAAATGGAGCGCGTAGGCCACGTCCTGGACGAATCAGCGCAATCCCCCGTTGTTTCGCGGGAACTGCGCCGATCGCCTTGCTGGAATCAGTACTCGTAGTGGACCCCCAGCGTGAAGACGTTGCCATGGAAGCTGCGTGGCGCCGTCGGTCCGACCGCGGAGCTTTCTCCGTACCCGTAGTAGTTGTAGTCGCCTTTGATGGCCCATGCCGGTGTCAGTTTCCAGGCCAGATTGACATAAGGTGTCTGGTAAATGGACTGCAGCGAGCCAGGAACCTCGGCCGGATTCAACTGCTCCGTTTTGCCTTCAACGGCGCTGACGCGATAGCCGGCCGTCCCGCGGAACTGCTTGACAGGGGTCACCACGACAGCCACCGATCCGTAGTGCGTCGGAGCATCGTAGTAGCTGGTGCCGAAGTAGGCCAGCGTGCTGCCGCTGGGGAGGTTGCCGCAGGTGGTCGTCATCAGCGTCGCGTCCGCGGGCTGCGAACCAGCCGGGTCGCCGAAGCAATTCGTCACCCGTGAGAAGACGTCGATGTAGCCGTAGTTCACGTCCAGGCCATAGTGTTCGTTTGGAGCCAGGGAGGCGCCGGCCGCGAAGCTGCGATTGTGGGCGCGGTAGTTGACGAGGTAGGCGTTGTCGCGCTTTTCCTGATCGTTGAAGGTGCCGGAGAAGGTCGCCCAGGCCTTGGGCTTGTAAATGGTGTGGATCTGGTAGTGCTGCGATTGCCGGGGGCTGATCTGGACGTAGGCGTTATCGGCCCACTCCGTCTCCACCGTGGAGTTGATCCTCCACTCTCTGATGGGACGCAGCGCCAGCCCGAATACTCCGGCGTGTTCGTTGATGTCGAGCGAATAATCGTCACCACTGGAGGAATTTCTGTAGGCGATGGTGCGGGTGCGGTAGCGATAGCCGAGCGAGAGCTGCACCCAGCCGGCCGCCTCCCATGCCGCCGTGAAGGTGTTGGTATGCGACCTCTGCCCCAAAAAGTTGTTGGCGCTAGTGATGACCGGGGCCCCCGTCACGGCCGGCGTTGCCGCTGTCAGCATGGAAGGGCTGTACTGATCCACCTCGGAGAAGTTGCCGATCGCCGGCTGGCGGAAGTTCTGGAAGTCGTACTGATCGGAGAGGCTGAACTTCTTGGTGGCCTCCCACACGATGCCGTAATCCGCCGAAGTATTAACGCGGCGGGCTCTGGCATTGCCGGTAATCGTCGCCGTGCTCAGGCAATCGTAATGTACCCCACTGGTGGTAGTGCACCAGGAGGTGGCGCCCGTCGGCGCCAAGCTTGTGACCCGGCTTTCCAGACCGCTGAAGTACTCCTGATATACGGGCAAATTGGAGTTCACGCTCGTATAAAGGATCCGCCCGGTCATCTGAATGTTTTTCAGGTTTGAACTCTGAAAACGAAACTCCTCGGTGGGGAAGAACGTTCGAGTCGGCTGGTATCGCGAGTAGCTGAGATATCCGTTTACGCAGGGATTGGCGGTTGCCGGCGAAGTGGAACCGTTGATCGCCGGATTGGCGCCGCAGCCACTGCTGGCGGTGGTGGCGGCAATGGCGGCGACGTTGTCAAAGCCCAAGCTGACTGGCGTTCCGTTGCTGAGCTGAAGGTTAGCCCCCGCAAGCTGCCAGTAAGTATTGCCTTTGTAGTGCGTCACATGCTCTTCATAAGTGAGGATGGTGCGGGAGAACGGCTTGTAGTCCACCGCGCCTATCCAGGTATCGGTCGAGTTGCGCCAGTTCTGGAACAACAGCGCATCGGCGCCTATATGAATGGAACTGTAGCTCGGTCCCTGGCTGATGTTCTGCGAGTAGCCGGCGCGGAAACTGACCTTCGAGAGCGGCAGCAGGGTCAGGTTCACGTCCGTCATGCGCCGCACGGTGTTGAACAGATGCGGTGCGTGCAGAACTTGTGGATAGGTGTAACCGTTCGAAGTGAGATTTGCCCGAACCAGGGGATTGCCCAGCAGATCGTAGTCGAAGTACTGACGGTCGCGCCGGAACATGCCCTGAAAGTCATAGAGCCTTCCCTTGGAGACGCGCAGGGTGGAAAAATCGTTGGGGTCGCCACCGTAGCCGGCGCTTTCTTCATAGAGCGAGTCGAAGAGCGTGTGCTTCGATCCCGCCAGCGGATGCAACTCCAGGGTGTGATTCAAAACGCGCGGCCCCGACTGGAGGTTCACCAGCGTGTCGTACATCGCGTCGCTGCCTGAGGTGTTGGCAATGTGGCCGCCCAGGTCGAAGGATTGGTGAACATTGTAGCCGTCCATTACCATTCCGGTATTCTTGGGCTGGCTGGCTGGCTGGCTGGCCGACGAATCGGTTTTTTGGGTCTGGGCGCTGGAGATCATCACCAGCGCGGCTAGTACGAAGCTTCCGGCAACGAAAACGGAAGCGCGAGCAACGAAACCAACGAATGCCTTTTGAAAGCGTACGTTTTTCATCGCCATCTCCCCTTTCCGTTACTTGAAGAAAACTTCGCTGGCGTTGGAGCCGTGAATTTGGGTGTGGCAGTTGGTGCAGGCCACCTCGGTCGACATCTGACTGTGAGCCGGACCGCTCGGAGAGACCGCGTGCGGAAACGCCACCGCATTGATGGCCGAGTGGCACTGCAGGCAGAGCGTGTTCAAGTTGCTCACCGTCAGCAGGCGCGGATTCTGCGACCCGTGCGGCGTGTGGCAGCTGGTGCAACCCTCGGTCTTGATCACCGGATGCTCATAAACGAACGGACCGGCCTTTTCAGTGTGGCAAGTGACGCAGATGGCATTCTGATCGGCCGTCGAGCGCAGCATTTTGCCCTGGAAGGTTCCGTGCGGATCATGGCAGTCGGCGCACTTGATCAGGCCCTCGTTCACACGGTGGTGAAAGGGCATATCGAAGGCCGGCTTCACGTCGTTGTGGCACTGGTAGCAGAGCGTGGGCTGCGAGGCCTTCAGCAGGTGCTCCGGGGTTTGGCTGGCATGGACGCTGTGGCAACCGGTGCAACTGACGTTGGCCTTGGCGTGGGGCGAGCGCAGGAAGTTCGGATGCGCTCCCGCGTGGCAGCCCAGGCACTTCGAGTCCACCTCTTTGGCCGAGGCCTTGGCCGGATTGAAGATCTTGGTGGCGTCGCCGCCCGCCTCAACGTGCGCGCCGCCGGCGCCATGGCAGGACTCGCAGGTGACCCCGGTGTTGCCATGCTCCAGGGCCAGCTTGGTGTGAGGGTTGTTGGCAAAGCCCTTGGCCACCTCTTCGTGGCAGTTCGCGCAGGTTTCAGCGCCCACAAAATCCGCAGGCGCGGCTGGCTGGGCCTGCGCGGCGGCCTGCGGGGCCGCCGGCTTATCGCCAGGCGCGGCAGACGCCAGCACGGGAACGCATAAGATGACTGCGCCCAGCAACCACATCCAAGCTCGCAGCCCCGGCCTTCTGCCCGGAGCCGCACCAATCAGGAATTGCGTGACAGGCCTGTCCTTATGCATCAAATACCGCCTTTGGTAGTCTCAATAGCTGCTTCCACAAATGACAAAACCGGCCTCCGTCAGCCCAAAATCACGGATTTTCCCCCTGGGAAATGCCGGTGGCCGGCAGAAGCGCTGGTCCTGCCTTTGCGGAAGGTGCTCTTTGTGCAGAGCATCACTTCTTGCGCTGCATAGTACGTCCGAATTTGTTCAATCTGTGGTGATGACTATCACATACAACAACAAAATTTTTCCCGGTTTAAATTTCCTCTCCAGAATCAGCACGGACCTTCCAGACGCTCGATTCTTCCAGAGCCAGCGAAGGAATTTCATAGCGCTGATAGGGATATAGCCTGCTCCCTCTGGAACCAGGGAGAATAAAATGGCGAGTACGCGCCTCCCGGCAGGAGAACAGAATGGTGGATTTGCGACTGAGCAAAATCGAACACCTCCTCATTTATGGAGAGAATTTGCAGCAGGTTGAAGTGCTTTCTGGTTTTCAACCGCCGCTGCCTTCCTTTGCGGCTTGACCGGGGATCAAACAAGAAATGCGATGCACCGCGAATGAAACGCGCGGACAGAGCCTCGGGCTGCCAGGGCTTTGCATAGATGTGAGCTTCATCACATTCACGGCCATGAAGGCTCCGGCACACTCGTTATAAACCAGGGATGTGTCGATTTTTTGGAAGGCCGGGAGCCGTTTTTATCCCGGTCGGGCCGCTGCGGCGGCGGACGGTGCGGGAGCATGGTGGAAGTAGAAAAAGAGAATCCTGTGGCAGGGCAAGCGCGGCCGAGGCAGATGATCCGGCAGGCTCCGGTGGGTTGCGCGGCCTGCGCCAATCGCCGTCCCGGCTGGTTCTGCTCACTGGGCGCGGCCGTGCTGGCCGAGCTGGAGCTGGCCACCAGCACCATCAGCCTGCCCGCACAGTCGGCGCTCTTCACCCAGGGCGAGGACGCGCGCTGCCTTTACCTGATCTGCGGCGGCTACCTGAAGCTCACCGCCGGAGATTACCGGGAGCGCCAGATGATCGTGCGCGTGGCCGGGCCGGGCTCGATGCTGGGCCTCTACGCGGTGCTCTCCCACGGCGTTTACGAGGTTTCGGCCGAGACGCTGACCGCCGCGCAGCTTCGCCCCGTCGAACGCGACCGCTTCCTCGGCTTTCTGCGCAGCCACAAGGAGGCGCAGATGCGCGCCGTGCAGTGCATCTGCCAGGAGTACCGCTTCGCCCTGCAGGACGCCTGCCGCATCGCGCTGGCCGAGACCGTGGCCGCCCGCCTGGGGCGTCTGCTGCTGGAGTTGGCCACGCAGATTGGCGAGCAACTGGACGAGGGCAGCTTCCGCTTTCCGCTGCTGCTGACCCACGAGGAGATGGCCTCGATGGCCTGCACCACCCGTGAAACCGTCACCCGCACCCTGGGGCAGTTTCGCAAGGAGGGCTGGGTCTCGATCGAGGACTCGCTGATTACCCTCCACCAGCCGGAGCGGCTGCAGGCGCTGGACTAAAGCCGCGCTCCAGTTGCCGTAGAGGGAAACCACTGCAGCCGAGTGGCTTGCACAGAGTTGGCGGGGGCGCGTGAACGGAAGAACCACAGCGCCTTGGCAGACTTTTTCAGCTTCCCGCGGCCGGGCTGCCGAGCCCAGGAGCTATCATCAATAGGAGTCAGTAATCAGTGGTCAGTGCGGGACGCAGGACGATCTTGAAACTGGCGGCTGACGACTGAACACTGGCGACTGACAACTATACTGGCTGGAGTTCATGGTGCGTATAACCCGTTTCTTTGCTGGCTTTTCTCTCTTTTTTCTCCCCTACTGCATCGTCCTGGCGCAGAGCCCGGCTTTGGCCCCGGCTCCGGCCGCTTCTCCCTCCGCCGTCACCTCGACCGAGAGCCCGGAGATTCACGAGTTCCAGAAGATTGAGGACGATTGGTCGGAGGCCATCAATCAGCGCGACCAGTATGGGCTGGAACTGGTGCTCTCGTCCCTGTTTGTGGACGTCTCGGCCGCCGGCGACATCACCACCCGCAACCAGCAACTGGCGCAACTGATTACCCTCGAGGACAAGACTCTCCATATCGAGCAGCGGGTGATCACCGTGCGCATGCTGGGCGACATAGCGGTGGCCAATGGGACCTACGTGCTGCACCACAAGGCCGGCTCGGCCCCGGTGGACGAAAAGGGCGTTTTCACCCACGTCTTCGAGCGCGCGCGCGACGGCTGGCTATGCATCAACTCGCAGCGCACCGTGCTCCGCGAGGACCCCAGCGGCAAAAACGCCAAACCGAAGAAGCCGTCCAGCGCCGGGCTGCCCTTTCACATTCCGCTGTTTACCAAAAGCGACAAGGCCACCAGCGGCACCGCCGCGAAGTGAGCGCCGCGGCGGCCGCTTGAGCCGCCTCACAATCTGTGCGCCTCCCGGCGGGAGGGCGCTCGCGCGGCAGCGCCCGGAGCCGTGCGTTTTTCCTCAGGCTGAAGGCTAGAGCGGTTTCCCCGTTGCTATAGAGGGAAAACGCAGCTGCTGAGTGGCTTTTTCCTTCCGGGGTCCCCGGCGACAGGTCTTCGTCGCTGGGGTGGAAGTAAAAGCCACCTTAGACGATTCTCAAAACTCCACATTAACTGGAGAACCGCTCTGTAGCAGATAGTCCCCGCCGAAGCCTCGTGGTTTCAGGCAGATTCTTACCGGCTTTCCTCCAGCGCCGCCTCCAGCGCCACCGCGCGAGGAAACAGAATGTTGTTTTCCAGGTGAATGTGCCGGTGAAGATCCTGCTCAAACTCCCTCAGTCCGTCATAAAACGCGTGGAAGGTAGGGCAGGCCTCTTCTGGCGCGGTGAAGTTGCCGCTCAGACGGCGCATTTCCGCCAATAGCTCTCCGGCCGCCTCGTGCTCCCGCGTCATCTTCTGAATGGGCTTGGCCACCGTGCCAAAACAAGCCGACGGCCGGGGGCTTTGGCCGGAGAGGAAGCCTTCCAACTGGACGATATAGGGGAACAGAATGGCCTCTTCCTTGCCCAGATGCAGGCTCAGTTCTTCGTCCAGCCTGGCCAGCGCGGCTTGCAGCTCCGGCAGCTCGGTCCTGGTCGCGCCATGGCGATTCACGACGATTTGCGCCAGTGAGGCCAGCCGCGGCAGCTCCTTTTTCACATAGGCGTGATGGGTCGAGACGATGTGGGCGGCCAGCTCCTCCAGGGGCCTATGCGGCCAGTCCTCGACGAGGGGCGCGGGAGCATTGGCGGCAAACTCCAGGGCGGCGATCACCCGGTCAACCTCGACCGCGCGGGCGGCGCAGGCCTCGGCCAGCGGCTGGCCGCCTCCGCAGCAGTAGTCGATTCCGAAGTTCTCGAAGACCCGCATCGCGGCGGGCTGTTCCAGGGCAATCTCACGAACGGTCTGAGCGGCGGTTACGGTTTGGGTGGCGGGGGTCATGGCAATCTCCTTCTCTTGCAGCATGAAGGAGCACCGACCTGGGCGGCAGCGACTTTGGTCTCAGTGGGGTGAAATAATCCCTCGCCACGACAATTCTTTTCGGCCTGTGACTTAAGTCGCTGTGGCCGTTGGGCAGGTTCCCTATGCTCAGTCTGCAAGTTAAAACCAGACAGGAAGGTGCACTATGTTTTGTTACCAATGCGAACAGACGATGAAGGGCGAAGGCTGCCAGGTCGTCGGCAACTGCGGAAAAGATGAAACCACCGCTGATTTGCAGGATCTGCTGATTCATGCCGTCAAGGGCATCTCGATGTACGCGCACCGGGCACAGCAGTTGGGCGCGGCGGATGCGGACATCGACGCCTTCACTGTGGACGCCATCTACGCCACTTTAACCAATGTTAACTTCGACCCGGCGCGGATCGTCGAGTTGATTCATCAGGCCGTCGATGTGCGCGAGAAGGCTCGTAAGCTTTATGAGAACGCCAGCGTCGCCGCCGGCGTGGTCCCTGCGGAGCTGGGTGGAGCGGCGGTGTGGAAACCTGCCGCCACGCTGGGAGGATTGCTCGGCCAAAGCCAGCAAGTGCTTCTGCCAGCAAGGTTTATGACCATGGGCAAGGAGACTGCCAACCTGCAGGAGTTGGTGCTCTACGGCCTCAAGGGCGTAGCCGCTTACGCCGCTCATGCGCTGGCTTTGGGCGCCAAGGAGCCGGCCAATTTCGCCAAGCTCCACGAGATTCTCGACTTTCTGACCTACCCCTCGCCCACCGCCGATGAACTGCTCGGCAAGGCGCTGGCCGTCGGCGAACTGAACTACGGCGTCATGGAGGTTCTGGACAAGGCGCACACCGAGGCCTATGGTCACCCGCAACCCACCAAGGTCCGGCTGGGCGCGCGCAAGGGCAAGGCTATTCTCGTCTCCGGCCACGACCTGCACGATCTTCACGCGCTGCTGGAGCAGACCAAGGGCACCGGCATTCAGATCTACACCCACGGCGAGATGCTGCCCGCACACGGCTACCCCAAGCTCAAAGCCTACGGGAACCTGGCCGGGAACTACGGCGGCGCCTGGACCGATCAGGCCAAGGAATTCGACGCCTTCCCCGGCGCCATTCTGATGACCACCAATTGCATTCAGCGGCCCAGGGACGGCTACAAGGCGCGCATCTTCACCTCGGGCATGGTGGGATGGCCGGGAGTGCAGCACATCAGCAACCAGGACTTCAGCCCGGTGATCGCCGCCGCGCTGGCCAGCCCCGGCTTTGCCGAGGACGGCACCGACGAGGAGATTACCGTCGGCTTCGGCCACAATGCCGTGCTCAGTGTCGCCGGCACGGTCATCGACGCCGTCAAGGCCGGCGCCATCCGCCACTTCTTCCTCATCGGCGGCTGCGACGGCGCGCGCTCCGGGCGCAGCTATTACACCGAGCTGGCCGAAGCGGTTCCCAACGACTGCCTCATTCTCACCCTGGCCTGCGGAAAGTTCCGCTTCAACAAGCACGATTTCGGCCAGATCGGCGGGCTGCCGCGTCTGCTCGACATCGGCCAGTGCAACGACGCCTACTCGGCGCTGCAAATCGCCCTGGCTTTGGCCAAGGCCTTCGACTGCGGCGTCAACGACCTGCCGCTTTCGCTGGTTCTCTCCTGGTATGAGCAAAAGGCGGTCGCCATTCTGCTCACGCTGCTCCACCTGGGCGTGCGCAATATGCGCATCGGGCCCACGCTGCCAGCCTTCCTGTCGCCCGGGGTTGTCGCCCTGCTCCATGAGAAGTTCAACCTCATGGCCATCGGTGATCCCAAGGAAGATCTAGCCGCCATGCTGGCCTGATCCGGCTCAACCCTCCCCTCAACCCAGGCCCGGAGAAGCGAACCTTCTCCGGGCCTGCATTCTGCTGTGCGTTCCACCCCCTCGATCGAGCAAAACTCTGGGCGCCCCATCCTCGCCGTTCTGCGAATCTGTCTAGAAACCCTGTTTGGAGCGAAGGGTACAGGCTTAAGCCCGTACATCAGAGCCGGGAGTAGATGGGGCTTTAGCCCCTGAGGGAGGTTTTTCGCGGCTATTTGCATTCCCTCAGCGGCTAAAGCCAACAATTCAACCTTGCCCTCAACGGACGGGCTGAAACCCGTCCCCTTCAACGCACACAGTTTTTAGACGGTTTCTGAGCGAAGCGCAGCGAAGTCGAAGAATCTGCGTTTGCAATTCTTGCGGCCAGGGTGCAGTTCACAACATTCCCAATGAGCAGAATCAATCAAATCAACAGGCTCGCTGGCTGATAAAATCCACGCGTGAGTACACAGCGCCCTGATCTCGTAACCATTTTGGAGAGTACGGCCCTGCTCGCCGGCCTCTCCCCGGAGGAGTTGCGCACTCTGGCGGCCCGGGCCGCACGCAAGCGGTTCAGCGCGGGCGAACTGCTCTTCAGCGAGGGCGAGCCCTGCCACGGATTGCACATTATCGCCAGCGGCAAGGTGCGTATCTTCAAAAGTTCTGCCAACGGCCGCGAGCAGGTGCTGGCCGTCAACCTGCCCGGCGAGGCCGTCGCTGAAATTCCGGTCTTCGACGGAGGACTCTACCCCGCCTCCGGGATCGCCCTCGAAGAGACGCAGATCGTCTTCATCTCGCAACGCGATTTTCACGGCTACTGCCTCGAACACCCCCAGGTCGCGCTCAAGATGCTCTCCGTGGTCGGCGCGCGGCTGCGGCGGCTGGTGGACATCATCGAGGAGCTCTCGTTCACCACCATTCGCCAGCGCTTGGTCGCCACTCTGCTCAAACTGGCCCAGACCGAGGGCGCGACGACCGCGCGCGGCATCGAGTTTCAATTGCCTTCGACCCATCAGGAACTGGCCAATCAGTTGGGAACGGTGCGCGAGTTGATCTCGCGCAACCTGATGCGCCTGCAGGCCGAGGGGCTGGTGGAGGTGGACGCGCGCCGGATTATCGTCAAGGACATGAAGGGCCTGAGCGCGCTGCTGAACTCCCCCCGCTAGGTCTCTGACCGCTTGTTGTTGTACCCATGTGGGTGCCCCATCCTTGCGGCGTACTTGTTCTTGCCGCAAGGGTGGGAAGGCACAAATTTACGCGGTCAGAGGTCAAGCGGAAACTCTGATTAAGTCCCCATCGCGAAATCTTTTACTAATTTGAGCGTAAATGGCTTTAGCTGCGCCGCCGTGCGGAGCTCTGGGATCAAGAGCATTTGCATCAACGCGCCGGCTAGAGCATTTCCAGCGTTCCTGTATGGCGCGCATCGTGCTATCCCACCCTAGCCGCAAAAACAAAAACGCGGCGGGGATGGGGCACCCAGACCTTACACTATCAGTGAAAATGCTCTAACTTGCCAGCTTTGATGGCATAAGTTACGTGTGGGCGTAAATCTGATTACCGCCGCGTAAATTGCCGCCCGAGTTAGCCAGTTTGACTGTCTCAAAACAATACATCCATTACTGACGCGCGCACAAGTGAGATATTTCCAATTTATTCGAATCAAACGACACTTGGTTAGCGATTGCTAACTCGACAAAGCGCAAAACAGCGCGGCTTTGGCGAAGATGCCGGAAAGTCACGCGCGCTGAGCGCCCAGCCAATCTGCTTTTCACCTTCCGCATTCTCGCCGCGAGTCATCAATTCCTAAATCTCTTGTGCGGGGTTGTTATGAGCCAAAAAATCATTTACTGGCCTCTGTTGTTAGTCTTTGCCATGCACCCCGCACTCCTGCTGGCGCAGTCACGGCAGCAGATGACGCGGACTATCACGGTTGCGGAAACTTCCAGTGCGGGCAGCGAAGGTTCTGCCGCGTCCGTGGATGAAAATTCCGCCGCGCCGGCGGTCGTGATTCCCACGGTTTCCACCACGGTGCAAGTGGTGGCCGAGGCTCCGGGCGCTTTGAATGCCGAGGCGCCGGTCTCGAATGTTACCCAGGCCGAAATTCTATCTTCGGCGGGAACTTACGGAGACTTTAGCCGCTATCTGCAAGTTTTGCCGGGCGTGGTGTGGGCCTCCGATCTGAGCAACGATGTGCTGGTGCGCGGCGGCCATCCGACGGAGAATCTATTTGTCGTCGATGGCGTCGAGGTTCCCAACATCAACCACTTTTCGCTCTCCGGCTCGAACGGCGGATTCACCTCGATGATCGATGCAACGGCAGTCAGCAGCATGGAGATGAGGACCGGCGCCTACGATGCCGGCTACTCCAGCCGCCTCTCCTCGCTGGTCGAGATTCACACCCGCGAACTGGGAGCGGCGCGTCAGGCGGGAAATCTCACGGCGGGCATTACGGGCGCGGGCGGGCTTTACCTGCGCGCCCTGGCCCACAACGGAAGTCTGCTGCTTTCCGCGCACCGTAGCATTCTGAACCTGATCACCAACGACATCGGCATCAACGGAGTGCCCATCTACACCAACGGCCTGGCGCGCCTGGAACTCCACCCCAGCGACCGGGACACCGTCTCCCTGTTCAGTCTGACCGGCGCCGATTCCATCGACATGACGCCCTGCTCCACGCCGGGAGCGACCAGCAACTATCAGACCGAGTACTCGGGCTGGCGCACCACCGAAGCGCTGAACTGGCGGCACAACTACTCGCCGCAGCTTAGCTCCAATCTGAGCGCCAGCTCGACGCTGACCAGCCAGCAGATCGGCCAGCAGCAGCAATTCGGCGTAGTGATCGACAGCCGCGGCTACTGCCATCCGGCCACTCTGCTGCAGACTTACAACGAAGACTCGCAGACCGGGCTCTCGATGCTGAACTACGAGTTGCAGGCCGATCTGCATGGCTGGCTGTTTTCGGCCGGGGCGCGCGGCACGCTGACCACCCCGGACGACGCCGTCGCCCAGCCCAACGGCCAGCAATCGCCCTTCAGCGCCGATCCCGCCCGGTCGGACGCCGTCACCTTTCACCGCAACTTTTCCACCGGCCAGACCGCTGTCTTCGTCGAGGCCGAGGGCGGATTCGGCACGCGCTGGAAGCTGATGGCCGGGCTGCGCGCCGAGAGCTTCGCCCTCACCGGCGGCTACGCCCTGGAGCCGCGCCTCTCCGTCGCCTACCAGCTCAACCGCCGTCAGAGCCTGCACGGCTCGGTGAACTTCTCCTCGCAGTTGCCCCCGCTGATGGACATGATCAGCTACTTTGTCAATCGCCACCTGCAACCGGTGCAGGTCCGGCAGGAGGACGTGGGCATGAGAGTCTTTCAGGCCAACTGGGGCACGCTGGACGTTGACGCCTACCAGAAGGATTACCGGCGCGAGGCCGTCTCCACCGAGTACCCGGCCCTGATGCTCTCCAACATGGTCGATACTCTGGGGCAGGGATTTGTCTGGCTGCCGTTGACCAGCGCCGGAACCGAGCAGGCCCGGGGGCTGGAGGTGGCGCTGCGCGCGCACTGGCGCGACCGGATGCAGTGGATGATCTCGGCCACCCGCGCCCAATCCACCTACCGCGCCCTGGACGGCCTCCGCCGCCCCGCCAACTACGACACGCCCCTGGCGGTCAACGCTATGGGGAACATCCGGCTGGTGAAGGGAATCCAGCTCGACCTGCGCGAGTCGGCTTCGAGCGGCCGTCTGTACACGCCATTTGACCTGGCCGATTCGAATGCGCAAAGCCGCGGCATCTACAACTTGGCGCGCATCAATGCCCTGCGCGGCCCGCTCTACAACCGGCTGGACCTCGAACTGGAACGCCGCTTCCACGCTGCCCGGGGCGTCTTCGATATTCACGCCGGCGCGGAAAATGTCTTCAACCGCGGCAACCTGATGGGCTACGTCTGGCTGGACAACTGCAAACAGGGCTGGTTCTGCGTCGATAGCAGCGGCGAGCCGATCAGCAAGGTCGACCAGATGGGCCGCTACCCGGCCTTCAGCCTGCGCTACGAGTTCTGAGAACCTGTCTGAAACTGTGCTTTGAAGGGGACGGGCTTTAGCCTGTCCGTTGAGAACCAGATTGATTGATTGGCTTTAGCCGCCGAGGAAATGCGAATTGCCGCGAAAACTTCCCTCAGGGGCTAAAGCCCTGACTCATTTCTCCCATGGATGTACGGGCTAAAGCCCATACCCTCCACTAAAGCCCATACCCTTCACACCAAATCGAGTTTTTAGAGAGTTTCCAGGCCCGAACACGGCCGTCATCCGGCAAAAAACTACGCATTCCGCAAAAAACCACGCACGGCCAAGGGCGACCCTGGCCGTGCGTGGTTTTTGCGATTTTTAGAAGCTCATTTGGAATCTGGGCGTGCAACCTGAGCGGCTCTTTGGAGCCAGCCCAAGCCAGCACAGGACTACGCGGCCTTGGCCAGAACCAGGGCCTNNAGGCGGCTCTTGTAGCGGGAGACGGTGTTGTCGTGAAAAATCCCCTTCTGCACACTCTTGTCGAGCGTGGAAACGGTGGCGCGATACTGCGCCTGAGCGGCCGCCACGTCGCCCTTGACGAGCGCCTCGCGGAGCGCGCGCAGGCTGCTGCGCACACGGGTGCGGTTGGCGCGGTTCACCGCGCTGCGGGTTTCGGTCTGCCGGGCGCGCTTCAGCGACGATACATGGTTTGCCATTGCTCTTCCTTGATCTAAGACCCTGATTTCAGGGGGAATGATGCGGGGTCAGAATGTAACTCTATCCGCATCCCACGCAATTACCTAGTCTACGGGAAATGAGGCTGCGGGTCAATGAATCCGAGAAATTGACTTGAGAACTTTGACGCGCGCGCCCTGAAGTTGCGCCGCAATCTTGCCAAACCTCTCGAAGAAACCGGCCTTGCCAGGAAGAAACCGGCCCTGCCGCGGCAATTTTCATGCGATGGCGCGACAGGGCCAGCCCTTCGACGCAAAACGGAGCGTCAGATTACACCCCCAGCAGCCGGACCACGTGATTGACGATCATCAGATCCTCGGCGGTGGGAATGACGCCCACGGTGACCGGCGAGTTCTCCGCGGAGATGATGGCTTTGCCGGTAGAATTGTTGCGCACCGGGTCGAGGATGATGCCCAGGGCGCCCAGGCCGGCGCAGATCTCTTCGCGGGCGTGGATGGCGTATTCGCCGATACCGCCGGTGAAGACCAGCATATCCAGGCCGCCCAACTCGGCGAAAAAGCCGCCGACCCACTTGGCGATGGTCCAGTTGAACTTGTCGACGGCCAGCCGGGCCTTGGCGTTGCCGGCATCAATGGCGTCGCGCAGCGCGCGCATATCGTTGGAGAGGCCGCTCATGCCCAAGAGGCCCGCCTTCTTGCTGGCGACTACCTCGAGCCGGTCGGCAGCTTCGGCAGCGCTGGTGGCCGTCTCGGCGATCTTGCGCAGGATGAACAGCAGTACGCCGGGGTCGATGTCGCCGGTGCGCGTGCCGCTGATGATGCCGCCGGTGGGCGTCAAACCCATCGAGGTGTCCACGCACTGGCCATTACGAATGGCGGAGATGGAGGCGCCGTTGCCCAGATGGGCGACGATGAGCTTCTCCGGGACGTGGGGCTGCAACTGGTAGACGATCGATTCGTAGGAGATGCCGTGATAGCCGTAGCGGCGCACGCCCATCGCGGAGTACTCCTCGGGGATGGGCATGTGGGTGACCACTTCGGGCATGGTGCGATGGAAGTAGGTGTCCAGGCAGACGAAGTTCGGCACGCCGGGGAAGAGGCGCAGAGCCTCGCGCATGACATAGGCGGCGATGGGGGTGTGCAGCGGCGCAAAGGCCGTGTAGCGCTCCATCTCGTCGATCAGCTCAGGCGTAATGAGCTGGTTCTCCTGCACAGTGGGTCCGCCGCAGACCATGCGATGGCCGATGGCCACCGGAGCGGGAAAATCGCCGGAGTGGAGCGCGTCGGAGACCAGTTTGAAGGCCACCGCGGGGTTGGGCAGGGCCGGGGTCTGATCGATCAGCTTTTGGCCCGCGGCGTCCTTGATCCAGAACTTGCCCAGATCGGTGCCGATGCCGTCGACCGCGCCCTCGAAGAGCTTGGTCCGCTGGCCGCCGCCGGCCTCATAGACGGAAAACTTGATGGAGGATGAACCGCTGTTCAAAACCAGTACGGGTAAGGAATCCATGCTTAAAAGCCTCTGAAATGGAGCTGAGCGCGTCAGTTGGTTAACCAGTCAGCAAAGCAGCAAGTCAGGGGGGGCGGAAAGCTTGCTGCTTACTATTTGGCGAGTTGGCCTGTGAGTGAGCGGATTCCACATTGCCGAATCCGCCCCGTGGGCAAGTTGGCGAGCCGGTTTTGTGTCGCTAGACCGGCTCCCGGTGAACAAGTCAGTCTTGCGGCCAGCGCCAGTCGCGGATCTCCGGCAGGTCGTCGCCGTTTTCCGCCACGTACAGGTGATGGCGCTGGATGGCTTCGGAGTACCACTGCTCGGCGGCGTCGGCCTGGCCTCTGAGCCGCGGCACGCGCCGGATGGCGTCGAGCGCCAACTGGAAGCGGTCGATGTTGTTGAGCACGCACATGTCGAAGGGGGTGGTGGTGGTGCCCTCTTCCTTGTAGCCGCGCACGTGGAGCTGGTTGTGGTTGTGCCGCCGGTAGGTGAGCCGGTGAATCAGCCACGGGTAGCCGTGAAAGGCGAAGACGGTCGGCGTCGCAGGCGGAAAGATTTGGTCATAGTCCTCGTCGGCGAGGCCGTGCGGATGCTCGGAGGGCGGTTCCAGAGCCATCAGGTCCACCACGTTGACGACCCGGATTTTGAGGTCGGGCGCCAGCGTGCGCAGCTGGCAAACGGCGGCCAGCGTCTCCAGCGTGGGCACGTCGCCCGAGCAGGCCATCACCACATCGGGCGAGCCCTCGTCGTTTGAGGCCCACGGCCACACACCAAGTCCAGTAGTGCAGTGGGTTACCGCCTCGTCGATGGTGAGCCACTGCGGGGCCGGCTGCTTGCCGGCGACAATCAGGTTGATGTAGTTCTTGCTGCGCAGGCAGTGGTCGGCCACCGAGAGCAGCGTGTTGGCGTCCGGCGGCAGATAGACCCTCACTACCTCGGCCTTCTTGTTCACCAGATGGTCGATGAAGCCGGGGTCCTGGTGCGAGAAGCCGTTGTGGTCCTGCCGCCAAACCAGCGAACTCAAAAGATAATTCAGAGACGCGATCGGTTTGCGCCAGGGAATCCCCCGCGTCACCTTCAGCCACTTGGCGTGCTGGTTGACCATCGAATCGATAATGTGGATGAAGGCTTCGTAACAGTTGAAGAGGCCATGGCGTCCGGTCAGCAGATAGCCTTCCAGCCATCCCTGGCACATATGCTCGCTGAGGATCTCCACCACCCGGCCGGTCTGCGAGAGATTTTCGTCCACTGGCAGCGTCCCGGCCATCCAGGCTTTGCCGACGCCGGTAATCGTGTCGCCGAGGCGGTTCGAGGCCGTCTCGTCCGGCCCGAAGACGCGGAAGTTCTTCTGCTCCTTATTGGCTTCCATGACGGCGTGAAGCAGTTGCCCCAAAACCCGCGTGGATTCGACGTCCTTCTGTCCGCGGCCCTCGATTTTGACCGCAAAATCACGGAAGTTGGGCATTTTCAAGGGTTCCAGCAACAGGCCGCCGTTGGCGTGGGCGTTCATGCCCATGCGCCTGCGGCCCTTGGGCGCAATCCCGGCCAGTTCGGCGCGCAACGCGCCCTTTTCGTCGAAGAGTTCCTCGGGCTTGTAGCTCCGCATCCACTCTTCGAGCAGGCGCAGGTGATCGGGCTTCTCGCGCAACTCGGCGAAGGGGACCTGGTGTGAGCGCCAGGTGTTCTCGACCGGCTTGCCGTCAACAAACTTCGGCCCGGTCCAGCCCTTGGGGGTGCGCATGATCAGCATCGGCCACGCCGGGCGCTCGAGGGTTTCGCCCTTGGCCATGGCTTCGCGGGCGTTTTTCTGGATTTCCGCAATGCGGTCGAAGATAGTGCCGAAGATGGCCGCGGCCTGCTGGTGCATGGTCTCCGGGTCGTCGCCCTCGAGGGTAAACGGCTCATAGCCGTAGCCGCGCATCAGGCTTTCCAGCTCCGCGTGCGGAATCCGCGCCAGCACCGTGGGATTGGCGATCTTGTAGCCGTTCAGGTGCAGGATGGGCAGCACGGCCCCGTCGGTCGCCGGATTGAGGAACTTGTTCCCGTGCCAGCTGGTCGCCAGCGGACCGGTCTCGGCCTCGCCGTCGCCCACCACGCAGGCCACAATCAAATTGGGGTTGTCGAAGGCCGCCCCGTACGCATGGACCAGGGAGTAGCCCAACTCGCCGCCCTCGTGAATCGACCCTGGCGTCTCCGGGGCCACGTGGCTGGGAACCCCATACGGCCAACTGAACTGGCGGAAAAGCCGCTTGATGCCGTCCCGGTTCTGCTCGATGTGCGGATAAATCTCGGTGTAGGAGCCTTCCAGGTAGGTGTTGGCCACCAGCCCCGGTCCCCCGTGGCCGGGGCCGATGATGTAAAGCAGATTCAGGTCGCGCTCGCGGATCAGCCGGTTCCAGTGCACATAAAGAAAGTTGAGCCCCGGCGTGGTGCCCCAGTGGCCCAGCAGGCGCGGCTTCACGTCGTCCAGGGTGAGCGGACGCTCCAGCAGCGGGTTGTCCTTCAGATAGATCTGGCCTACTGAGAGATAGTTGGCGGCACGCCAGTAGGCGTTCATCCTGGCCAGCAGCTCCGGGCTCAGGGGGCCTTTGCTCGTTGCCTCGCTCACAAATCCACCTCGTCAGGGCAAATCTTGATAATTATAGAAGCCTAACATCCGCTTACCGCTCTGGGCGATTGATATGGTGATTGATCTTAATTGGCGAGCCTGACGAGGGCTCACTTTGTGGGATTTACGGCCATTATGGGAATGGCGGGCGGCAAGGATCGAAGGCAGACGCGCCGAGGCTGACCAGCCCTAACCCTTGCTCTTTCTGTTGCCCGCACGGCGGCGCAGCCACTTTGCCAGGCCCAGCGCCCCCAGCAATCCGCCGAAGGGAATGCACATCAACGCGACGATCAGGGCAAACCAGCCGCTGTTGGTGCTGGCGCCGGTGGGCGAGAAGCCGCCCAGCAGGGTTTCCAGCAGCACGGCGGCCAAAATCCCCGTGCCGAAGATCGACCCGCCCCATTGCAGCAGTTGGCGGGCGCCGTCGCCGGGCGGAATCTGGCCGGCCGGGGCTGCGTTCAAAGGCGGGCGGCTTGCGGGCATAATTCCCTCTATCCCTGCGCCAGGCGCAGCATGGCGTAGGTGACAACGCCGGTCACCGAGACGTAGAGCCACAGCGGGAAGGTCCAGCGGGCGACCTTGCGGTGCTGCGGAATCCGGCCGGTGAGCGAGAAAAAGAAGGTCACGAGCACCAACGGCAGCGCCACGATGGCCAGCAGAACGTGGCTGGCCAAAAGCGGCAGATAAACCAGGCGCAAGGCGGCGTGAGCCGGATAAAAGACGTCGCCGTGCAGGTAGTGGTGCAGGATGTAGCTGACCAGGAACAAGGTCGAGAAGGCGAAGGCGGTGAGCATGAACGCGCGATGGGCGGCGCGAAGAGCCACAATGCGCTGGGGCTGCCGGCGGCGCGCCTTGATGAATCGGTAGCCCACTACGAGCGCGGCGGCGCTGAGGCCGTTGAGCAGGGCGTTGAGCGCGGGCAAGAAGGTTAGCCGGCCACGGGTTGCGTCAGCGGCCGGATGAATATAGATGAGCCAGAGAAGAAAAAGGCTGGCCGCCGCGCAGACAGCGAGGATGGCGGCAACGGCGGAGCGAGTGCGGGATAGGCCGGTCACAATCGTCATCATCCCTCAAAATCTCTCCAATAACCAGATGAAATTGGCGAAGATGCGCCTGGGCTCATCCGCCGAAATCCAATTTTTCAATCAAATTGGGAGTTCCACCGGCTATGCCGGAGAAGAAGTCGAGTCCGCGGCTTCCCGCTCCGGGCCTGACAAGCAGGTTGCCTGGCCTAATGGAGCCGACAGCCGGAAGCGCTTTCGCTGCACTGTTTCTGGTGCGGGAATTCATGATTCCCTGGCTCCGCTGTTGCACAAGTTGGTTCGCGATTCTCTCGGTTTTAAGGGGTTATTTTCTTTGATTATAGGGAAATCATCGGGTTGTATCCAATTTTTCACTTGACAATTATGGTTCCCTTGCAAGAAAGTAGCACTTATTGCGGTGCGAGTTTGCGCCGTGGAGGCCTGCTCTGGCACTCCGCACACCGCCCATGGCGACTATCCCGATCAACGTGGAAACACGCGAAGTTGTGCATTGCAGATTCTGCAAGCTGATTCAGTTCAGAACCAGCAACCTGCTCTGCAGAAGATGCCACAGGCCCTTGGAAGTCGAGGCGCCTGTACGGCTTGGGCCTGTGCCGGTTGACCATCACCTCGTGGAGTCTTCGGCGGCAGCCGGCCTGAAGGTGGCCGGCCTGGTAAAGGAGATCCGCCGCGCGCGCCACCTGAGCCAGCGCCAAGTGGCTGGCCGCATGCAGGTGCCCCGAACCTACATTTCGAAGATCGAAAATGGCAAGGCTATCCCCACCCTGAGTTCACTGGAGCGTCTGGCCGCGGCTCTGGGCGTGGATGTGCGCCAACTGATCGGCGATGCCCGCAGCCGCCGCGACGAGGAGGTGGCGTCGATCCTGGCCGATCCGTTGCTGGCCGAGATTGCGGCCTCGCTGCCTCGCCTGGAGCCGCTTCACCGCTCGCTCCTGCTGGGCGCGGTGCTGGACATGGCCACGGGACGCCGGCGCACTGCTTAGGGCAGTTCTCCGGTTCACGCGGTGCTGTCTTCGCTGAATTTCTTCGTCGGCCTGTGCTTCTGGCGTCAGTCCGCGGGGTAATTGCGGCGCATCGACGCTTGTGCTACGGTCGAAGACAGGGCGTTCTGGCTGCCGGCGCGAGCCGGAATCGCGCCCCAAGGTTGAGGCGGGGAATTTCAGACTGCCGAAATCCATCCGGGCCGGGTGTGATCGCTTTCGACCTGGACTGCGAGCGCGCCTGTTACTGGGCCTCCGGGCGCTGGCCAGGAAGCCCGAAAGCGACTGTTGAGGCAAATCCTTTGTATCCTGCTGGTACGCTGCGCATTGATGAGCTGAGCGCGGAGGAGCGCGCAGTCTACGCGACCCTGAAGCCCAGCCACCTGCCCGAGCATGTGGCCATCATCATGGACGGCAACGGCCGCTGGGCCGGTCACCGCTCGCTCAAACGGTTTCTGGGCCACCAGCAGGGGGCCAAGAGCGTGCAACTGGTCACCGAGACCGCATCGCGCATCGGCCTTCCGTGGCTTACTCTTTACGCCTTTTCCCTCGAGAACAACCTGCGCCGCCCCCGCGCCGAGGTCAGCTTCCTCATGCGCCTGCTCAAAACCTATTTGGAGAGCAACCTCGAGCGCATGATGGACAACAACGTGCGCATTCGCTACATCGGCCGCACCCGCGAGCTGCCCGCCGAGGTCCAGGAGAAGATGCGCTGGGCTGAAGAGGCTACGGCGCGCAACACCGGCACCACCCTCACGCTGGCCCTCAACTACGGCGGCCGCTCGGAGCTGGTGGACGCCTTCCGCGCGCTGGCTGCCGAGATGAAAGCGAAAAACCTCAGCCCCGACCGCATCAGCGAGGAAGACATTCACCGCCACCTTTATACGGCGCAGATGCCGGACCCCGACCTGTTGATCCGCACCTCGGGCGAGATGCGGCTGTCAAACTACCTGCTGTGGCAGCTCGCCTACACGGAGATTTTCGTCACCGAGCGGCTGTGGCCGGATTTTCGCGGCGTCCACTTGCTGGAAGCCATGGCCGATTTTCAGCGCCGGGAGCGCCGCTACGGCGGCCTGGGCGAGGGCTGCGGCAAGGTGGAAGAAGAGGCCGGGCAGATGAAGATCGCGGCCGGCTGATTAGAGCGGAACCAGAGTAAATTCGGCTCATTTCCATCGGAATCAGGTGGACCGGGAGCCAGTTTGCCGCCACACGCCCCACCCCGGCAGTGTATTCTCAACCCTGAATGAAACGAGTACTGACCGCTCTCATTTTGATTCCGCTGGTTCTGCTGCTGGTCTTTCTGGGGCCGAGGTGGCTGGTCACGCTGGCCGTTGCGGCCGTGGCCATGCTGGCTGCCTGGGAGTACCTGGGTTTGGCGGAAAAAACCGGGGCCAGGCCGCCGCGCATGGCGGTGCTGGCGGCCATTCTGGCGCTCTTTGCCGGCAACTTCGCCTGGCCCGACCTGACTGCGGCCATCGTCGGCCTGCTGAGCCTGTTCCTGCTGGTTTACTGCTGCTTTTCCCGGCCCGTCGAGCAGGTGATGGCCGGCGCCTCGGCCTCCATCTTCTGCCTGCTCTACATCGGATTCACGCTGATTGCCTTGGCCGTTCTGCGCGGCGACCAGGACAGCAACGGCCCTTCACTGGTCACTTTTCTGTTGTGCGTGGTCTGGGCCGGAGACATTGCCGCTCTCTATGTGGGCCGCGCCTGGGGCCGGCGCAAGCTGGCGCCCGCGCTCAGCCCCAACAAAACCTGGGAGGGCGCGCTGGGCTCGGTGGCCGGCAGTTTGCTCGTGACCGGCGGCCTGCTGGCTCTGGCTCATCTTCTGACGGTCCGCTTCGACTCGGCCCGGCTCTCTTATCCCGAAGAGGCGTGGTACTGGCTGGGGCTGGCCGTGGTGGTGAACGTGGCCGCGCAGGTGGGCGATCTGGCCGAGTCGGCGCTGAAGCGCTCGGCGGGGGTCAAGGACTCGGGGGCTCTTTTGCCCGGCCACGGCGGCGTCCTGGACCGCATCGACGCGCTGCTCGTGGCCGCTCCGGTGCTCTGGTCCGCGCAACTGATTCACCTGCGGTTCTGAAACACTCCCACAAATTCTGATTCGCGCTATGATTTATGAAGGAGTTGGCCCTATGACCACCCGAATCGTTCGCGTCGGAAACACGCTCACGGTCGAGATCCCCGAGGAGTTGGTTGCTCAGGCCTCATTGCCCGTCGGTGAACCTGTGGAATGGGTTGCGAACGGAAGCGGCGGCATTTCGCTCGTGAAGTCTTCGGATTCCCCCCCCGCAAATCCCCGGCGGCGCAAGACGCTGGACGAGCTTCTGGAGGGAATTCCAGAAGGCGCCCATATGGAAGAAATTGACTGGGGTTCGCCACGCGGAGTTGAGTTTTGGTAAATTCCTTCTGCCCTGACTCGGGCGACTTGGTTTGGTTCGACTTTGATCCGCAGGCTGGTCATGAGCAGGCAGGTCGCAGACCGGCTCTGGTGCTCTCTCCCAAAGCCTTCAATCAGCGAACATCCTTGGCTTACGTCTGCCCGATCACCAGCAAAATCAAGGGATACTCCACTGAGGCTCTGCTTGTTCCGGGATTACCTATGCATGGAGCGGTTCTTTGCGAACATCTGCGCAGTTTGGATTGGCGGATTCGCAATGCGGTGCTGATCGGCAGAGCCCCGGACGAAATTCTTCAGGAAGTTCGAGAAATTGTCGGGGCCATCGCAGGTATCACGACCTAAAGAGGATGAAGTTGAATTTCTGAAGAACTGCGGAGATAGAAGAAACGCCTTGAAAAAACTTGCCATTCTCGGTTCCACCGGTTCGATCGGGCAGAGCACCCTCTCGATCGTCGAACAATTTTCCGAGCGCTACTCGGTGGCCGCGCTGGCCGCCGGGCACAATCTTGACGAGGTCTTCGCGCAGACGGTTCGCTGGCGGCCGCGTCTGGTTTCCCTGGCCACCGAAGAGCTGGCCGCCGAGCTGAGCAAGCGGTTGCGGCTGGCTGGCGTCACCGGCGTCGAGGTGGTCTACGGAACCGCAGGCACCGTGGCCTGCTCGACCCTGCCGGAGGCGGATTTCGTGGTCTCGGCCATCGTCGGCGTGGCCGGCCTGGAGGCCACTCATGCGGCCATCCTGGCTGGCAAACCCCTCGGCCTGGCCAACAAGGAGTGCATGGTGGCGGCGGGAGAAATCCTCACCAAGGCCGCCCGTGAGCGCAACGTGCCGATTCTGCCCATCGACAGCGAACACAACGCCGTCCATCAATGTTTGAGAGTCGGCGCGCACGACGAGGTCAAGTTCATCTGGCTGACGGCATCGGGCGGCCCCTTCCGGCAGCTTCCGCTGGAGAAATTCGCCTCCATCACCCCCGAGCAGGCGCTGAAGCACCCCACCTGGACGATGGGCCGCAGGATCACCATCGACTCGGCCTCCATGCTGAACAAGGGCCTGGAGGTGATCGAGGCCTGCCGGCTCTTCGACGTGACGCCCGCTCAGGTGCGGGTCACGGTGCACCCGCAGTCCACGGTCCACTCGCTGGTCGAGTACGTGGACGGCTCGATCCTGGCGCAGATTTCGGTCACCGATATGCGCCTACCGATTCTCTATGCGCTGGCCTACCCGGAGCGGCCCCACTCGACCTTGACCTTCGACCTGGCCAGCTTGAGCCACCTGGACTTCGAGCCGCCCGATCTGGAGCGCTTCCCCTGCCTGCGGCTTTCGTTCGAGGCGGCGGAAAAAGGCGGAGCCCATTGCATTGCCCTGAACGCGGCCGACGAGGTGGCCGTCGAGGCCTTCCTGGAGCGGCGCATCCCCTTCATGGGAATCCCGCGTACAATTGAGAGGGTGCTCGCAGCCACGCCCGAGGCCCACCCGGCTACTATTGCCGAGGTGCTCTCGACGGACCGGGAGGCGCGCGCCAGGGCTCGTGCGTTACTGGCTCGTTGATCTGGGCTCGGCTGACCGGATGGAAGATTCGGGAGCCAGATAAAGCCGAAGACCGGCCCAGAGGGTGAGAGAAGTGAATCTTTGTTTCATTTTTTTGAGGCCAGTGCAGGAATACCGTTGGACAAGCAGATGAATCCGCTGCTGACGAAGTGCTTTACCGAGGTTTGAACCGCACATTTATGCATCAATTTCTGGTCTCCATCGCCGCCTTTATCGTCCTGATTGCCTTGATGGTCGTGGTCCACGAGTTTGGCCACTTTGCCGTCGCCAAGCTCTGCCGGGTTCGCGTCGAGGCCTTTTCCTTCGGCTTCGGGCCGCGCCTCTTCGGCCTCAAGCGAGGCGGCACCGACTACAAGGTCTGCCTGCTGCCTCTGGGCGGCTACGTCAAAATGGCGGGCGAGAACTTCAGCGAACTCAGCGACGCGGCCACCGGCACGGCCACCCAGGCGCCCGAGGACGACCCCGGCGCGCTCACATCGCATCCCCGCTGGCAGCGTATGCTGATCGGCGCGGCCGGCCCCTTCGCCAACTTCATCCTGGCCTTTGTGCTGATGGTCGTCTACTTCGGCTGGATCAACGAGGTTCCCGCCGTCGAAGTCAGGACCACGACCATCGAATGGGTGACTCCCGGCTCGGCGGCCGCGCAGGCTGGCCTGGAACCGGGCGACGTCTTCCGCCACTTCGACAGTGCGAACAATCCCAGTTGGGAACAGCTCTACGAACGCATCAAGCTGAACGCGGGCCAGACCGTGCCGGTCACCGTGGAGCGGGGCGGCCAGAGCCTGCAACTGAGCCTGCACGTGCCCGCCGCGGCTAAAAACGATGATTTTGACCTGAGCGACGCCGGCATTCTGCCCCAGTATCTTCTCGGCCCGATTGGCGTGGCGAAAGTGGAGCCCGGTACCCCGGCTGAGCAGGCCGGCCTGCGCGCCGGCGACGCCATTCAGTCCGCCGACGGACACGCCTTCCACACGGTTACCTCGCTGCTGGCCTACATGCAGACCGGCCAGGGCAAGCCGCTCACGCTGGTGCTGGTGCGCAACGGCATGGCGCTGGCGCCCATCGTGGCGCATCCGGCCCATCTCGAGGGTGGCTGGAAGTTGGGCTTCGCGCCTGTCCAGATTCCCTATCGCCACGATCCGCTCTCCCTGACCAGGGCGGCTTCCAAATCCACCACCTTCTGCGCCGACAACTCGTTTCTGATCTTCGAGGTTCTGCGCGGCCTCTTCACGCACCGGGTTTCGGTCTCGCAGCTTGCCGGGCCGGTGGGCATCGCCCGCATGGCCGGCGAAGCGGCGGAACTGAAGGACTGGTCCCCCAAATTCGCGCTGGCCGCGGAGATCAGCCTCAACCTGGGCATTCTCAACCTGCTGCCCTTCCCGATCCTGGACGGCGGCATGATCCTGCTGCTGCTGATCGAAGGCACAATGCGCCGCGACATCAGCATGGACGTGAAGGAACGCATCTACCAGGCGGCGTTCGTGGTGCTGATGGCGTTTTTTGCCTTCGTCATCTTCAACGACGTGACCAAGCTGCCGATCTTCACGCACCTGAAGCCGTAGAACAGGGAACAGGGAATAGGGAACAGGCAACAGGGGGCAACGAAAAGCGATTAGAAGTTAGAGCGTTTCGGGAATAACGCTGCCCAGTCTTCCATTCTGCATAGCTGCTGCGGCTTGAGGGCAGAGAGCCTGGTCCAAGAAAATCCAAAATGCTGTAGCGCCGATCTGATCCCTGTTCCCTGATCCCTGATTTTCCCAGAGAGACCATTTCATGTCCGTGACCACCGAAGTTCGCGTGCGCTACGCCGAAACCGACCAGATGGGCGTGGTCTATTACGCCAACTACCTGGTCTGGTTCGAGATTGGCCGCGTCGAGGTGCTCCGGGCTCTTGGTTTGGAGTATCGCCGGTTGGAGATCGAACACCAGTGCATTCTGCCGGTGGTCGAGGCTACCTGCCGCTACCGCTCCCCGGCCCGCTACGACGACCAGATTCTGATTGAAACCCGGCCCTCGCTGTTGCGCGGCCCGGTGCTCAAGTTCGCCTATAAAATCCTGCGCAAGGCCTCCGATTCTCAGGAGGGCGCCGAGCCAACGCTTTTGGCCGAGGGCGAGACGGTCCACGTGGTCTGCGACGGCCAGATGAACCGCAAACCCCTGCCGGAAGAGTACGCCGCCGCGCTGCGGACGATGATGGCGGAGGAGTAAGGCTATAGCGGTTCTCCAATTGCTCTACACCGAAACCACAGCCGCTGAGTGGCTTTTTCCTCTCCGGGGTCCCCTGCGACAGGTCTTCGTCGCTGGGGTGGAAGTAAAAGCTACCTTGCACAGAGTTGGTCAGTGTATGTGAATTGGAGAACCGCTCTAATTCCCATTGTTCCAGCCGTTATGCCGGCGCTCCGATGTTGCGCTATTTCCCCAAAGGCTCCGCATGACCCATCGCTGAAGCAGGATTGCGCCTGGCACGGGAGGTAAATTCAGATGGCAGACCTTAAGTGGCTAGATAATTACTCGGGACAAACCATAGAGGAATTGCTTGCGCTGGACAGCGAGTATCGCGTTGACTCGCTGCTCGTGGCGCTGGAACAAGCCTTGAATCAAAAGGCGGCAGAAGACGGCGAGCAGGATCTATCCGATGAAGAGCGCATCGTCCTCGCCGTCGAGGCTCTTGAACGTGAGGTGAATAACGGCGGATATGGCCAGTTTTTCACTGATTCATCGGGCCAGTACGCTGCGATCATTGTGGATTCTCTGCTCCGCATCGGTTGTCCCGAAACAGCTAACATCACGAGTGGAGCAATCAATGCTCTCGGTATTCAGGATTTTTCTCCCGAGGCGCTCGAAGCGGCCTTTGAATCCGAAGATGAGGAACGGGACGAACAGCTCGATGAATGTGATGGGCTTTATTCCGGCTCCGGAGAGGACATCGCGGGCCAGCTCTTCGAGTTTGTCCGGTCTCATCAGGATGCAATCCAGCTTTGAGAGACGAAAAGCCAGAAGCAGCTTCGAAGCCAGGAGCAGATTCGCTTGCAGCGCCAGCTGCTTCTCCCACGCGGCTCATCTCACAGCGAGACAACCCATTCCTCATGTTGCGGCATCGAATAAGTGAAACTCGGTCGCCACGTGCAACGGGCCTGTGCTAAGTCCGGCGGCCGATGGAATCCCACACAGAAGGACGCTAACCCTATGATTAACCGGCGAATCGGCATGTACATCCTGAGCGTATCGGCGGCGGCGCTGCTTGTGGGCGCCACGGCATTCGCGCAATCCCCGCAAGACAAGGATTTCGTCAAAACGGCGATGGATATCAATATCACGGAGATCCAAATCGGACATCTCGCCTTGAAAAAGGGATCGACCATAGATGTCAGGAAATTCGCACAGAGAATGATTGCCGACCACACCCGGCTGGAAAACAAGATCAAGCCGGTTGCGGAGAAGATCGGAATCGCTGTGCCCACCGAACTTGCCCCGGACCATCAGGCGCTGCTGACGAAACTCGAGGGAGAGTCCGGCACGCAATTCGACGAAACGTATGTTCACGCTATGGTGGAGGGCCATACCAAGGCCGTTCAACTCTACAAGACCGAGGAGACCGACGCTCAGGATCCCGCCGTCAAGAGCGTCGCCCTGCATGGAGAGCCGGTCATAGCCGAGCACCTGCGGATGGCTGAACACCTGCAGAGCATGATGGGCAAGATGTAGAGGCCATCTAATAAATGCCATTCACTCTGTGCAAAGCATTCCTCAGTGGCTAGCTCTGTCCATAGCTTCTGCATTCACTTTTCTTTGGTTGGCAGTGGCTCTGCCGACCGTTACTTCTCCCGCGCCACGACGAAATCCGGCGCCCAGAGCAGGGCGCGCTTGAAATCCGAGTCGGGCAGCGCGGCCAGCGCCTGGCGGCTCTCATTGGCGTAGCGGCCGGCGGCGGCCATGGCGTACTCGACCGAGCCGTTACGCTTCAGAATCCGCTGAAGCTCTTCGCGGCTGACGCGCTCGAAGCCGCGGTCGTCCAGAACCCGCTGAATGGCCTGGCGGTCCTGGGCCGTGCCGTGGTCGATCGAGTGGATCACGGCCAGCGTGGCCTTGCCCTCGCGCAGGTCGCTGGCGACGGGCTTGCCCAACGCTTCCTCGCTGGCCGTCAGGTCGAGCACGTCGTCGACAATCTGGAAGGCTAGGCCGACCGCGCGGCCATAGGCGGCCAGGCTGGCCTCCTGGGCCTCGGAGGCGCCCGCCAGCACCGCTCCCAGGCGCATCGAGACCGAAAAAAGGCAGGCGGTCTTGCGATAGATCAGGTCGTAGTACTCGGCTTCGGAGATGGCGCGGCCCAGCTTCTGGATTTGCAGCAGCTCACCCTCGACCATCTGCTGGGTGAGGCCGATCAGCAGGTCGAGAATGCGCAGGTTTTTCTCTTCCAG
>PMPH01000169.1 GCA_003161045.1 Acidobacteriaceae bacterium
GCTTGACGCGCTTGCGGGTGATGGCGACAAGGCCGAAATCGTTGAATTGGAGAACCTTGGTGGGTGCGCGGTCGGATTTGAGGGCTTCTTCGAGAGCCGCCAGAACCCGGAAGCGGTTCTTGCGGTCGTNNCATGTCGATGAAGTCGATGACGATGATGCCGCCGAGGTCGCGGAGACGAATCTGGCGGACGATCTCAGGGACGGCATCGAGGTTGGTTTTGACGATGGTGTCCTCAAGGCGGGCGGACTTGCCGACGTACTTGCCGGTGTTGATGTCGATGGCGACGAGGGCTTCAGTCTGATTGATGACGATGGAGCCGCCGCTCTTGAGCCAGACCTTGGAGCGGAGGGCCTTGGAGATCTCCTCCTGGATGCCGAAGTGCTCGAAGAGCGGGGTCTCCTTGGTGTAGAGCTTGACGCGGCGGACGAGCGAGGGCGAAAAGCGGTTGAGGAAGCGGACGATGCGCTCGTAGTCGGCCTCGGAGTCGACCCAGATGGAGGAGAAGTTGGCGCTGACCTGGTCTCTCAAGATGCGCTCGATGAGGGACAGGTCGTGATAGATGAGCGCGGGCGACTTGGAGGAGTCGGAGCGCTGCTTGATGTCATTCCAAAGGTTCATGAGGAAGCGGAGGTCGGCGCGGAGATCTTCTTCCGAAGCGCCCTCGGCAGCGGTGCGAACGATGAAGCCGCCGGAGGCTTCGCCGCGCTCGTGGACCAGAATCCGCTTGAGGCGCTGACGCTCGTCGTCGGAGGCGATCTTGCGGCTTACGCCGATGTGGGAGACGGTGGGCATGAAGACCAGAAAGCGTCCGGGGAGGGCGATGTGCGAGGTGATGCGGGCGCCCTTCTTGGCGATGGGCTCCTTGGCGATCTGAACGAGGATCTCCTGGCCGGGCTTGAGCAGATCGCTGATGATGGGCAGGTCAGAGGTTTGGGCGGAGCGGCGCGAGGGACCACGGCGAATGCCCTGGCCCGGCAGAGCCTGGCCTCCACGGCCGCTCCGGCGTCCGCGGCCACCGCGATCGCGGCGCTGCTGGGCTGAGTCCTGAGGCTGGCCGGAGGCTGGCTGGCCTTCAGCAGTGGGCTCCTCTTCTTCATCGTCGTCTTCATCGTCGAATGCTTCGTCCTCGCCGCCTTTTTCGTCGAAGTTCAACTGGATGCGGTGGTCGAGGTGGGCCTCCTGGAGTAATTCGCCCAGGTCGCCGGAGCGGATTTGGGTGGGCAGCGTCTCCTCTTCATAATCCTCGAAGTCGTGTTCTTCGGTTTTGACGTGATGATGGGGAGCGGCGTCGAACTCTTCGCCTTCGATGACCTCTTCTTCGATTAGGCCGGCGCCGGGGGCGTAGGCCGAGACGGCGGTTACGGTGGTGGGCTTTGGAGCCGGCTGGGCAGCGACGGGTTCTTGGGTCTTCTTCTTGCCGCCGAGGCCAAAGGGGAGCTTGAAACCCGTGGGCGGCATGGGGTCGACGCGGTGACGGGCTGTTCGATCAGACGCCGGGTCCTGGGGCTCGGGTTCCTGGGACTCGGACGGCTGGGGCTCGGAATCCGGCGACTCGGGCGGCAGCGGTTCGGTGGCGATGGGAGGCTGGTCGGAGCCAAGATCGGTTGTGACTTCATCCTGCCTTACGACCGGGTCCGCGAGGGGTTCATCGGCGGAGGGCTGTTCGATCACCTCTTCGACTTCAAATTCCTGCGCATCGGGAGCGGCCGGTTCGGGCTGCGCTGCAGGGTGGGGCGCGGTTTCGCTGGATTCCTCGAATTGATACTCTTCGACCAGGTGGTCTTCCGTCGCTTCGGGAACGAGGGTTTCCGGAGTTGCTTCAACCGCGCGTTCGGCTGTGGGCTCGGTGTGCTCCGCGAGGAAGTCCAGCTCGAAGAAGTCCCGCTCTTCGATGGCGTCGGGGGCGTCGCCGGTGAACTGCCCGGCAGCGGGACCGCCGCTCCGCGGCTCAGGATGGACTTCGGAAGCAGGTTCGGGCCTGGAGGCGCGATGGCGGGAAAGCGACTCGCCGGGGAGCAGGCCGCTGCCGTCCCACGCGAGGGGGGCTTCAATGAGCGTTGCCGGCTTGAAGGTGCTGGCCGGACGGGCCGGAGCAGTGGGGCCGGATGCGGACGCGGCCGGGGGAGCTTCGTCTTCCGGCGCACCGCCGTACCTGGAGAGCGACTCGCCGGGCATGACAAAGGGAACCGGGGCCTGGCCGGCGCGAGGCGAAGGGGCGGAAACAGCAGGCGGAGCATTCCAGCGCTGCGACGAAGACCTGTCGCCACGACCCCCGGAAGCAGAGTTCGCTTCCCGGGGACCCCGGTCGCCACCACCCCCAGAAGCAGAGTTCGCTTCCCGGGGACCCCGGTCGCCGGCGGAGGCTTGAATGTCGGACGCTACGGCAGGTTCCGCGGGCGATTCCGGATAGCTTTCCGTGGATTCTCCGGTTTCGGCCTGGCTTCCAGACGAGCCGGCAGGGGAACGGCCACCGCGACGGCGGCGGCGTCCACGCCAGCGCTTGGCGCCGGGTTCGGTGGAATCCTCCTGGGTGCTGTCCGCAGGTTCGGAGAGGAACGAGGATTCAGGAGCGGCGGGGCCGGCTTCGGATTCTGGCTCGACGACGAGACGGCGACCGCGGGGCTGGCGGTCGGTGGCGGGCCGTTCGGGACCAGGCTCCTGCTTCTGATCGGGCTTTGGAGCGGAGCGTTGGCCGCGATCGTCGGTCCGTCCCTCGGCGCGGCCGTCCTTGCGGGCATTCTGGCCGTTCCTGTCCGGGGCGTTGGTGTGGTGGACCTCGCGGGGCGGCTGGTTGCCGCCGCTGGCCGCGGCTTTTTCGAGCTCGTCGGTCTCTTCCGAGTCTTCGAGTTCGAGGAAGTCGGTTACATAGAGGAAGGCGTCGCGTTCGAGGCCCACGTCCACAAAGGCGGACTGCATGCCGGGCAGGACGCGGGTGACGCGACCGTTGTAAATGGACCCCGCCAGGGTGTACTCGTTTTCGCGNNCATCGTACCTTTCCGTCCGGCGACGTTTGTCTGCCGGGAGTTAGAGCGGTTCTCCAATTCAGGTGCCGTTGCCAACTCTGTGCAAGGCGGCTTTTTCCCGAAGGAAAAGCCACTCAGCTGCGTTGGTTTCGGGGTACTTCAATTGGCGAACCGCCATGCGGCAAGGCGGGATGGAGTCGCGGTGGACCGGACGGGACGGGGATGGGCGGAAGGGATGACCTGCGAGTCGCTGGTGTGCCGGTAACCGCGCGCCGGCCAGCCCTGAAAGGCGGCGAACTGCGACGGATGGCTTGAAGAACAAGCCGAACAGGCGGAGTGGTGCAGTGATCCGATTGCAGAGATTTTGTGGCCAACCAAGCCGCGGGCAACCAAACGATTACCTGCGGCGGGGCCGTTCCAACCCTGGCGTGTGCACGGTCTTGCCGCGCGAACGGAGCGGGGCATGCTTGGCCCGATGCTCTTGCGCTTTGCACCCCATCCGGCACAAATCGTCGGCTGGGGACCTCGTGTTCCGTGCAACTTGTACGCTGCCANNGCTCATGAACCCAATCCTGCCGGGCTCGGGATCCATCAGGACCTGGCCGGCTAAGTGATTGAAACTTATTCTCTTGTGTGCCGGACAGTTCCGGAGCGACGCAAGAGGTGAACCTCAAGAACGCGGTCTCGGCCATAATGGCCGCGAGACCGTCAGTTTACGAAGCGGCGCATGCGGATATTCATCACCACGCCCAGCGCCAGGAACGTAAACAACACCGAAGAACCGCCGTAACTCATTAACGGCAAAGGAATTCCGGTGACGGGCATAAAACCGATGACCATGCCCACATTGACCGCAATCTGGAAGGTCAACACAGCCACCACCCCCATAATAATCAGAGAGCCGGGCAGGTCTGCGGCTGTTAGAGCGTTCTGAATCAAACGCATCAATATGAAGAAGTATAGCAGTAGCACGAAAATCGCGCCGACAAAGCCGTGCTCTTCACTGAAAGCAGCAAAGATAAAGTCCGCATGGGGAATAGGCAGGAAGTCGCCCTGGGTCTGGGTTCCCTTGGCCGCGCCCTTGCCCCAGATGCCGCCGGAGCCGACCGCGATCTTCGATTGCAGAAGCTGATAGCCGGTACCCCTGGGGTCGTTGTCGGGATTGATGAAGCTGGTGAGCCGGGCCTTCTGGTAGGGCTTGAGAACCTTGCCGCTGCTCCAGACGCCAGCAATCAGCACGGCACCGCAAGTCAATAGAATCAGTGCCTGGCGAAGATTGGTGCCGCCCAGAAACAGGCCGGCGATCAGAATCGGCGTGTAGGTGAGCGCGGTTCCCAGATCGGGCTGCTTGAGAACCATCAGCAGGGGAATTCCCACCAGCGCAAAGGCTTTGAGGATGTCCTTCCAGGTGAGGCTGCGTCCGCCCAGATTGGCAAAGTAGCGGGCCACGGCCAGAATCAGCACCAGTTTGACCCACTCCGAAGGCTGGAAGTGCATGGGGCCGACCTTGATCCAGCGCTTTGCGCCGAGGACTTTGTGCCCCACCGCCATCACCGCCACCAGCGCCAGCAGGCAGACGCCGTAAGCCCAGGGGACGAGATCGATCAGCTTGTGATAGTCGATTTTGGCGAAGATGAACATGGCCGCCAGGCCGCCGGCAATCCAGAAAATCTGCTTAGTGTGGAAGCCGGTGTACTTGGTGTGCAGCGTGGCCGAGTAGATTTCGAAGACGGAGATGGTGCACAGCAGCAGCACCATGCCGAGCAGCGGCCAGTCGAAGTCGCGGAAAGAGAGGAAGCGGCGCATCAGATGCGGTTCTCCAGTAAAGAGTTTGTTCCCAGCATCTTGCAAGGCGGCTTTTGCTTCCACCCCAGCGACCAAGACCTGTCGCTGGGGACCCCGGAGAGGAAAAAGCCGCTCAGCGGCGCAGGTTGCGTCGTTTGAGTGTGGCAGGAGAACCGCGTCAAGAATCGCATCAGGGCCGACCTTCCTTGAAGCGCAGCGGCCAGCTCAGCAGCCAGGCTGGCAGGTGAAACTGATTGCTGGCCACGGCCTTGGCCGGGGCCAGCGGAGCAGGGATGATGAGGAAATGTCCGCCATGCAGTTGGGCGGTTTGGGCGGCTTTTCCGTGGCCGCCGGGCTGCTTACGGCTGGCCGGAGCGGGCTCGGTCCAGACCGCCCCCATCTCGACCGGCTTCGAGGCCGCGGCCTGTTCGACCGCGTTACGCTCCTGCTGCCGTTTCTTGTTTACATAAACGGTGGCCACCTGGGCGGCGAGTTTGGCCGCGTTCGCGCCCCAGTCGCCATGCTCCCAGAGGACCGCGACGACGAATTCCGGGTTGCGGCGGGGAATCACGCCCACAAACCAGCCATTGGGCCGTGTGTCCACGCCCGAGCCCATGCGTTTGACGGCCTCATGGCTGGCCACCTGCGCGCTGCCGGTCTTGCCGGCGAAATCGACCCCTTCCAGGTGCGAGGCCGCGGCTGTGCCGCGCATGGCCGGATCGGTGGCCCCAGCCATACCGTCGGTGATGATCATCCAGGTGGCCGGATCGAGCGAAATTTTGGTCTCGCCGGAGCCGGGAAAGCTGTCGCCGAGCGCCTGCCGGAAGGAGGAGGGAAGTTGCGCTTGATCAACCACATGGGGACGCACAAAGTGCCCGTCCGAGGCAATGCCCGAGATCATGCGCGCCAACTGGACGGGCGTGGTCGTCACCGCGCCCTGGCCGATGCCCACCGAGATGGTTTCGCCGGCATACCACTTCTCGTGGAAGTTTCTCAGCTTCCACTCCGTCGAAGGCATGGTTCCGGCGGCTTCGTTGGGCAGGTCGATTCCGGTGCGCTGGCCCAGGCCCACGCTTTTGCCGTAGCGGGCGATGGTGTCGATGCCCAGCTTGTTGGCCAGGGTGTAAAAAAAGGTGTCGCAGGACCAGGGGATGGCGTGCTCGATGTCCACATTGCCATGGTGCCGGTCACAGGCGTAGAAGTGGCCGTAGAAGGAGGCGCCGCCGGCGCAGAAGACGTGCATGTTCTGGGCCACGCCCTCCTGGAGCCCGGCCAGCGACATGAGAATCTTGAAGGTCGAGCCCGGCGCCAGTTGCGCCTGGATGGCCTTGTTCATCAGCGGGTGGGCGGGATCGGTGATGAGCTTGTTCCAGTCGGTGCGGTTGATGCGCACGGCGAAGTCGTTGGGATCGTAGCTGGGATGCGAGACCATGGCCAGAATCTCGCCGTTGCGCGGGTCCATGACCACCACCGCGCCGCTGCGGTCGCCCAGGGCAAGCTCGGCGGCCCGCTGAATGTCGATGTCGATGGTCAGCTTCAGATCCTGGCCGGGGATGGCGTGCTGGGTTCCCAGGTAGCCCACCTCGCGGCCGTGGCTGTCCACAATCACGTCGCGCGAGCCGTCCTGGCCCCTCAGCAGCTCATCGTAGGTCTCTTCGATGCCTGCCTTGCCCACCACATCGCCGGGCTCGTAATAGGCGTAGCGGGGATTGTTAAGGTCTTCCTCGCTCACCTCGCCGACGTAGCCGATCAGGTGGGCGGCAAAGCCGTCGCGCGGATAAAGCCGCCGCTCTTCGTCGATGGTCTCCAGTTCGGGCAGCTCATTGCGGTGCGCCTCGATGAAGGCCTGCTCGTCGGCCGAGATGTCCTGCTTGATGGGGATGGGCTGGTAGCCGGGAGCGGCCCGGTAGTGGCGTAGGGTGGCGCGCAACTGCTCCAGGTCGAGGTTCAAGCCTTGGGCAATCAGCGGCAGATCGGCGTCCACGTTGTGGTTTTGCTCGCGAACCAGGAAGCAGGAGACGGAGGGGTAGTTGTCCACCAGCAGGTGGCCGTCGCGGTCGAAGAACTTGCCGCGCGCGGCCAGGATGGGCTCCTTGCGAATGCGGTTCTGCTCGGCGAGCTGGCGAAAGTTCTCCGCGTCCAGCACCTGCAGCCGCCACAGCCCGGCTGCCAGAGCCAGCATCATGAACAAAATGCCGTACTGCACCATCGCCAGTTTGAAGGCGGAGAGTTTTTCGCCGCGCGTATCGCCGTTGAAATACATTCTGCTCGTACCTTTAGAATACAGCCGCTTTCAATAAGAAATCGAAGGNNCTGTAGACGGTCCAGGAAGGGGAACAGCACCATGGCAATCAGCACGTTGGCCACCGCTTTTATCAGCTCCATCACCCAGTTCCACTGCTGATCGAGCCCCAGCAGAACGCGGTAGACGAAGACGTAGACCGCGCTCGACAACAGCGAAAGCAGAAAAGTCAGCAGCAGGCGGACGGTGTGGTTTTCGACGTCGATGCGCACTCCCACCGAACCGGCCAGAAAGCCGGCCATCGTCTTGGCAACGCCGTTGACGCCGATGGCGTGGTGGGTGAGCGCATCCTCGAAGAGGCCCATCGCCGCCCCCATCAGCGTTCCCTGAACCGGGTCGCGCCGGACCAGGGAAAAGTAGACGACCACCACCAGCGGCAGATCAAACCAGGCGTGACCTGCCAGCAGGCGCGGCAGCCAGGCTTGGAGCACCAGGGCCGCCAGCACCGTCAGCGCATAGACCAGCACCGGAAAGCGGTGAATCCCCAGATCGCGGCGGTAGTTGGCGCCCAGTACGGTCATGGCTGCGGATTCCTCTCTGTATGAGCTGGCTGAGGATGGGCCGGCGGCTGAAGCTTTGAGGCCGGCTTCGATGTGGGCTTGGAAGCGGACTTGTTTCCCTGGCCGGCAGGAGCGGAGTTCTCTGCTTTGGCTGGCGGCTGAGGCGCCGCTCCCGGCGAAAAGCGGTCAAAACGCTTGGGTTGCAGCAGCTTGGGAGCGGGCGGCTGGGCCGGCGTGGCCTGAGCTGGCCCAGGCTGGGCCGCTTTGCCTGGCACCAGTGTTGCGGCTGGATTCGGCGCTGGCGCATTGGGATTGGTCAACCCCGGCAGCCGCTCCGCCATGATATCGGAGGCCTTTTGCTGCTCCTTTTGCTGCTCCTTGATTTGTTGCTCCCTGATTTGTTGTTCCTTGATGGCCTGCGCATCCGCTCCCTTCAGCGCCACGCTGGTGGCCAGATCATGCTGCTGGCCGGGCGGGAAGTCTGGCTCGAATGAGGTGATCACCAGTACCTCGTCCAAGCGGTCAAGATGGGCCGCCGACTTGACGATCACGTCGATGAACGAGTCCCGGTCAGGGTCCGGAACCACTCCCTCCACCACGCCCACCGGAAGCCCGCGCGGGAAGATCATATCGCCGCCCGCGGTCAGCACCTTCTCTCCCCGCTGGATGCGCGGGTCGGACAGCAGGCCCTCCACTTGCAGCCGGCCCTGGGCGTTGCCGCGCAGAATGCCGCGAGTGCGCGTCGTTTCCAGAATCACGCCCGCGCCGCTGGTCTGGTCGTTGACGACCAGCACCTGCGCGGTGTGGGGAAAGACGTCGCGCACCTTGCCCACGATGCCATCCGGGGTCACCACCGCCATGTCCCGCACCAGCCCGTCGGCCGAACCCTTGTCGATATAAAAGACCCGCGAGGCGTCACTGCCGCTGGAGCCGATGTCCTGCGCCGCCAGCGTCTTGTAGACGTATTTCTGCTGGAAGCCCAACAGCGCCTGCAGCCGCTGGCCTTCCTTGGCGTCTTCCAGCAGTTCAGCCTGCTCCAGCCGCAGCCGGTCGATGGTTTTCTGTAAATCCCGGTTCTCGTCGCGGACGTGGCCCAGGTTCACGTAATTCTGCCACCAGAGTCCGGCGTCCAGCTTTGAGTCGTGAAAAAACCGCTCCGGAGGCGCCACCATCGCTTCGGCCCATAGCCGGATTAGCCGCACACCTTTCCCGTCCGGCAGATCTAGCGAGTTGTGCCCGCTGTCGGCGAGGCGCACCTGCATGGCCAGACCGATCATCTGCGCCAACAGGACGGCCAGCAGCACCAGAAAATTTCGATAGCGGACGAAAAACGATTCCATGACTACTCAGGGATCAGGGTTCAGGGATCAGGGTTCAGACACCCGCAATCCGCGTTCATCGCCTTCGAAAAGCCTGGTCATATCAGAACAGCCTATCTGAAACCAGATTCTTCGGATCGTTTCAGCAGGCCAAAATTGAGATCAGGAACCTTCCTGATCCCTGAACCCTTCCGGGTGCCCCAGGCCCGGATTCTCGGACCTGGGAAAGCACGAACCTTCTGCGAGCGAGTAGCGAGCAGTCGGCCCCACCGCAGGTGGTCAATCGATCTTGATCTTGCGCAGCAGCTTGAAGTCACTGAGCATCTTGCCTGTGCCCAGCACCACCGAAGCCAGCGGATCGTCGGCCACTGAGACGGGCAGTCCGGTCTCCTCGCGGATGCGCTTGTCCAGATTCTTGATGAGCGCGCCGCCGCCAGTGAGCACAATACCGCGGTCCGAGATGTCGGCCGACAACTCCGGCGGCGTACGCTCCAGAGCCACGCGGATCGCATTCAGAATCACCGCGATGCACTCGCCCAGGGCCTCGCGAATCTCGCTGTCGTCGATGCTGATGGTCTTGGGCACACCTTCGATCAGGTTGCGGCCCTTGATCTCCATCGTGAGCGGCTTGTCCAGCGGGTAGGCCGAGCCGATCTCGATCTTGATGTGTTCGGCCGTGCGCTCGCCGATCAGCAGGTTGTACTTGCGCTTCAAATAGTTGGTGATCGCCTCGTCCATCTGGTTGCCGGCCATGCGCACCGAGCGCGCATAGACGATGCCCGAGAGGGAAATGACGGCGATGTCGGTCGTGCCGCCACCGATGTCCACCACCATGTTGCCGCCCGGCTCGGTGACAGGAAGCCCGGCACCGATGGCCGCCACCATGGCCTGCTCGACGAGATAAACCTCGCTGGCCTTGGCGCGNNTAGGCCGAGTCCTCGACCGCCCGCTTTTCCACCTGCGTAATCTCCGAAGGTACGCCGATGACGATGCGCGGATGCACCAGCATTTTGCGGTTGTGCGCCTTCTGGATGAAGTAATTCAACATCTTTTCGGTGACTTTGAAGTCGGCGATGACGCCGTCCTTCATCGGTTTGATGGCCACGATGTTGCCGGNNCCGGTGTTCTTGTTGATGGCCACGATCGAGGGCTCGTTTACAACGATGCCCTTGCCGGCCGCATAGACCAGCGTGTTGGCGGTGCCCAGATCGATGGCCAAGTCGCTGGAAAACATACCAAACAGGGAGCGAAGGCCGCGCGACCGGGTGGAGCGCGATGGGTAACCATTAAATGACATTGGGAAACCAGTTCTACCTCAAAACTTATTGTACGGCTAATGGGCCCTGAGTGTATCGAAAGCCAGCAGAGAGAGCAAAAGAGTGCGCCAGCCTGGTAACGGGTGCGGTACACTCAGGAGTTCGCGGAGCCGGGCGCCGTCCCCCGCCGGGCCACGCGCTGAGTCTGGCAAGAGGGGACTCAACAGGTTAAGGAGAGCGGACTTAATCTCTCGATGTGTGCTTTCCGCGGAGTCGCTTCAGAACTGGCCGGATGCCCCAGGCTGAGCTTTCGGCCCCTGACCCCGCCCCCTGGTCCCTGCCCCCTGTTTACGAGGTCTCCATGTCCCATCCCACGTACCACAATCTGATTGGCGGCCAGTGGCTGCCCGCAGTGAGCGGAAAATCCATCCTCAACCTGAACCCCGCCGACCACACCGACGTGGTGGGCGCGTTCCCCTCCTCGCACGCCGAGGACGTGGCCCTGGCCGTAGCCGCCGCCAAAAAGGCCTTCGCCTCGTGGCGGCTGGTTCCGGCACCCAAGCGGGCCGAGATTCTGGTGCGCGCGGGCCTCCTGCTCCAGCAGCGCAAGGAGGAGTACGCCCGCCAGATGACCCGCGAGATGGGCAAAGTGCTGGCCGAGACCCGCGGCGACGTGCAGGAGGCCATCGACGAGGCCTTTTATGTGGCCGGCGAGGGTAGGAGGCTTTTCGGGGTGACCACCCCCTCGGAGCTGCCCAACAAATTCGCCATGAGCCTCCGCATGCCGGTGGGCGTCGTGGGGCTCATCACACCGTGGAACTTCCCCATGGCCATCCCCTCGTGGAAGCTCTTTCCGGCGCTGGTTGCGGGCAACACCTGCATCATCAAGCCGGCCACCGGCACGCCTCTGTCCACCTACAACCTGGTCCAGGCGCTGGTCGATGCCGGTTTGCCGCCCGGAGTGGTCAACATTGTCTGCGGCTCGGGCCCGTCGGTGGGAATGCCGCTGGTTGAAAATCCCGGCGTCCGCGCCATCAGCTTTACCGGTTCGAGTGCTGTGGGTGCGGAGGTCGCAAAACGCAGCGCAGCTGCTTTCAAGCCGGTCTCGCTCGAAATGGGCGGCAAGAACGCGCAGATTGTCCTCGACGACGCCAATTTGGAACTGGCTCTCGACGGCGCGCTCTGGGGTGGCTTCGGGACGACGGGCCAGCGCTGCACGGCCACCAGCCGCATCCTGCTGCAAAAGGGGATTGCCGCAAGATTTACCGCGGAATTTGTGGCGCGGGTGAAGAAACTCAAGGTCGGCAGTGGATTGGATGAGTCCGTCCAGGTGGGTCCGCAGGTCAACGCCAGCCAGATTGAAACCTCGGCAAGGTACGTGGCCATCGCCCTGGCCGAAGGAGCGAAGTTATTGACTGGCGGCCACGCGCTCACCGAGGGAGTTTACGCTCACGGCACTTTCTTCGAGCCGACGGTGCTGGGCGGAGTTGCTCCGGGGATGAGGATTGCGCGCGAAGAGGTCTTCGGCCCGGTGGTCAGCCTGATCGAGTTCGCCACTTTTGAGGAGGCCATTGAAATTGCCAACTCCATCGACTATGGCCTCTCGACCGCGCTCTACACCAGGGACGTAAACCGCGCCTTCGCCGCCATCCGCGACCTGGAGTCCGGCATCACTTACATCAACGCCCCCACCATCGGAGCCGAGGTTCATCTCCCCTTCGGCGGCGTCAAACAAACCGGCAACGGCCACCGCGAGGGTCTGGGAGCCATCGACTTTTACACCACCTGGAAGGCCGTCTACGTCGATTACTCCGACAAGCTGCAACGCGCCCAGATCGACAACGCGGAGTAGGCTTTATTGCCGCCAAAACCGCTATTCCGAGCGCGGCGGCGTTGAAGAATGACAGCGGCGCTGAGGCCGTGTGGTTTTGCTATGTGGCCCACCAAAGTCTGGGTGCCCCAGGTCCCGCTTCTGGGACCTGGGAGATTGCGAATCCATGCGGTCGCAGTGTTAGAAGTTCAGCGTGATCTTCGCTGTCAGCGCCCGCGGAGTTACATAGTGCGTGCCGCTGAAGGTGGAGAGAAAGTTATAGAGCGCGTACTTGTTGGTGACGTTGATGGCCGTCAGGTCGAGGTTGACCTTATAGCGGCTGGCGTGGAAGAGGTCGTCCTTGCCGACGGTGGCGTCGAAGAGGTTGCGGGGCGCGATGCGCGGCGGGTTGTGGTCGCCGTTCTCCGTGCCCGGCGCGGGAATGGAGACCAGCGAAGAGGAATACGCCGAAGGCGCGCAGGACGGGAAGCCCGCGGTGGGCGTAGCCTTCACGCCATTGCAGGAGATGCCGGCCTGGAACTGCTGGTCGTTGGTGAGTCCGCTCAGATCCACCGGCGTGGTGGCGTTCACCGCAAAGGGCATTGCGCCGGCCACCAGCCCCGAGTCGTAGCGCCAGTTGAAGCCACCCCACAGCCCATTCAGCAGCTTGCCGCGGGAGTAGGTGTACTGCAGGTGGGTGGTCTGGTTGAACTTCTCGTCGTGATCGATGCGGAATGGCTGCCCGCCGGTCTGGGGAGCGGCGCCGGCGCCGGCCGACTGCGGCGGAAAGAAGCGCGCGGCCACCGAGGAGGCAACGAAATAGGCGTTGAAGCCGTGGATCTGGGGAAGGTCGGCGCGCAGGGCGTAGCCGGGAATCTTCGAGTTGTGCCAGTCGATGGGGAAGGTAATGGGCGTGTTGCCCAGCACGCTGAAGTCGAAGGCGTTGTGCGTGTACTTCCAGATATACTCACCGCTGACCACGGCCCACTTGCCGAAGGCCTGCTGGAATCCGGCGTGAAACTCGTTGCGGAAGCCGGGCTGAAGCGTTCCCGAGACGCCCGCCGTGCAGGAGAGCAACGGCGCCAGCAACGCATTCGAGCAGCCGCTGCTCGATAGCACGAGGTTCTCGTTGAAGGGCGTCTCCAGGGTGCGCGCATAGGAGACGCGCAGCACGGTGCCGGAGGGCTTGATGTTATAGGCAATGCCCACGCGAGGCTCGGTCTGATTGGCGTCGGTGAGGCCGTTGTACACGTCCTCGCGCAGCCCCAGGTTGAAGTCCCAGTTGCCGGCCTTGATCTCGTCCTCGATGTAGAGGGCCAGCTCTTTGATGTCGGCGTGGCCGGCGTAGCGATAGAAGTTGCCCCCGCGAGTCAGGTCGTAGGGAGCGAGGACGGGAAGGTAGTTCGGGTTCTGCTGGCCGGCGGGGCATTGGGAGGGGTCGGAGTAGCCGGCCGCGGGGTTGCCGCTGGCGTCCAGGCAGGGCGCGCTGAAGGCATAAGCCGGATCGACCACGCCCAGGCTGTCGTTTTCGCGCAGAAAGGTCTGTTCGTACTGCGCTCCGGCCTTGAGGTTATGAATTCCGCTGGTGTAAGTGAAGTCGGAGTGAACCGCGGCGTTGGTCAGGGTGCGATTCTGCGCGATCGAGGAGGTTTGCAGGTTGGCCGGTCCGCGGTCGGCCAGGGGATTGCCGCTCGGATAGTAGTTATAGTTGTCGCGGCGGACGAAGGCTCCCAGGTTGAGGACCGCGTTGTTGTCGAGGATGCGCGTGTAAGTGGGCGAAATGTTGATGGTCTCGATCTTGGAGCGCTGATCGGTGTCGCCCACGCTGCCGATGGTGGGGCTGGGATTCGCGCCAGTACCGTAGAGCACGTTTTGCACATTCAGGTTGTCGTAGGAGTTGGGCGTCTGGAACCAGGAGCGGGAGTAGTTCATGTCCAGATGGAGCGAATCGGCCGGGGTGAAGTTATAGTCCACGCGATCGAAGAAGTTCTCTTCGTTGCCCTTGTCGTGGAAGACCTTGAACTCCGGCGGATCGAGGAAGCGGCCGGTGTTCAGGCCGTCGGCCTCGATGAAGTTGCCCCACTTTTTGCTGCCGTAGGAGAGATCGAAGCCTCCCGTCGCCGATCCGAAGGAGCCGTAGGAGCTGCTGATGCTGCCAGTGGGCTGGGTGACGCCCAGCCCGGAGCGGGTGGTGGCCACGATCACCAGGCTGGTCTTGTCGCCGTACTCGGCCGGCGGCGCGCCGCTGATGACCTCGATGGATTGAATGGCGTTCGAGGGCAACTGATTGGAGAAGACCTTGCTCTGCTGGTCGGTAATCGACTGGCCGTCCACGGAAAAGGAGTTTTCCGCGTGGTCGCCGAGGCCGTGGAAGAGGCCGTTCGAGTCGGACGACACGCCAGGAGTGGTTTCCGTGACCAGCGAACTGAGGGTGGAGGACTGGCTTTCCATCGGCACTTTGACGAACAGGTCGCGGTTCACGTCGGTGTGGAAGGTGGGGTCGTTCTCGATCAGGTCGCCTGAGGACTCGACCGTGATGGTCTGCGAGGCGGCGGCGATCTGGAGAACCAGTTTGAGGCTTGCGCCCACCGCCGAGCGAATCTCGAAACCCTGGCTCAACGGAGCAAAGCCCTGAGCGGAGACGCTGATTCGGTAGGAGTTGAAGGGGACGTTCGCGAAGACGAACTGGCCGGTGGCGTCGGTGCTGGCGGTCCGTTCGAATCCACTGACCTGGTTGGCCAGGCGGAGCGCGGCGTTGGGAATCACGGCGCCGGTGGGATCGGCGACCGTACCGCGGACCTGGCCCGCGTTGCCGCTTTGGGCGGAGGCGGCCAGCGCCGCGAAGATCAGAATGAAAACGGGAAGAATGCAAGAAATTGCGCCGCGTTTGAACGACATAAGAAGCCTCCTGAATCCTGGCTGAAAATGCGAAAGACGGGCCGCGATCTGAACCGCCGCGGCTGCTTCTGGGCATTTTTTTGGGTCAGCTTTTCGAATCCTGAGTCAGCCTGCGAGGAAACGACGGCGCTGCGCCGCGCAACAGGCGCGGGATGCAAACGGTGTCAGGCCAAGACGGAAGGTCGGAAAGAGGCCCCTAACAGCCGGCGGGAGGGGGACGGGTGAAGAGCTTGGGGCGCCAATAGCGGATAAACGGGCGCGGCTGGAAGACCAGCGCCGTGCTCTCGACCCAGACCAGAACGACCACGGCCGCGACGGCCGCAACCGGCGCCGCCGAGTGCATGGCGATGCACAGCGAACAATGGTCGGGGTCGCTGTCGGCCGCATGGACGTGGGCCACCTGGACCAAGGTCAACAGAGCCAGCAGGGCCAGACACAAGAGAACCGCCGCACCGAAAGCGCGTGGCTTCCGTCGGCTATCCTTGCGGAAATCTGGCTGAACCCTGGTCAACAAAGCCATCCTCAACCTCAAGGATACAGAATTGGACGCGACCGCAGGGAGCAGGGTTGTGTCCGCGGCCGGTTTTCCCGCTGTAGATCAACTGGCCAGCCTGGGAGAATCTACCAGATGCGCCGCACTCCAAATTGGTCAAGTTGCGGGTCGGAGCTGAGAACTGCTACGTCGAGAGCCAGCGCCTGGGCGGCGATCATGCGGTCGAAGGGGTCTTTGTGCAGGGCGGTCAGGCGGTCGGCGCGCAGGGCGGACTGGGTGTCGATGGGCAGCAGCGTGTAGTCGGCCTCTTCCATCACCGCGAGGTAATCCTGCTCCAGTTTCTCCGCGCCGGGAAGCCTCCCCAAACGCACTTTGGTCGCGATCTCCCACGCAGAGGCAGCCGAGACAAGAATTACATTGCCCTCGTCGGCAATTGTTTCCCGAGCCTGAGGGCTAAGGGAGGTTGGGGAGAGCGTAGCCCAAATCACGGCGCAGGTGTCGAGCAAGACCTTCATTTATAGCCTCCGGGCATTCGCTGGCTCCGTTCATTTGACTCCTCCATTCACTCGCCGCCTTCATTCCAAAGGCGAAGCTCCTCGTCCGGCAGTGGCTCGAAAAACTGCTCGGAGAGAACGAAGCCGGGGGTCTCCAGAGCGCCCAGCCGCTTCTTTTTGACCGGCCGAATGGCTTCCAGACGGGCCACCGGAGTCTTACGACGGCCGGAGGTGATGGTGACCACTTCGCCCTTCTGCACCACCTTGACCAAGCTGGAAAAGTTGGTTTTCGCCTCGAATATGGTTGCTGAAATCATCGCCGCCTCATCCTGTCAGTTTATTTTAACCAACTTCAGCGACGATTTCAACTTCCTACTCGCGCACGCTGATGCCCAGCGCTTTCATCTTGCGGTAGAGGTGGCTGCGTTCCAGACCCAATAATTCCGCCGCATGGCTGACGTTGTTGCGGGCTTCCTCGATTTTTTTGAGGATGAACTCGCGTTCGTAGGCGTCGCGGGCCTGTTGCAGGGTCGAAAATTCTTCCGTCGAGCGCGTTCCGGCCCTGTGAGTCAACGGGGGCAGGTGCTTGCGCTCGATGCGCAACGTGCGGGGATTGAGGATGAGCACCCGCTCGACCAGATTCTTCAGTTCGCGCACGTTGCCGGGCCAGTGGTAGTGGGCCAGCGTCTCCAGAGCCTCCTCGCCGATCTCCATGCGCGGGCGGCCATACTGGCGGCCGAACTCGGCGAGGAACTCGCGCACCAGCAGCGGTATGTCCTGCTTGCGTTCCCGCAGCGGCGGCACAAAAAACGGGACGACATTGAGCCGGTAGAAGAGGTCTTCGCGGAAGTTGCCCTTGGCGATCTCCTCTTCGAGATCTTTGTTGGTGGAGGCGATCAGGCGCACGTCCACGCAGACGGGCTGCGTGCCCCCGACCGGGGTGAACTGCTGGTCGTCGAGGGCCGAAAGCACCTTGGACTGCGTTTTGAGGCTCATGTCGCCGACCTCATCGAGAAAAAGCGTTCCGCCGTCGGCGCGCTCCAGGGTGCCGCGGTGTTCGGTGGGGCCGCCTTGAGAGCCAGGGCTGAAGCCTTGGCCTACCGCGCCGTGCCGGAAGCCGAAGAGTTCGGCCTCGATGTGCGCCTCGGGGATGGCGGCGCAGTTCAGCTCGACAAAAATCTGGTCGCGGCGCAGGCTCTCGGCGTGAATCGAGCGGGCAATCAGCTCCTTGCCGGTGCCCGACTCGCCGTAGATCAGCACCCGGCCATTGGTGGGCGCCATGAGGCGAATCTGCTGGCGCAGCGCTTTGACGGGCACGCTTTCGCCGGTGAGCACTGAACTGACGCTGAACTGGCGCTTGAACTCCAGGTTTTCGACGCGCATCCGGCGGGCTTCTACGGCGTTTTTGAGCACAATGAGGGTGCGCTCCAGCGAGAGCGGCTTTTCCAGAAAGTCGTAGGCGCCCAGCTTGGTGGCCTTGACGGCGGCTTCGATAGTGCCGTGGCCGCTGATGATGACCACCTCGGGCCGCTGCTCGGCCGCCTGACGGTGAATGTCGGCCAGCACCTCGAGGCCGTCGCGGTCAGGCAGCCAAATGTCCAGCAAGACGACGTCGTAGGGCGCGTCCTCGATCAGCACCAGGGCTTCGGCCGCCGTGGCCGCCGTGGCCACGCCGTAACCCTCTTCGCGCAGAATTTCTTCGAGCGAGGAGCGAATCTCCGCCTCGTCGTCCACCACCAGAATGTGATTCATAGGAGCGATCCCTTCAGAGGAGCAGCAGAGTGAATGGGTGCGTCGCTGTCGGCGGCCTCGTCGGGTTGCCCAGCTTGAACAGCAGACTCCTGCAGCGGCTCCAAAAGCGGTAGCCGCAGCAGAAAGCGCGCGCCCTTGGGGCTGTTGGACTCGGCGCGCAGGCTGCCGCCATGCTCCTGGACGATCTTGGCCGCGATGGAGAGGCCCAGGCCGGTGCCGCGCTGCTTGGTCGAATAAAAGGGCAGAAACAGCCGCTCGCGGATTTCATCGGTGAGGCCGTGGCCGGTGTCGGAGACCTCGATCTCGACCGCCGCGCTGTCCTCGCTGAGCGAGCTGCGCAGCCCGAGCACGCGCAACAGGCTGCCCTGCATGGCCTCGGCGGCGTTGTCGATCAGGTTGGCCAGGGCGCGGCGAATGGCTTCGGGATCGGCCAGGACCGGCGGCAGGCCCGGCGTCAGGTTGCGTTCGACGGTGATGCCGTCAAGCCGTCCGGCAAACAGCGCCAGCGCCTCCTCGGCCACCTTGTTCATGTCGCAGGCGCGCGGCTGAGGGGCAGGAAACTGGGCCAGAGAGGAGAACTGGTCCACCAGGGTGCGCAGGGTGCCCACGCAGCCCAGGATCACCTCGCTGCATTTGCGGATGACGGCGGGTGAGTCCGGGTGGCCGCGGTCCAGGTGCCGGGCGATGCGCTCAGCAGAGAGCGCAATCGGGGTCAGCGGATTCTTGATCTCGTGGGCTACCCGCTGCGCCACCTCCTTCCACGCCAACTGCCGCTGCGCCCGCAAAAGTTCAGTTGTATCTTCGACCACGAGTACGGTTCCCGGCCGCCCGCGGGTCAGCTCGAAGCGCGCGCTGGTGATGGCCAAATGAATAATGCGCCCCCTGGCGTGCAGCTCAATCTCCGTGGAAGCGGCTCCCATGCGTTGGCCGCGGCGAATCACGCCGGCCAGATCCGCGGCAGATTCGGCGGGAAACAGCGATTCAATCTTTTCTCCGCTCAGACTGGACTTCTCGCCCTGGCCCAGCAGCGCGGCAAAGGCGCGATTGGATTGCAAGACCGTGCCCGCGCCGTCCAGCGTCACCACCCCCGAGGGAATCGTCTCGACGATGGTCTCAAGTTCGCGGCGGCGCTCTTCGATGGCCATGTTCGCGGCGGTCAGTTGCGCGCTGGAGCTTTCGGCCAACTGCCGGCTTGCGTCCAGATCGGCCGCCATGTGGTTGAAGGCCCGCACCAGTTCGCCCATCTCCCCGGTGGCGGCCAGCTCGACGCGGTGGTCGTACTTGCCGGTCGCAATCTCGGCCATCGCCACGGCCAGAGCCTCCACCGGGCGGGTAATCTGCTTGGAGAGAAACAGCGCCACCCAGACGCTGGAGAAGAAGACGAAGACGGTAATCAGCAACAGCATCAGGAAAAACGTGGTGCGAATGCGGTTGCGTGCGCGAAACAGCGCCCGGTAAGTGGCCGAACCGGAGCGGATGCGCATGACGGTCTGGCCAAGTCCCTGCGGCATGGGCAACGCCACTACCACCACCTTGCCCGAAGCGGTCACCGACAGGCCCAGCGCGTACTCCTGGCCGGCAATCTGCATGACCGGCTGATCCGGCTGTTGCGCCGCGGCCAGCAGGCTGGCCGTCAGCGGCCCATGGAGCGGGAGGTCGGCGCCCTGCTCGCCTTCGTCCAGCCCCGAATGCAGGCTGGCGGGGCTGGATTCAGCCGGAGCCTGAAAGCTGGCCAGCACCTGCTGATTTTTGCCATAAACCACTGCAAATCCGCCAGCCAGCGTAATGCGATGCGCGGCCAACTCGGCCTGAAGCGCGGCAAGCTGGCGGTCCGGCGCGCCCGAGGCCGCAATCGACTCGGCCTCCACGCGGGCGTTGGCTGTCACGTACTGCGCCAGCTCCACGACCACCCTGGTCGAGTCCTCGCGCAGCTCCGAGGTATTCGGCGAGAACCAGCGGTCCAGCGAGCGATTCATCAGCTGATAGCTGAACAAAAACATGAAAACCGCAGGCGTCAGCGCAATCAGCACCGCTCCCAGCACCATCCGCGAGCGCAAGCGAGCGCCCAGGCCGCTGCTGCCTTGCCCGGCGTAGACCTTGAGGATGTTCCTTAGCAGCAGCAGCAGCAACAGCAGCAGCAGCAGGAAGACCAGCCCCGTCAGGCCGGTGAAGAGCAGCGTCGCCCCGGAGGTGTCGGGATTGAGAAAACTTATGTTGGAGGTGTTGAAGGCCTGCAACGCGCCCAGCAGCACGAGGATCAACGCCACTCCGCTCGCAAGCAGAACCACATACCGCCGCCGGGGATCGCCGCTGAAGGTCATGGGGCGATTATAGAGCCGGCGAGGATCAGGGAACAGGGAACAGGGAATAGGGACAGGGATTAGGAGCGTGAACGGCAAGTGCTGGTCATTCCCATCTCATGCACAAATCCGGGGGCCCCATCCTTGCGACGTTCTTGTTTTTGTCGCAAGGGTGGGAAACCGCAAATGCTGTGATCACCATCGATACTGACCACTGACGACTGTTCCTCAGCCAATCAGACTCGCCGCCGCCGTCCACTCCCGCTGCTGGCTCTCGCCCACGCCGCGGCAGGTCAGTTGGCCCATCCAGGTGTTCAGCCCCTCGGCCAGGCCCGCGTCCTGGCGCAGCGCTTCGCGGATTCCGTGGCTGGCGATGCGCAGCAGATAGGGGAAGGTCGAGTTGGTCAAGGCCAGCGTCGAGGTGTGCGGCACCGCGCCGGGCATGTTGGTCACGCAGTAGTGCACCACGCCATCCGTCACGTAGCTCGGATTCGAGTGCGACGTGGGCCGGGCCGTCTCCACGCAGCCACCCTGGTCGATGGCCACATCCACAATCACCGCGCCCTTCTTCATCTCGGCCACCATGGCGCGGGTCACAATCTTGGGCGCCCGCGAGCCGGGAATCAGCACGCCGCCGATCACCAGGTCGGCTTCCCTGGTGGCCTGGGCTATGTTGTAGCTGTTCGAGGCCAGCGTGTAAAGCCGTCCGCCGAAGATGTCGTCCAGTTCGCGGAGCCGGTTCAGGTTTACGTCCACGATGGTCGTTTTGGCCCCCAGGCCGAGGGCGATTCTGGCCGCGTTGGCGCCCACCACCCCGCCACCGAGGATGGTGACGTGCGCCGGTAGAACGCCTGGCACGCCACCCAGCAGAATGCCGCGGCCGCCGTGCTCCCTTTCAAGACAGGCCGCGCCCACCTGTACGCTCATTCGGCCGGCAATTTCGCTCATCGGCGTCAGCAGGGGCAGCGTGCCCTGGCGGTCGCGCACCGTCTCATAGGCGATGCCGGTGACCTTCGACTCGAGCAATTTTCCGGTCAGCATCGGCGCCGGCGCCAGGTGAAGAAAGGTAAACAGCACCAGCCCCTCGCGGAAGAAGACGTACTCTGGCTCCATCGGCTCCTTGACCTTGACCACCGTCTCAGCCCTGCCCCAGACCCGTCCGGCCTCGCCCGCTATCTCCGCGCCGGCCTTCTGGTACTCCTCGTCGGGAAAGCCGGAGAGCGCGCCGGCCTGGGTCTCGACCAGCACGGTGTGGCCGGCCTCGGTGAGCGCCTTCACGCCTGCCGGGGTGACGCCCACGCGGGCCTCATTGTCCTTGATCTCTCTGGGAACGCCGATGATCATCGCCTTTTCTCCTCTTCTGATCCAGCCCAACCGGTTCGGTCCAACTGCTTCAGCCCAACAGGGTTGGATGCGGGCCGCAAAGAGCTGGCTGCAGGCGAATTGCGGCGCCAGTTACCGAAACGGGAAGGGCTCTGGCTAACGCGCGCCCTGAGTTTCCCCGCAATGCTCCACTTCCACCAGCACGGAATAAAACGTGGCCCCGCGCCCAGACCGGTGAGCCGTTCGCTGGTCAGGGCATTCACGTTCGCTCCGTCCGGGTGCATCTTGGCCCAGTCCATCTGCGCGGCCACCACCCTGGCCGGAACGCTGACTGGACCATCGGCGAGCACCAGCGCCGTCAGCGTGAGCGAGCCGCGACCATTCTACACGCGCACCAGATCACCGTCGGCAATGCTCGCGCCGCCGTTCTCGTTGCGCTGTACGACGTAGTTCAAGGGCCGCGCCGCAGGCCCGGGGTGGTCGCGTACTCGCGGGCCAGCCGCTTCCAGCGCCACGATCTGAAGATTTTGCGCCGGTCAGCCGGTCATGCGCGCAACCGTCTTGTTTTCGTGCGAGAAAATCTCCGATTCCTGTACACTGAACGCGCTATGAGTTGCCTTTTTTGCAAGATTGTGGACGGGAGCATTCCCTCTACCGCTGTTTATCAGGATGAGTTCTGCTACGCCTTTGCCGACCTCAATCCGAAGGCGCCTGTGCATGTGCTGGTGGCGCCGCGCGAGCACATCGGCTCGCTGGAGGAAACCGGCGAGGGCGACCGCGCGCTGCTCGGCCATCTTATGTGGGCCGCCGCCCGGATTGCCCGCGACAAAGGGCTCGCCAAGGGCTACCGCGTGGTGGTCAACACCGGGCAGGACGGCGGCCAAAGCGTGGATCATCTCCACGTTCACCTGCTCGGCGGACGCCAGCTCACCTGGCCGCCAGGATAGGTTTAGAGCGGTTCTCCAGTTAATGTGGCGTTTTGAGAATCGTGTAAGGTGGCTTTTTCTTGAGGAAAAAGCCACTCAGCGGCAGTGGCTCCCCTCTATAGCAACTGGAGAACCGCTATAGCGCTCACGGTCCGAGTTCCCGGCGACGGGTCTTCGTGGCGGGGGTGGAAGCAAAAAAAGGCGCTCCCGCAATGGAAGCGCCCTCATTAATCCGTGCTTTTTTCGCCCGCCTTACACCGGCTGCGGCATATGGTCTTCTTCCTCTTCCAAACCGTAGCGGCGCAGCAGGTTGGGCAGGCTTTGTGAAAAAGCCGACCGCGGCATCACCGTGTCGCAGCCTGCATCGATGGCCTTGGCCTTCAGTTCGCCCTGCAAGTGGTTGAGAAAGCCAATGATCGACGTCGCTTTCTTCAGCTTGGCCTTGAGCTTGGGAATCAGCGTCATCGGCTTGGCGTTCAGGTTGTTCAGGTCGAAGACCAGCAATTTAGGCCGCTCGGCCTCGTCTGTGTCGGTCAGCCGCGCCAGGGTTTCCTTGTCGCCCTTCACAAACTCCACCTTCACGCCCAGCTTGCGGGCCGCCTCCTGAATCTTGGCCAGGAAAAACAGATCCTCGATGAAGCAGAAGATGCGGGTAGGAGCGTCCTCGCGAATGGGAGCAGCGGGCGGGGGCTGGTAAGCCTCCTGGTAATAGCCGCCGTTGTACGCGCCGTTCGAGAGCTGAATCGTCGAGGGCGGTCCGTCGGCTACGTTGCCGTTTACCACGCGGTAGCTGTGGTCCATGGGACCGACAAACTCCTTCGGCCCTTTTTGCCGGCTCTTGCGCTTGCCCGGCGATGGGGCTGAAATGCTGTTGCCGGGCTGCGCCGCCGTGGCCGTGCCCTTCTGGAAAAATTTCTTCTTCCGTCCCTGGCTCTGATGCCCGGCCTGACGCCCGCCCGGGTGGGTGCCCGGATGCGCACCCGGATGCACGGGAGCCGCCGACTTGCGCTTCACGGGCCGCGGTTGCGGCGACGCCTCAGGCACGGGCTGCGACGGCGCAAGCGTCTCTGGTTCAACCGCCAATTGCGGCTGTTGAAGCGGGGCTGCGCTGGTCTGGCTGCTCTTGTTCTTGCGGCGGCGCCGGCGGCGCCGATGCCCTTGCGACTGCCCCTGGCCGTCGGCCGGAGCCTGCCCCAATTCAGATTGGGGCTGCGTCAACTCTGTCGTCATGCGTGAGCTTCCTGTTGCATTACTAACGGGTACATTGCTATCCGCTGCATTGCGTTTCCTGCGTTGCGTTTTCAGGTTCAAACGTCTCCCGCCGGGTGCCGGGCTTCGTTTGCCCGCCGACCGATTCTGGTGGGAAAACACGGGACCGGGCGGCGAAAATCACCGCCGAACATCGCGCCAACAGCCCTAAAAACAAGTTCCGCGCGCAATCTACGCTGATTTCCAAGGGCCTTAAGCACTTTTGCCTATGCCGGCTGTCAGTGGGGTTTCACAAAAAACCCCGCTCCATGCAGACGGCAACGGTGCAGGCTCAGTGCCCCTTGATGATCGCTGTGAAAAACACCTTCGCCGCCTCGCATAGATAAACCGGCAAAACAGCCCTCTCCGGTTCTCAGGATCGTAACGGTGCGGCCGGCGCCTTCCCCAGGCGGCGCCCTTCAATGGAAACCCCCAGCCTGAAGACTGCGATGAATTGAACTCTTCCGGCGAGATTTCCTTGCTTCGCGGCGAGCTTGCTCTGCCCGTTTCGGGTGGCTCGCGTCAGCCGCTTGGTAGGCAACTATGATAGTACAGCGAACGAGCGCGTCTGGCAAGTCAAGCGGGGCCCTAAACTTCGGCTCAGGCAGCCGCCGCACTCAGCCGGATGCCGGAGGCCGCCAAACGCAAGGAACGCCACTCTCATAGAGTGGCGTTCCTTTATCTCTTGCTGGCCACTGGCCTCCGAACGGTGCGCGGCCGGCGGTTAGATCCACCGTGCCTGATTCAGACTTCTCCGGCTGGTCTGTCCTCTTTGGGACTAATCCTTGCTTGAGGGCCGCTTCATAAGCGGAAACTCTTGCCGGTTGTCTGCTCTTCTTTAGGCTGACCGAATCGAATCCAGCAGCCGGTGCATCACTGGCTGCCTATTACATAGCAATTGTGAGGCCATTTGAAGATTTGTTTGATTTCAATGGTTTGCGCAATTCCCGGTGCGGGAATTGTTCCATTTTTGGAAGATTTTTTCAGGGAATACTTCAGAAAGCGTAGAAACCTGCCCTAATGCTGGCAGTGCGGGCAGTAGTGCGTCCCCCGTCCGGCCAGCACCATGCGCCGGATCGGCCTCTGGCAGCGGCGGCAGGGAAGTCCGGTGCGCTGGTAGACGCAGTGCTCCAGTTGAAAGAGGCCCCGCACGCCATTGGCGTCCACGTAATCGCTCACCGAAGAGCCGCCCATCCGGATGGCCTCTTCGAGCACTTCGCGCAGGGCCAGGCGCAGGCGTTCGAGTTCGGCCCTGGTCAGCCGCCCACACTGCCGGCGTGGCCGGAGGCCAGCGTGAAAGAGGCTCTCGTCGGCGTAGATGTTGCCCACGCCGGAGAGCAGCTTCTGGTTGAGCAGGGCGGCCTTGATGGGCAGACGCCGGCCATGGAAAAGCTGACGGAACTCCTCCTCCGTCACGGTCAGAGGGTCGGCTCCCGCCGCGCTGAAGCCGGGGCAGCCACTGAGATCGCGAAACTCCAGCCGCCCGAAGCGGCGCGGGTCCACGAAGCGCAGCTCCCGGCCGCTCGCGAGGCTCAGCCGCGCATGGGTGTGAGCCGCCAGGGGCGCATCCGGGGGGCCCGCCAGCAATCTGCCGGTCATGCCAAGGTGCACAATCCATTGGGCGCTCGAATGGATGGCGCACTCATCCAAAGGACTGCCCGAGGCGGGAGCCGGTTTACCGTTCGCAGGCCCCAATTCGCAGACAATGTGCTTTCCGGTGCGATGAACAGCCAGAATCGTCCGGCCCTGCAAGCCTTTGGACTGGATTTCAGGCAAGTTTTTGAAGGGCTGCCGGTGCCCGCAGAACCAGACCTCGACGATGCGGTCACCGCGCACCCGTTCGTTCACGCCGCGGGCAATCGTCTCCACTTCAGGCAGTTCCGGCATAGGCCCATTGTAAGGGAATAGATTTTTATAGAGGAATGTGTGCTTGTACTGCCCAGAGGAATGCGCCTTCCGTGAAGGAGTTGGCCTTCCCGCGCCTTCGGGGTCTACCTTCGCTCGCCGGGTTCGCGAATGCGGCTGGCCTCAAAGCTCACAATCTTCCATGCGCCCTGTTTGTCCCGCGCGTAGACGTGGGTATAGCGAAAGCTGCCGGAGATGTCCTCCCCGGCGATCGTGCCGCTCACCTCAACCCGGGAGGTGAGCAGCGCCGTAGTTCCGTAGAAGCGCACCTTGCGGTCGGAGACTTCGAAGGAGGTGAAATGGGTCGTGCCGGAATGCAGGCTGGCCAGCGTCTGCTCCTTGGACAACAGAGTGCCGCCGGGGGTGATGGCCATGTAGTCGTCGGCCAGCAGCGAGCCCAGGGCAGCAGTGTCCGCCTTCAGCGTGGCATTCCGCCAGCTCTCTTCCAGCCGGTCGATCAGGAGACGGCTCTGGTGCTTCCGCACCTTCGGCATTTCGCCCTGAAGGGGCGGGGCGCAGACGGCCAGCACGAGCGCTCCGAGCAGGGGGAGGACGGCCAGGGCGAAGGCTGCCTGGCGACGAATGGACTTGGACGAGTTGATCCCGGCTCCGGTCATCATGGCTTCGGATGGTAGTCGCGCAGGGCTGTGCAGGTCAATCGATTTCAGGACGGCGCGGATTCCCGTTCCGTCAATTTTCCGTGAACGGCCGCTTTCCGCAAAAGGCTTCGCGGCCAGAGCATTTCTCCAATTCATATGCCCTGCCAACCCTGTGCGAGGTGGCTTTTTCTTAAGGAAAAAGCCACTTGAGTGCGCGGTTTCGGTGTAGTGCAATTGGAGAACTGCTATAGCCGCGCCGAGGCTTTCGCCGGTTGGCGGCGGGCGAAGGCTCAAGCCAGAGCGACCAGGTTTTCCACGGCGCGCTCCCGCATCTTCTGGTAGAGCCCGCCCACGGCATGGCGCTTGAAGTGCTCCGACCCGCGGTGCGCGGCCAGGGCCTTGGTGTCCTGATACTGCTCGAAGATGAGCACGGTATCGGGGTCGTCCTCGACGTGATGGGGGATGTAGTTGATGCATCCCGGTTCCTGGCGCGAGGCCGTGGCCAGCACACGCAGGCATTCAGCAACATCGGCGCGATCTTCCGGGGCAAATTTGAGCCGTACGGCAAAGCTGATCATCAGAGCGGCTTCCTTTTGCGATCCAGGAATCGAACGTTCATCAAACTCCCTGGGGACACATTTCAAGTTTATGCGTGAATGCTATCGAGGGCCGCGGCAAACTCCGGCAGCAGCATGGTCTGGTTCCGGTCCGGGCCGGTTGAGACCATGCCGATCTTGGCCCCGCTCTCCCGCTCCTGAAAATGCAGATAATCTCTTGCGGCTGGGGGCAATTTGTCGAATTCGGTAATCCCCTCGGTCGAGCTGCGCCAGCCCTTCAGCTTCGTATAAACCGGCTTGATCTGTTCGAGGCCGTACACGTCGGCGGGAATCTCATCGGTCACCTTGCCCGCGATCTCGTAGCCCACGCAGATGGGAATCTCTTCGAGTTCGTCGAGCACATCCAGTTTGGTCACCACCAGCCACTCGGCGCCGTTGACCTGGTTCGAGTAGCGCAAGAGCGGAATGTCCAGCCAGCCGCAGCGGCGTGGCCGCCCGGTCACCGCGCCGTACTCGTTGCCGCGCGCCCGCAGGTGGTCGCCCACCGCCTCGTGAATCTCGGTGGGGAAGGGGCCTTCGCCAACGCGCGTCACGTAAGCCTTGGTCACACTGATGACCGTGCCGATGGCCGTCGGCCCCACGCCGGTGCCGGTAGCCGCGCCGCCGGCCGTCGCCGAAGAGGAGGTCACAAAGGGGTAGGTTCCGTGGTCAATGTCCAGCATCGTGCCCTGCGCGCCTTCGAACATCACGCTGCCGCCCTCGGCCAGAATCTTGTTTAACAGGCGGCCGGTGTCGGTGACAAAGGGGCGCACCTGCTCGGCCGCGGCCGCGTACTCGTCGTACATCTTTTGCGGTTCCAGCGGATCGGCGCCAAACAGAGCGTGAACAATGGCGTTCTTCTCGGCGCAGGCTGCCTCGATGTGCGTCTTCAGCAGATCGGGCCGCAGCAGGTCCACGATGCGCAGCCCGCCGCGCGACATCTTGTCCGAGTAGGCTGGCCCGATGCCCCGGCTGGTGGTGCCAATCTTCTTGCGCCCCGGCGCGCTCTCGGCGGCCAGCTCGATCATCCGATGATAGGGCAGAATCACCTGCGCCCGGTTGGAGACCGAAAGCCGCTCATCCACGCCCACGCCCAGCGCGCGCAGCTTGGCCACTTCCTTGAGGAAGGCGATCGGGTCCAGCACCACGCCGTTGCCGATGACGCCCTGGCAGCCCGGCCGCAAAACCCCGCAGGGAATCAGTTGCAGCACGAACTTCTGGCTGCCGATGATGACCGTGTGTCCGGCGTTGTGTCCGCCGGCGTAGCGCGCCACGGCGGTAAACCGCTCGCTCAGCACGTCCACAATCTTGCCCTTGCCCTCGTCGCCCCACTGGGCGCCCAGCACTACCGCCGTCTTTGCTCGCATCTGATCCTGTTCCTTGAAGACTGTCCTGCGTGAGAGATACATCAACCCTGACGGCCTTTTCTGCAAAGGCGCGCACAAGTTTTGAATTGCCGCTTCTGGATTGCCAATCCGGCGTTGCAAAACCTGAATTGCAATTCCTGGGTTGCAACTCCGGACAGCAAAACGAAGGCGCAGCCGCTCCGGCCTGCACCTGCTTTGATAATAAACCCTGGGCAGGTTTGCCGGGGCAACACGATTCAGCGGCGGGGCGTCCTGCCCCTTGGCCGGGCAGCCTTACGCCTTCGGTTGCGTTCCGGGCAAGCCCTCGGCGATGCGCGCCATTTGCGAACCGGCTAAGGCGAGTTTCCGCGAACCTCAATCGATAGAACCGCCAGCAGTCAGCACCGCGTCGGCAATCCGCGCCGCCTCGATGGCCGGGCGTACCCGATGCACACGGACAATCGAGGCTCCATGCAGGATGGCCGCGACCAGCGCCGCCACGCTGGCTGTCTCGCGGGCCTCGACCGGGGCGTCGCAGCCCGCGTGCAGTGGGGCCAGCGTCCGGCCCAGGAAGGATTTACGCGAGAGCCCGGCCAGCAGCGGCCGGCCCAGCGAAAGCAGTTCCGATTGCCGGGCCAGCAGCGCGTAGTTTTCCTCGAAGCGCTTGCCGAAGCCGTAGCCGGGGTCGAGCACAATAGCCTCGGGCGGAATTCCCGCTGCCGTTGCCGCCGCCAGGCTGGCTGCCAGCCCCGCGCGCACCGCGGCCAGCAGCTCATCGGGAGCCAGCTTCGGCTGCGTGCCCCACTCTTCGGGCCTGCCCCGCGTGTGCATCAGGATCAGGCCTGGACTACAGCCAGGAACGCGGCCTGAATTGCCGTCTGGACTGGTTTCAGCGTTGCGGCCCGGATTGCGGCCCGGAGCAGTTTCAGCACGAACGCCGGGAGCATCTTCGGCGCCGCGCCCAGCCTCCGCGCAAACCGTGGCCATCTCCGCGTCCCAGGCGAAGCCGCTCACGTCGTTGATAATCTCCGCGCCTGCCCTGAGGGCCGCCCGCGCCGTCGCCGCCTTGTAGGTGTCCACGGAGATGACGGCCTGGGGCCGCTCCCTGAGAATTCCTTCCAGCACGGGCAGCAGGCGCACCTGTTCTTCATCGGCGCTCACCACCGGAGCCTCTGCTGAGCCTGCCACGCCATTGGGATTTCCCGCCCGCGACCCGGCTTGCGATCCGGCCCGCGACCCCGGCCGCGTACTCTCCGCGCCCAGATCGAGCAGATCAGCGCCCTCGTCCAACAATTGCATTGAGCGGACGATTGCAGCCTCGGGGGTGGAAAAAAGCCCGCCGTCGCTGAACGAGTCGGGCGTGACGTTGACGATGCCCATGACCAGCGTCCGCCGGCCTAGTTCCAGGGTGCGGGTGCGCAGCCGCCAGGGCGCGGCTATTCGGCAGAAACCACTGCGACCGAAATTGTTCCTTCCTCTTGGATCGAAATCGCTCATTCCTCTTTGCCCGCCCTTGATCTTTAACCGCCCCTGATTTTTACTGGCCCTCGACCGGTGCGTTCTGCGCCCGGGTGGCCTGATCGCGTTTTCCACATGGCCGCAGCCCAAAGCCACGCGCCCCTGTGACCTGTTTCTTCAAAAGAACCCACCTTTTACAGGCTCGAAGAGAAGTTCAGATTCCTTCTGAAATTCCTTCTGAAAATGCTCCAAAGCGCGTCCTGCCGGATCGCCCTGGCCCGGAAAAATGGAATTCATAAAACGGAATTCACTCTTCAATGCTACGCCGAGGACTCACTGCCTCCTGCAAGCGCCGTGGACTTTTTGCCACCTGCGAAACCCCGTTCAGAACGGGATTTCCGGCTAGTTCTGGCGCCTTGATTGGCTCCAGTTTCCGGCGCCTTTCACCAGACCGGCCGCCCAGATTCCAGCGCCAGGGGTTACGCCGAAATAAAAGCGGCGCGGGCGGAACTGGAAAGAACACGGGCGGAGGAGTAACGTGGATTGTTGCCGATTTTGCGGGAGGGAACGTGGAATACCGCGTACTAACGGTCAACCGGGAGTTTGGCAGCGGCGGGGGACGCATTGCGGAAGCCATCGCCATGCGGCTCGGTTGGAAGCTGCTGGACAAGGACATCATCGACGCCATCGCCTACGCGGCGCATGTGGATTCGAGCGTGGTGCGCCACTACGACGAGCACGTGGATTCCTGGCTGCGGCGCATCAACCAGCAGGCCATGCGCTCGGCCGCCCTGGCTGCCGGCCTCGAACTGGGCGACAACGCCGTCTTCGACGCCCAGGAAATGGTAAAAATCTCGCAGAAGATCATCGAAAAAGCTCATTCAGACGGCAATTGCGTGATCGTGGGCCGGGGATCGCAGTGCGTTCTGCAGCATCAGCCCGACGTCTTTCACGTCTTCGTCTACGCGCCCTGCCTGGAGCGCATTGCGCGCCTGCGCGACCGCCTGGAGCCGGGCGCCAACATCGAGCAGCGCATTCGCACCGTGGATGGCGAGCGCGCCAAGTACCTCCAACAGTTCTTTGGCAAGTGCTGGACCAATCCCCACCTTTACGACCTGATGATCTCCTCGCGCCTGGACGAAGAGTTCACCGCACGGGCGATTCTTTATGCGATGACCGGGAAGGCATAAGGCTGCTCAAGGAGATTGCTCTAATGGGGCGCGGCTTGGACGGCATTTTGACCTCTGCTTTTATCAGAAGCCACGCGGCCTTCTTCCATGCGGGAAGAGACCAAAATGGGGAGTGAAAAAATATTCTGGCCCGGAGGGCCGGCAAGAGGAGACTGACTCATGAACGGGACTCGGACCAAGGTTGTTGCGTTGAACGGCAGCGCCCGCAAGGGCGGGAATACGGCCATTTTGCTCCGCTACGTTCTGAAGGAGCTTGAAAAGGAAGGGATCGAAACCGAACTCATTGAACTGAGCGGGGCGAAGATTCACGGCTGCCTGGCCTGCCGCAAGTGTTCTGAAAACAAGGACCGCCGGTGTTCGCAGACCGGCGACATGGGCAACGTTTTTATCGAAAAGATGGAGGCGGCCGACGGCATTCTTCTCGGCTCGCCCACCTATGTGGCCGACATCTCTCCCGAGATTAAAGCCCTGATGGACCGCGCCTGCCTGGTCTCCAAGGCCAATGGCGGCATCTTCCGCCGCAAGGTGGGCGCGGCCGTCGTAGCGGTGCGCCGCGCGGGAGCGATTCACGCCTTCGACGCCCTGAATCACTTCTTTCTGATCAGCGAAATGATCATCCCCGGCTCGTCCTACTGGAACATTGGCATCGGCCGCGAGATCGGCGACGTGGAGCGGGACGAAGAGGGCATTCAAACCATGAAGGTTCTGGGCCAGAACATGGCGTGGCTGCTGAAGAAGATCAAAAACTGACCGGCTCGCGGCGCAAGGCATTTTTTTGTCCATCTCTGCCGGATGGGACTATCCTGAAGGTAGGAGTTGCCGCTCAGCGGCCGTTCCTGCCGGGGTGGTCGAGGCGGACTTGAATTGCCAGCCCTGCCTCTAAGCCGCTCCCGCGGCCGCTGGAGTTTTCGATATAGCCGGAAGAGGCTCGTCTGCGAGCTTTTGCGGCAGCTTGCAGATGGAGCTCCTGCCCCAAAAAGGAGAAATCCATGGAACCCAGCAAAACCGACCCCTCAATCGCAAACGATGTTCTGCATCTTGGAAGCCCCAGCAAACTTTCCCCGGAGGAGATCGCCAAGGCCGTGGCGCACCACAAACGGCACCATGGCGGTGACCAGCCACGGCAGGCCGCAGGCAAGACGAGCGGCGGCAAGAAGGGCAAATCGGGCAAATAACGCGCTTGAAATTGCCAGTTTATCTTCTAAATCCCAGGTCTTCGTTCTTTCCGGGGCGAGGACCTGGGACTGGAGTTGCGGCCTGACTCAATGCCAGTTTGGAACTTGCTTTAGCCGCCAAAGCCGCCATTCAGCGAGGCCAAGCAGTCGAGGGCGAGAAGCGAAGGTAGAGAGTTTATTTGCCTCAACCGCCCACTTTCGGCGATACTTAGGTGTTGTGTCTTGCGCGGCACGGGGTTCCTGCGAACAACTTTTCGTTCGCGGGTGATCTGCTGGCAGGTTTGCCCGGTCCTTTTATTGGCAGGGCGAGCTTGAAGCGGAACGCCGCCGGCTGGCAAGCCCCCATAGGACTGCAACAGAGCACTGGATTTTGAAAGGAACCGTATCGCCGTGGTGATGATTCGTTTGGCGCGTTTTGGCGCCCGCAAACAGCCCTACTATCGTATCGTGGTCATCGAGAAGGACC
>PMPH01000165.1 GCA_003161045.1 Acidobacteriaceae bacterium
GCCAGCCGCAGCCGGAGTCGAATTTAGCTCCGCTCTGAAACAAAACAGCGCCGCAGCCGGCGCAATGGTAGTCGCCCGTCTCGTGGTTCTGGGTCAGCACGCCGGTGAAGGCGCGTTCGGTGGCCTTTTCGCGCAGAATCCTGTACTGCTCGGGGGTGAGCAGGGCGCGCCACTCGGACTCGCTCCGTTCAATGCGTTGGGGTTTGCCGGTCTCTTCCGTCGCGTCGCTCATGGAGCCTCCCAGGCTCGTTCCATGCCGATTGGATGCGCCTGGCCGGGCGTTGGGATCGGGAGGGCCGGTTTCAGATCTCGGCGACCAGCTCGATTTCGACCAGAACGTCCTTGGGCAGGCGCGCGACCTCGACCGTCGAGCGCGCCGGGGGGGGGACACCTTCCCGGTCGAGGTAGGCTCCATAGATCGCGTTCATGGCGGAGAAGTCATTGAAATCCTTGAGGAAAACAGTGCTCTTGACGACGTTTTCCATTCTTGATCCAGCCGCCTCGAGAATGGCCTTCAGGTTTTCCAGCACACGGGTGGTCTGCTCGGCGACGCCACCGGCGACGACCTGCTGGGTGAGCGGGTCCAGCGCAATCTGGCCGGCCGTGAAGATGAGGTTTCCCGTGCGTACGCCCTGTGAGTAGGGGCCGATGGCGGCGGGCGCTAAAGGGGTTGCGATGACCTGTTTGCTCATGCCTCGATTGTAGATGGCGGCGCGGGGCGCCCAACTTGTTTCAGATGTTTAGGCCCGGATCAATCCTTGACCAATCCTGAATCAATCCTGACAAATTTTGGATAAATCCTGAATCAATCCTGACAAATTTTGGATAAATCCTGGATCAATCAAAGAGCTGCGAGGCAGGCCGAGCCGCAGGGGCGGCCGCAAAAAAGCCAGTCGGCTCATCGCGAGGATGAACCGGCTGGCGCATGAACGCAGCGGGGGTGGAAAGCGGGTGGAATCCGGTGGACTCAGGCCATATTGTGCAGATAGAGCCGGACCAACGTCTGATTCAGCAACTGGTGCGCAATCTCGCCGAAGGTGATGGGGCCGGTGATGTCGCCGGTCTTCTTGCCTTCGAGCTTGCCGTAGAGGTAGTTGAGAATGCAGTTGCAGGCAAAAGCCGGGTGCTCCGCGCCCTCGGTAAGAGTGTTGGCAAATGCGCCCGCGTAGTCCGCGACCGGCTTGACGAAGCGATAGTCTACGCCGGGAAAGACCGGAGCATACAGATCGACCACGCCCTTGGCGGCGTCCACATTCTGGAAAGAGACGTTGATGTTGCTGCCGTTGTAGTCGCCGATCAGGGGGAACTCCGTGCGGACTCCCTTTTCGGTGATGTACTTGGCCAGATTGGTTGACTTGCCGTTAACCAGGCATTTGGTTACCTGGAAGCCTGCCTCCTCGAAGCGGATCACGTCGCCGCCCTGGCTCTCGAAGATGTTCACGATGTCCATATCGGCCATGATGTTGGCGGGCAGCGTAACGTGCAGCGCAACACACTTGGCCTCGTGGACGGAGCCCGTCTTGCCGTTGAAGACCACCGGCGATTCCTTGCCGATCTTGTCCACGCGTACCCCCGCGACCCATCCCACAACGGGGCGCAGCAGGAAGCCGTCGAAGGAAGGAGCCTTCTCGGCGAAGGTCTTGAGCACTTCGGTGGCGGCTGGCAATACCACGAAGGTGAAGCCATGGACGGGTGCGTCGCGGTAGAGGTTGGCCAGATTCTCCGGCCCATAGTCGGCCGCCTTCACTGACAGGGCCATCTCCGGCACTCGGGTTACAAAGATGCGGTCCTCGGCCAGCAGNNGATTGCACCTCCGGGATGGATTGCAAGGTGGTACTGATGGCTGCAAGCATAGCGCTCTCTCACTCCTTAGCTGAGAATCTTGGCGAATTCAGTGGCAAAGACCTTTTCGTATTGGATGAAGAAGTCGTGGGTTCTTTTCGCGAGCAGCTTCACGTTGGCAGGCGACGAATCCTTCTCGTAGTTGATTTTGTTGCCTTGAGCAAGCAGGTTAATGGCCAGCTTGCCCGTCTGCACCGGTTTCTTCCCGGTTACAATTTGCGTCCAGATCGGATGATCAACTGCAGGGATCATCTGGCGTGCTCCTTTCGGAAATACAAGTCAACTTCCTGTCTATCGGCCTGTGGGCGAAATGGATGAGGGGAAATGATTAAAAAAATGCTGGTCGCCATCATCTTGCAATGCTGGACGCCTCCCCGGCCGCCGAGGAGCAAACCCTCCCTGCAGACGGAAATTCGGCTTAACAACCCGCATCCTGGCTCTAGATTTGACATCTAAAAAAGACAAAAGCGCTTCCCTCCAAGGGCCCTTCCCCGGCGGCCGGAAAACAAAGCGCTCATAATTATGTGTCGCGCGTGTAATGTATACGTTACGCTCTCAAGATTCTTATTGATTATCGCATCAATCTTTCGATAGAATGCCCCGGATGAGTGTTGCCGAAGCGACGGCGATGTTCTATGTAATTCTCTGGAGGCAATACATGGTATTCAAAACAAAAGGACAAGGCAATTGGAGAGGGCTGCTCGTTGGCTGTCTCCTCTGCCTATGCGCCACACTGTGCACTTTCGCACAGAGCGGCTCAACCACGGGGCGGATCACCGGCACCGTCAAGGACCCCAGTCAGGCGGTTCTGGCCAACGTCCCGGTGGTTCTCACCAACGTGCAGACCAACGAAAAGGCCACCTCGGTCACCAATGCCCGGGGCGAATATACGTTTTCAGCCCTGCCGGTGGGCACGTACACCATTGAGGCCGACGCCCAGGGCTTCAATCCCAGCGTAAGCGGCGCCATCAACGTGGCCGCGGGCCAGAGCGCCAGCACCGATTTCTCCCTGACGCTGGCCGGCAATGTCGAGAGCGTCGCCGTCAAGGCTGGTTCGTTTGAGAACGCCTACCGCGTGGATGTCCTGGCGCCCGCTACGCCCCTCGGCCCGACGCCCATTGTGAACCTTCCCTACACAATCAATGTGATCTCCCACCAGTTGATCGCGGACACGCATTCGAGAGACTTCAAGCAGATCGCCAAGTATCTGCCGCTGGTCTCCTTCCAGGAGATGCAGGGACCGGAGATTCTGCGCCCTGAAACGCGCGGCATGCAGGGCACCAACATGCAGGGCGACCGCATGGACGGAATGGGATTTGCGGTTACCGTGCCTTTCGCGCTCGAGGAGTACCAGCAGATTGAGGTTCTCAGCGGCGTGGGCGGCTCGATGTACGGCCCCTCCAACCCCTCGGGCACCTTCAACTTCGTCACCAAGGCTCCCACCGAAGACCGGTTCAACGAGGCCGAGGTGGATTATGAGGGCCGCAGCGTGATGACCGGTCATCTCGACCTGGGCGGCCGCCTGGGTCCGAAGAAGATCTTCGGCTACCGCATCAACGGGCTTGTGGGCGACGGCACCGGCTACGTCACCAATAGCCAGTTGCGCCGCCAGTTGGCCGACATCACGCTCGATGCGCGTCCCTTCGCCCACACCACCATCGGGGGCAACTTCAGCTTCTACAACCTCTGGCAGCATGGATACCCCGGCTGGTTCTCCTACAATTCGACACAGAATCCCACAGCTAAATGCACGACTGTGAATCCGGCTCCGTCTGGCTACAAATTTGGCTACAACTCAGGCTGTTACTCCACTCTGCCGGTGAATGCTCCCGACCCGGAGCGCCAGGGCTATGGACAGCGCTTCCTGGGATCCAATACCAACAACCAGATCGCCGAGGTGAAGCTCACGCACGATTTCAGCCCGAACTGGCACCTTAATCTCGGGGTGTTGCACCAGATCAGCTATCGCAACCTCACCACAGCGGTCAACGCGCTCTTTGACTCCAAGGGCGATTACCAGACAGAGGCGGAAAACATCTTCCAGGGAACGATCTCCGGCCGTTTCCAGGTCAAGAGCGACCTGGGGTACGTTACCGGCAAATTCAAGACCGGCAGCGTCAGCCACGCGGTGGTCTTCGGCAGCACCGGCTACAGATTTGCTACCTGGGGCCCCACAAACTCCCTCACGGGCACAACCACTACCTCCCCCACGGCCAAATTCCTGTGCGCGCTGAACGCTCCTCACGCTTGCTATGCCAACATCAACGACCCGCAGATTGATGCAAGCGTCGGCTATCAGCCTTACACCGGCATTTACGCCCTCTACGTTTCCAGCATCATCCATCAGCAGGGATTCAACTTTGGCGACACCATCACGCTGACGCCGAAATGGCTTCTGCGCGTAGCCGCCAGCCAGGATTGGACCTGGACGAACAACTACAAAATATCGGGCGTATACCCGGCGGCCCAGCAGAGGGTGCCAGGCGCCGGCAATTACATGTCCCAGGGCGTCAGCCCCACCGGCAGCGTGCTCTACAAGCCAAGGCCGAACCAGACCGCTTACGTTACCTTTGCGGATAGCATTCAGGCTCCGGACATAGCTCAAGCGAACAGTGGCTCCGGGGCCTCGGAAATCTTTGTCTTCAATGCCAGCGAGCCGCTTCCAACCTACCGCAGCACTGAGTGGGAGGTGGGCTACAAGGTGGAATCGCAGAGGATGAACTTCACGGCCGACGTCTTCCGCATCCGGCGGCCCTTTGCCAACGCTTTCGGACTTTTTGGCTATAGCGCCTCTAACCCGAGCAACGCCTGCGGCGTGGGTGGAACCCTGACGCTGACCGGGCAGAATTGCGTGAACTACCAGATCATCGGCCAGCAGGTCAACTACGGCGCCGAAGCCATGCTCTCCGGCAACGTCACCAAGAGCCTGAGGGTCATCGGCGGAATCACGGCGTTGAATCCCAAGCTGACCGACACGGTTCAATACCTTCCGCCGGGCAATCCGTACGTATCACCCACCTGCACAGGTCTCGCTGGCGCTTTGGTCTGCCCCAGCTATGTAACCAACAACAAGAACTTTGTCGGCATTCCCGACTACAAATCCAACATCCTGGCCGAGTACCAGTTGCCGGTGCTGTCCACGGCGTACTTCACCTTCGACTGGCAGCATGTCGGACGCCGCGCCGCCGACGACATCAACAGCTACTGGGTGCCCCAGTACAATACCTTCGACCTCGGCGGCCGCTATAGCGCCCGGGTCTTTGGCAAGCTGGCTACCTGGCTCGTTACTTTCAACAACGTCTCGAATGTTCACTACTGGTCGACTCTGGGCCCGAGCATCACCAATGGACAGGTCGGTGCCAACCTCGCCCACATGGGTGAGCCGCGACTGATTACGGCCACCATGCGTTACGAGTTCTAAACAGAGCAGCCAGGCGTTGCGCCCTCTGAAGTTCGGAGGCGCCGCGCCTGGCTCTTTTTATGAGATGGGAATCGCGGTTTTGAAAGGGCACGGCTTCAGCCGTGCCGCCCGGTGGGCAGAGAAAGGATTGGGCTTTAGCCCCCGAGG
>PMPH01000063.1 GCA_003161045.1 Acidobacteriaceae bacterium
ACGTCGCAAGGATGGGGCCCCCAATCGAAATGGCTACTCTGCGCTTTTCGGTCCCTGACCCCTGACCCCTGAAAACTCACTTGATCAGAATTGCCTTCCCTGCCGGATCGGCCGACGGCACAGGTTTACCCCGGACCTCAACCGTGGGCACCTGAATGGCCTTTTCCGCCGCGCGCGGCGCTGCCGAATGGGTGGCCTTCAGCAGCTTGCCCTTGTCATTGAAGGTCATGGTCCACTGCATGGGCCGGGGAATCGCCGCTACATCCACAAAGGAAATGACCGCGCCCCCCTGCATGGGAATGAACAGCCTGCCTGTCGGGGCTGCCGGGAGCTTCTGGACGGAGGTCTCCTCCGGCGGACCGGCCTGGGGATGCGCTCCGGCCAAGGCGGCGTAGCAGAGGCCGGTCGCGAGCCAGTCCAGGGCCTCATCGGTGTGTTCTTCGGCGCGAATGTGGTTGAAGGCCGAGATGGTCAGCGCATTGATGGGCGCGGGCGAAAAAAGCGAGTAGCCGCGCCGCAGGATGGGGATAATCCGCACTTGTCCGTCGCCCGTGCGCGGAATCGACGCTGAAAAAACGCTCACGTCACCCGTGCCATTGTTGCGCGTGAACTGCAAAAAGAGGTGGCCGGGCAGCGCGGAGCAGACGACCTGTTGGTAGCTCCACTTGCCCTGGTTGAACTCCAGACCGGCAAAACCGGCGCGCTCGCCGATGGTGGACTCGGCGCCGGCCGCCAGATCGCGATCCCGTGGGCTCATCTGGTCAAAGGAGCGGAACTCAAGGGAAGCAGCCGGTACGGAGGCCTCGCTGCCAGGAGGAAAGGGCATGGGACGCGGAGCGGCCTTGCGCACCCGGCTGGGCGCCGGCTGTGGAGCGGAGAAGTCCTGGCTCGACTGAGAGTCCTGCTGAGCTTCGGCGGAGACACAAGCCAAGAAGGAGGTACAAACCAGCAATAGAGCGGCAATCGCCAGGACGAGGGGGAGGATTCTCAATCGTTCCATGCTGCTCCCAGAGTATCACCGGCTGCGGCGGAGTTCCCGAGCGAGAGAGTGGAGGCCGCAAAAAGCCTGACCGGCAGAGGCTGGACTCTTTGCGTATGGAAGCGGATCGGGCGCGCCAGCCCCTTGCCGGGGTCCGGCGCGCCCAATGAATCACAATGGTCAACCGATCTCCGCTACTTGCGGTGTCCCGCGGCGGGCTTGTGCGGAGCGGCCTTTTTCTCGGCCGGCACAATCGCGCCGTCACGCAGCACAATCTGCGCGGCCGCATCCGTGGTATCCGTGGCTGGAACCACCGTAAAGGAGTCGTAGACTCCCACCAGAGCGGTCATGGGCGGATTCTTGTACCCGTAGCCAACTGCGGGAATCTCCTTCTCCTCCAGGGGCTTCTTCAGATTGACGATGAAGTCGGGGGTGTGGGAGGCCTTGGCATCCTGGGTCACGGCCACCTTGATGACCGAAGCAGAGGCCGCAATCACCGTTCCCGGAACTTGCGTGTCCTTATCTTTCAGAACTGCCCAGAGCCTATTGGCGTCCTCTCGGCTGCCAACGGCCAGAATGGTCTCTTTGTCGGCAAGGGCCAGGGTCTTCAGATCGGGAGTGGTGGCAAGCAGGTCGTGGATTTTCTCGGCCGGCGTGGGCGCGGGCGCGATGGCCAGGGTTGCCGGGGGGAAGGTGGTCAGGGCAGCCTGGCTCTTGACCTCGTCGAGGCCCTTCAGGTTGCCGTGGTACTTCGCGTAGTAATACTCGAGCGATTTTTCAACGGTGGGCTTGTATGAGGCGGGAACAAAGTTCCATCCGCGCGCATAAAACCAGATCGCCTTCACCAGGTCCTTGGCGCCGGGCTGGGTATAGGCCTGGGCCAGAAGGAGAGTGTCCTGCAACCCCGTGGTCTTGGTCTGGTCGTCGGTATAAAGCATCAATTCCGCCGTGTATTCGGCAACCGCGCTCTTGAAATCCTTTTTGGAAACCACGTCGTCGAGGGCAATGGCTGAATGGAAGACCGGATAGGTTGCGCCGGTCAGCTTCTTCCAGTCACCGGCCGGGGTGTCGGCGGGCTTGGAGGCTGTCAGGCCCCTCTGGGCAAGCGCCGCGGCGTCATCGCAGGCCTGCGCGTCCTGGGTCTTGCCGCACTGGCCCTTCTTGATGAAGACCGAAATGAAGATGGCCTTCATGTTGCTGGGGTCCAACTGGAGCATACGGCTGGCCGCGCTGAGCGTCTTGTCGGCATCGCCCAGGCCCTGATAGGTGTCGATCAACTGGTCGAGAACCGCCGTCTTGACGACACTCTGCGGATAGGTCTCGAGGAAACTCTCCAGGGCCGAGGCCTTGGCCGTTGGATCGCTCTGCTGTGAGGCGGTTTGATAGCTGTTGAACTCGGCCGGATCCTTGATGGTGATCGAATCCTGGGCTCGCAGCATGGGCGCGAAAACAAGGCTGAGGCTCGCCAATGCCATCACGGACGCAAGGACTAACTTCTTCATTCACTACTCCTGGGAATTACAAAAGATTGCTAAATGGAAATCAATGTTCTAGCGCTCGCTCGCGGAATATACAACTTATTTCTGGGGCCGTTGAGCGTTTCTGGGGCCGTTGAGCGCCGGAGAAAGGAGCAAAAGAGGCTACCCCGGTTTCCAATGCGGTAATAGCTGGATTATAGAAAGCACTTCCTCCGGTGACAAGCAAAGTTTTTGGATCAACGCATCATCCTGACGTTATGGCTCCGCGGTACACAGTTTGGACGCCGGAGCGGGGAAAAAGTTGAACTCCGGAGCCAGAAAAACGCTTGCCGGATCCATGAATTTAGCGGCCTGACAGGGCGGCTGTCTTGCAGACAGGCTGCCCACCTTCCCGGCCACGATAAGCGACATTGTCAGCTTCTACAAAATTCGCCTTCTCCAGAGTTCCCCGCGGCGCCGAAGGTCCCTGGCGACCGTTGCTGTTCTCATTGCAGCAGGCGCACCAGTTCAACCTGTTCTGCCAGGAAGGCGTCGTGGCCGTGGGCGCTGGTCATCTCCCGGTAATCGGCCTGAACGCCAACGGCGCGAATGGAATAGGCGAAGTCGCGCACATCCTGGGGAGGAAAGAGCCAATCGGAGCTGATGCCGACAAAGCTGAGGCGGGCGCGAATCCGGCCAAAGGCCTCGGAGGGCGAATTGAAGCCGCGCAGCGGGTCCCAGATGTCCATGGTGCGCAGAATGGCCAGATAGGAGTTGGCGTCAAAGCGGTCGATGAAACGCTCTCCCTGGTGGTCCAGGTAGCCGGCAATGTCGAAACGGCCGCCGATCAGCCCGCTACCAGGATTGCCACCCGGACCGCCGATCAGCCTGCCCTCCTGATCGATGGTCTCATTCCCGCCTGGCTTGCCCTCCTGATTGCCCTCCGGCTTGGTTTCCTGATCGTCCACGCCCCAGGGATCCTCCCCGTTGCGGTTCGGCTTGCGGCCAAAACGCTCGTCAAACAATTCGGCGGACTTGTAGCTGATCATGCCGATCTGCCGCGCCAGCCCCAACCCCTTGCGCGGAGGGCGCTGCGGCAGGTAATGGCCGCCCTTCCACTCCGGGTCATGCTGAATGGCTTGGCGCTGCAAGTGATTGAGCGCCAAACCCATGGCCGAAAGTGGCGCCACGCCGATGATGACCGCGCGCTGGACGCGCTCCGGGTCGTAAATGGCCCAATCCAGCGCCTGCATTCCGCCGATGGAGCCGCCCAGAACCAGCCGCAGCCGCCGGACGCCGAGCGAATCCAGCAGCTTGGCCTGTGCGCGCACGTTGTCGCGGATGGAAACCAGCGGGAAATCCGGGCCGTAGACCTTGCCCGTCTCGGGATCCACCGAACCGGGGCCGGTCGACCCGTAGCAGGAGCCGAGCATATTGATGCAGATTACAAAATCCTGTTCCAGCGAGAGCACGGCTCCGGGGGCGAAGATCTCCGGCCACCAGGAACCCACCAGCGCCGAGCCGGTGAGCGCATGGCAGACCAGCACGGCGTTGTCCCGAGCCGCGTTCAGCCGGCCATACACCGCGTAATGCAGCGTAACGCCGGCCAAGGAACGGCCGCACTCCAGTTCCAGGCGCTCATCGAGGACAAAGTCGCCCTCGTAGGTGGGCGTCAGAACGGAGGTTGCGGGCGGCGAGATTCCAGTCCCGGCTCGGGATTCGGTCATAGTACTCATTTTGCTACATTACACGCGGTTGTGCTCGCGCCGGTGAAGGCGTGGCCGTTGGCAACCTCGATGGCCTGGTCCAGATCGGCCAGAATATCGCGAATATCCTCGATGCCGACCGACAGGCGCACCAGTTCGGGAGTGACGCCGGTTCCTGCCTGCTCCTCCACCGTAAGCTGCTGGTGAGTGGTCGAGGCCGGGTGGATCACCAGCGACTTGGCGTCGCCGATGTTGGCCAGTAGCGAGAACAGCTCCAGCGAATTGATCAGCTTTTTGCCCGCATCGTAGCCGCCCTTGATGCCGAAGGTGACCAGCGCGCCCTTTCCATCGGGCAGGTATTTTTGCGCCCGCTGGTAATAGAGGCTCGACTCCAGGCCGGGGTAGTTGACCCATTCGACGCCAGGATGCTGCTCCAGATGCCGGGCCACGGCCAGGGCATTCTGGGAGTGGCGCTCCAGGCGCAGGTGCAGCGTCTCGATCCCCTGCAGCAGCAGGAAGGCGCTGAAGGGCGACAGGGCCGCGCCGGTGTCGCGCAGCCCCTGCACGCGCGCCTTGAGGATGAAGGCCAAGGGGCCGAAGGCCTCGGTGTAGGAAAGGCCGTGGTAGGAGGGGTCCGGTTCGGTGAAGTCCTTGAAGCGCCCTGACGCGGCCCAGTCAAACTTGCCCGCATCCACGATGATGCCGCCGATGGTGGTGCCGTGGCCGCCCAGGAACTTGGTAGCCGAGTTGACCACGATGTCGGCGCCCCACTCGATGGGCCGCACCAGGGCCGGCGAGGCCGAGGTATTATCGATGACCAGCGGAAGCCCGTGTTCATGGGCGATCTTGGCCAGCGTCTCGATCTCCGCCACATCCAGCTTGGGGTTGCCCAAGGTCTCGGTGTAAATGGCCCGGGTCTTGTCGTTGATCAGCGCGCGCAGGCCGTCGAAGTCTTCCGCATCGACAAATTTGACGGTAATTCCCCACTTGGGAAGGGTGTAGTGAAAGAGGTTGTAGGTTCCGCCATAGAGCGAGGTGGTGGAGATGATCTCTTCCCCAGCCGAGGCCAGCGTCGTCAAAGCCAGGGTTTCAGCCGCCTGCCCAGAGGCCGTCGCCAGCCCCGCCGCTCCGCCTTCCAGAGCCGCCACCCGCTTCTCGAAGACATCGTTGGTGGGGTTCATGATGCGGGTATAAATGTTGCCGAACTCCTTCAATCCAAAGAGCCTTCCGGCATGGTCGGCATCCTGGAACGCGTAGGAGGTGGTCTGGTAGATGGGCACGGCGCGCGCGCCCGTGGTCGGATCGGGCACTTGGCCGGCATGAACGGCAAGGGTGGCAAACTGAAGCGGTTTCGATTCGGACATGATCTTCTCCTTCAGATTACAGCGACGAGGCTGATGGATGCGGCGAAAACTGGGACAGTCGGGACCCGGAATGCAAAACGGCCCGAATCCTCTATGGACTCGGGCCGGCAGGCTTCAGGATCGGTTGCGTTTAACGCATGGGCCGCTCAAGAGCCGCACGGACGGGTCCGCACGCCATGTGCATACACATGGCCATGACCGCAATCCCGCATTCCCTTGAGTTCAGCATTGAAATCAGTATCGGCTCTGGGCGGGGGGAAAGTCAAGTCGTACAGCCAGCTTGCTAACCCGCCATCCCGGCGAAGCGAGGGCTATAGCGGTTCTCCAATTCAGATGAAACAAAACAATTTGACGGGTCTTCCCAGCGTTTGAGGGGAGTCCCAGCAACGGCCTCTTCCCCATTCGCTGTTCCCTACTCTTCCGGCTTCCAGACAAAAGCTCCGGGCTGCGGCAAGCCGATGTGGGCCAGTACGCGGCAGGCGAACTGGCGGGCCATCTCCACGGAATCGACCGGGGGGTTGTAGAAGGCCGGAATGCAGGGGAAGATCACCGCGCCGGCCTCGGCGGCTAGCGTCATATTCCGAAGATGAATGCGGTTGAAGGGCGTCTCGCGCACGCAGAGAATCAGCGGACGGCGCTCCTTGAGGGTAACGTCGGCGGCGCGGGCAATCAGCGAGTTGGCCAGGCCCAGGGCGATGGCCGCCAGCGTCCCCATCGAGCAGGGCAGGACGATCATTCCACCGGAGGGGTAGCTGCCCGAGGCGATGGATGCGCCGATGTCGGCGTCGGCAAGCTGCACGGTCTTCAGAGGGATTGCATCCAGGAGCCTTTCGAGCAGATTGTTTCTATCCGAGAGCCCCAACTCCTCGGCCAGCACGCGCAGCGAGTTCTCGGACGCCACAAAGTGGACCCGCGCCACGCGCTCATCGGCCTCCAGCGCGCGTAGCAGTTCCCGGCCAAGTATCGCGCCCGATGCGCCGGTCAGTGCTACGGTGAGATTTGCGGCTTCCACGATGCGAACTCCTAATCAGGACCAGTTCAGGTTCGAGGTTTCCCAGGTCTCGATTATGAGACCTGGGAAACTACGGACCTACTTCCGTTCCTACTCGCCCAAAACCCGTTTGAAGATCGCGTCCACATTGCCCAACTGGCGCGTGCAATCGAAGGTCTGGGCGAGTTTTTCTGGAGTTAGGAGCGAAGTAATCGCCGCATCCCGAGCCACTTCATCGCGGAAGACCAAGTCTTCCTTCCACGAGCGCATGGCGTGGGACTGGACGAGCCGGTAGGCGTCCTCGCGCATCATTCCGGCCTCGGCCAGATCGAGCAGAAGCTGGCCAGAGAAGATCAGCCCGCCGGTCGATTCGAGGTTCTTCTTCATCCGCTCGGGATAGACCAGCAGCCGGTCAATGAGGTCGGTCGTCTTGGCCAGCATATAGTCGACCATGATCGTCGAATCGGGGAAGATGACGCGCTCGACGGACGAATGCGAGATGTCCCGCTCGTGCCAGAGCGGAATGTCCTCAAAGGCCGCCTGGGCGTTGCCGCGCAGCACGCGCGCCAGGCCGCTGATTTGTTCGCTGGTGATGGGGTTTTTCTTGTGGGGCATGGCCGAGGAGCCTTTTTGCTTCTCACTGAAGTACTCCTGCGCCTCGCNNCGCTGCAGGTGGCGCACCTCGACCGCAATTTTGTCGAGCGTGCTGCCGATGATGGCCAGGGTCGAGATGTAGGCCGCATGGCGGTCGCGCTGGATGACCTGCGTGGCCACCAGCGCCGGTTTGAGGCCCAGCCGCGCGCAGATCTTTTCTTCATGCTCGGGCTTCAGGTGGCCGAAAGTTCCCACCGCGCCTGAGAGCTTGCCGACGCGCATGCCCTCGGCGGCCGCGTCGAAGCGAATCAAATTGCGCTCCATCTCGGCAAACCAGTTGAGCAGCTTGAGGCCGAAGGTGGTCGGCTCGGCATGAATCCCGTGGGTGCGGCCAATGGTGGGGGTCAGCTTGAACTCGATGGCCCGCCGTTTGAGCACGGCCATGAAGCTGACAAGGCCCGCGCGAATCAGCCCCGAGGCTTCCTTCACTTGCAGGGCCTGCGCGGTATCGACAATGTCGTTCGAGGTCAGCCCGTAGTGCAGCCAGCGGGATTCCGCCTCCAGCCCCTGGGCTTTGAGGGTCTCGGCGACCGCCGTGGTGAAGGCGATGACGTCATGCTTCACCTCGGCCTCGATCTCGCGAATGCGGCCAACGGAAAAGCTGGCCTCGGCGGCGATGGCCTCGGCCGCGGCGGCGGGAATCACGCCGTCCTCGGCCAGTACGGCGCTGGCCGCCGACTCAACCTGAAGCCAGCAGCGGAACTTGTTTTCATCGGTCCAGATGCGGCCCATCGCCGCGCGGGTATAGCGTTCGATCAACGGAAAACTCCTTGGCAAAGCCGCATTCCGCGGCCCCGCGCCAACACTTCATTGTACGAGAAATGCCGGGTGCCCCATCCTTTCGCGTTCCATGCGAAAGGGTGGGAATCCACGAACCTCAACCAGCGGCCCGGCCTTCAGGCGCGAGGAAGGCCCAAACGCTGGTGCAGCTCATCCACCAGCAGTCCGCGGCCCGGCCTGTAAGGCTGAAACCACTCGCCGTCGATCACCAGTTGCGGAATGGCCCGCTTGCCCACGCGGCGCACCAGCTCGGCCGAGGCCGCACGGTCGCGGTCCACGTCGATCTCCGTGTACTCGACGCCGTGAGAATCGAGAAACTTCCGCGCCGCCCGGCAATCGCCGCACCAGGAGACTGCGTACATTTGCACCTTCATGAGGGTAGTTTACCGCTTGCCCGCCCTCCCGTCGGGGGCGATGGCGCAAGGCCGCCGCTCCCAAAGGCCTGGCTACCGCTCCCGCCGCTCGCGGAAGAAGCCGCGCAGCAATTCAGCCGCTTCATCGGCCAGAATTCCCCGCTCCACTGCCATTTGGTGATTGAGCTGGGGGTGGTTGAGGACGGCGAGCACCGAACCGCAAGCGCCCGCCTTGGGGTCGGCGGCGGCAAAGACCAGCCGGTCCAGCCGGGCATGAATCATTGCCCCGGCGCACATGGCGCAGGGCTCCAGCGTCACATAAAGCGTGCAACCCGGCAGCCGGTAGTTTCCCAGGGCCGTGGCAGCCGCGCGCAGGGCCACGATCTCCGCGTGGGCCGTGGGGTCCAGGTCGCGCAAAACGCGATTCTGCCCGCGCGCGATCACTTCACCCTCGCGCACAACCACCGCGCCAATCGGCACCTCGCCAGCCTCGGCGGCAAGGCGGGCTTCGGTGAGCGCGGATTGCATGAAATCCAGGTCAGTCATTCGAGCCAGAGACTCCGCAGATGCGTGAAGTTGATCACATTGAGCCCCTGCGATTCCAGCGAATTGCTCAAGGGGAAATCGATGGTAAGGATGACGTTTGTAGCCGCCAGCTCAGCCAAGGCTGCATCTGTCAAACCCAGCCACATGAAATCCCCCGCCGCAATCGTTGCCGCGTCAGTCCATTGCTCGGGTATGACCTGGATCTGCCTGGAAAAATGTTCGGACCAATCTTCTTTTATCCATCTGGGAAGAGAGTTCGCGAGATTGGAGACCTCGGTAAGAACATGCGGCGTGGTGCGAATCGCCGAGAACACCTTTAGAGTTTCAGAGAGCAAGTCAATATCTTCAATTTGAAAGCTATTGAGACGCTTGAAGGTTGTTACTAAATCAGGGTTGAAACTGGCGCACCAATGCAGCAGAAGCAGATTTGAATCCAAGATTGCCGGTTTGCCAATATACGGCTTGAGCAGCGGGTTATCCGCTACCTTCATGCCGCCAGCTGCCTAAGGGCAACCAGTTGCCCGTCCGAACCATCGACAACGATAACTTTGGCAATTCTCGCCATTCGCATGGCGTTTCTTAAGCCTAAGAGCAATTCGTCTGTGCTGCGGCTTGGATTGGGAACACTAAACGTAATGGCCCAATTTTCGCCCTCCCGCTGAATCTCTTCCAAACGAACGTCGGCGGACTCCATGGCGAGCTCGGGAAGCAGTTCTTTGAACTGCGCTCGTGCAATTTGAATCACTTCCTTTATGTTCAAGCTCATCCGAATCCCTCCCTGATAGCACCATTCTACCCCGAAACCACGCCGCCAGCCGCCGGCTGCTGCTGGGTCATGCAGTGCAGCGTGCCGAGGCCCCAGACCAGATCGACAGAGTGAATGCCGATGACCTCGCGGCCGGGAAAAACCTCGGCCAGTGTGTTCAGCGCAAGGCGGTCATGGGGATCGTGAAAGGTGGGAACCAGAACCAGGTTATTCGCGATGTAGAAGTTGGCGTAACTTGCCGGAAGGCGTTGGCCGCTGAAAATGACCGGCCGGGGCAGCGGCAGTTCGACCAGGTCAAACGGCTTGCCATCGAGGGTGCGGGCAGCCTTCAGCCGCGAAAGGTTTTCGGCCAGAGGAGCGTGGTTGGGGTCGCTAGCGTCCGGCTCGACGGCGGCGACAATGGTCGTGGGCCCGACAAAGCGGGCGATGTCGTCGATGTGGCCGTGGGTGTCGTCGCCGGCCACGCCACAGCCGAGCCAGATGACCTGGTCGATGCCGAGAAAATCCGAAAAAGCCTGTTCTAGTTGGGCGCGCGTGAGGCCGGGATTGCGCTGCTGAATCTCGCTCAACAGGCACTCCTCGGTGGTCAACAGAATGCCCTGGCCGTTGGTGTCGATGGAGCCGCCTTCGAGGACTAATCGCTGCGAGGAACCATCCGCCAGCCGAACCGCAGGTTCCCAGACGGACATGCCGAGCACTTCCGCCACGCGGCCCGGAATCTGGTCGTCGAGTTGCCAGTCGGAGTACTTTGCCCAGGCGTTGAAGCGCCAGTTGGTAATCGCGACGCGGCCCTCGGCGTTGCGCACAAAAATCGGTCCCGAATCCCGCGTCCAAACGCGGTCCGTCGGCCACAGGTGAAAGCTGACCCGGTCGAGATTGGCCCCGGCGCGTTCGAGGACTCCCCGCACGCGGCCTTCGGCCCTGGCGTCCTCGACCAGAAGATGCACCTGCTCGTGCGCCGCGAGCAGGCGGACGATCTCCGCGTAAAGCCAGGGGATGGCCTGGAACTTGCCCGGCCAGTCCTCGGCGTTGTGCGGCCAGGCCAGCCAGGTGGCCTGGTGCGGCTCCCACTCGGCGGGCATGCGGTAGCCCAGTTGATATGGCGTTCGTGGGGTTATCGATGGAGCCGACATTTTTACTTGGGATCTCCGTCCGCCGTCCAGGAGTTCACCGGGTCAAGAAAGCGGCTGGAAATCGGCGCGTAGGCGTCGATGCGGCGGTCGCGCAGAAAAGGCCAGTTGCGGCGGGTTTCCTCGATCAGGCCGAGGTCGATCTCGCCCAGCAAAATCTCCTCGGCGTCGTGCGAGGCTTTGGCGATGATGCGGCCAAAAGGGTCGGCCAGAAAGCTGCCGCCCCAGAACTCGATTCCCTGCCCCCCGCTCGAATCGGGGGCGCGATGGCCCTTGACGACGCCGTGCTCCAGGCCGACTCGGTTGACGCTGGCCACGTAAACCCCGTTGGCGATGGCGTGCGAGCGCTGAATGGTCTGCCAGGCCGCGTACTGCGCCGCGCCAAACTCATCTTTTTCAGCCGGATGCCAGCCAATCGCGGTGGGATAGAAGATCGCCTCGGCGCCTTTGAGAGCGGTCAGCCGTGCGGCCTCCGGGTACCACTGATCCCAGCAGACCAGCGTGCCCACGCGGCCAAAAGCGGTGTCGACAGCCTGAAAACCCAGGTCGCCGGGCGCAAAATAGTACTTTTCGTAGAAGAGCGGGTCGTCGGGAATGTGCATCTTGCGATAAACCCCGGCGATAGCGCCATCGGCATTCAAGGTGACGGCCGTGTTGTGATAGAGCCCCGGCGCGCGGCGCTCGAAGAGCGAGGCGATGATGGCCACCCGCAGCTCCCGCGCCAGTTCGGAGAGCTTGGCCGTCGAGGGCCCTGGAATGGGCTCGGCCAGATCGAAGAGGCGCGGCTCCTCGCGCTGGCAGAAGTACTGGGTGCGGAAAAGCTCCGGCAGGCAGACGATGTTCGCCCCCAGCCGCGCCGCCTCGCGGATGTGGCCGAGCGCGGAGGCAAAGTTGGCCTCCGGGTCGGCGCTCATGCGCATCTGCACCAGCCCGACATTGTATTTACGCGTCTTTGCCATAAGATGCCGGCTTTCCTCTTCGTGAACGGGGCCAGGTTTGGGGATCAAGGTTGCCAAACCCGGCACTACAGTTGCACTTCCTGCAAAGCCTGTAAAAGCGGAGAAAGACCGGGCCTGAAGGCCCTGCGAATTCGCTCTCTTTCAGGGGGCTGAAGCCCCTGCTCCCTCCAGAATCTGCGATTTGCAACTGTACCGCCGAGTTGCTACTCTCCCAGGATCAGGACGGCGGCGGCAATCGTGGTGGTCCACAGTCCGCGCTTGTCGCCCATCGCCGACTGCGTCACGTTGCTGNNAGCTGTGGTGCTCGCTCAGGTAGCCGTAAGTGTTTTTATCCGCGGGAATGGCGACGCCGATGCTCGACACCAGCAGCCGGTGCGGCTCACGCGTCGAGTTCTCCGCGATCACCGCAAAAACCACCTCGCCGGGATTCAGGTAGGTGAGGCCTTCCTTGCGGGTCAGCATCTTGCATTGCGGCGGAAAGATGGAAGAAACGCGCACCAGATTCTGCGAGGCAATGCCCGCATCCCGAAGCGCCAGCTCAAAGGAGGTCAAACGCTCCTTGTGTTTGCCTACGCCCTTGGTGAAAAACAGCTTCTTCGGGACCATGCTTTTTCCCAATTTCTATGTGTCCTCCGTGGATTTGAAGATTATGGCTTTTTAAAGTGTGCCCGCATGAGTTTATCGCATCCGGAGGGGTGAATACAGCCTTTGCCGCGATTTCATCTCTCCTTTACACGGAACGGCCGCGTCCCCGGCCGGAGAGGGGTCCATCCGGCTCCCATTCCGGGCACGCTAAGAGCGTTCAAAGCAACTTTTTGCCGTCGGCCGCGTTTAAAAGAGCATGAAGAGATTGCAGTGGGTTGGAATTTGCATTTTGAGCGCGGGCGTCGGCTGCCTTCCAGCGCTGGCACAGACGACTTCGGAACCACAGCAAGCCCCCCAAAACCCGGCGGCGGCCGTTGCGGCCGATTCGGGGGCAAGTTCCGAGCCCGCCGCGGTAGTTCTGGAGTGGACGCCTCCCGCCCTGGAGCAACTGAGCGCGCAGGCCGCGAGCAAATCCAGCTTCACGCTGGACCGTACGATGCTCGCCGCAGCCTCCAGCCTGCTTTCAGACGCGGACCCGGAGACCCGCCAGGCCATCGGCAAGCTGGATGGCATCAGCGTGCACCTGTTGCGCTTCGGCCCGGCCGGCGCGGCGGACCCGGCGCAGGTGGAGGCCATCCGCGAGGCTTATCATCAGCGCGGCTGGAAGCACATGGTGAACACCACCGGCGCCGGCAGCCCACTGCACAATGGGGCAAACGGGACAACCGACCTCTGGCTGACCCTGGACGGCGTGAACGTGCGCGGCGCGGTGCTGCTGGCGGAAACTCCCCGGAGCCTCGTGCTGGTGACCCTGAAGGGCGATCTGAGCCCCATTGACCTGCTCCACCTGCGCGGCCACTTTGGGATTCCCCGCTTCGAGGGGGACGGCTTCAAGGCGGCCAGGGACCAGTAGCCGCGGAACCACTCTGGCCCGCCACTGCAACCGCTGAATCGCCGGCGGCAGCCTCCTGCTCCGATTACACTGGAGGAAGAGGTGCTCCAAAGCCGATGCAAACCACCTATAACGGCCTGGAACTGCCGCAAGACGGCCAGCCAATCGAGTACAAAAACGGGCAGTTCGAGGTGCCCGATAACCCCATTATTCCTTTCATCGAGGGCGACGGCACGGGGCGCGACATCTGGAAGGCCGCGCGGCGGGTCTTCGACGCGGCGGTGGAAAAGGCCTACGGCGGCAAGCGGGCCATCCGCTGGTTTGAGATCTTCGCCGGCGAAAAGGCTTTCCGCCAGTTCAACTCCTGGCTTCCCGACGACTCGGTGGCCGCGGCGCGCGACCTGAGAGTCTCCATCAAGGGACCGCTGACGACGCCGGTCGGCGGCGGCATCCGCTCGCTCAACGTGGCCCTGCGCCAACTGCTCGACCTATACGCCTGCGTGCGGCCGGTGAAGTACTACCAGGGCGTCCCCAGCCCGGTGAAGCACCCCGAGAAGATGGACATTGTCATCTTCCGCGAGAACACCGAGGACGTGTACGCGGGCATCGAGTTCCAAGAGGGCTCGGCCGAGGCCGGCCGGCTGATCGATTTTCTGAACAACGACCTGCTCAAGGGCGGCAAGAAGAAGGTGCGCGCCGACTCCGGCGTGGGCATCAAGCCAATCTCCATCTTCGGCTCGAAGCGGCTGGTGCGCTCTGCCATCAAATTTGCTCTGGAGACAGGGCGCAAGAGCGTCACTCTGGTCCACAAGGGCAACATTCAGAAGTTCACCGAGGGAGCCTTCCGCCAGTGGGGTTACGAGGTCGCGGTCGAGGAGTTCCGCGCTGCTACTGTCACCGAGCGCGAGAGCTGGATTCTGGGCAACCTCGACGCTCGCCCCGGCCTGACGGTTGAACAAAACGCCGCGCTGATCGAGCCTGGCCTGGAGTTCGCCTCAGCGGATTTCCGCGATTCGGTCTACGCCGAGGTCAGCTCGGTGCTCGACTCGATCGGCCAGACGCACGGCCACGGCGCCTGGAAGTCGAAGCTGCTCATCAACGACCGCATCGCCGACTCGATCTTCCAGCAGATCATCATCCGGCCCGAGGAGCACAGCGTCCTGGCCACCACCAACCTCAACGGCGACTACATCTCCGACGCCGCGGCGGCGCAGGTGGGCGGCCTGGGCATCGCGCCCGGCGCCAACATCGGCGACGGCTACGCGGTCTTCGAGGCCACGCATGGCACAGCGCCAAAGTACGCCGACAAGGACATGATCAATCCCGGCTCGCTAATCCTCTCGGGCGTGATGATGTTGAATTTCATCGGCTGGAAGGAAGCGGGCCGGCTGATCGAGCAGTCGCTCGAAAAGACGATTTTGCAGAAGTTTGTCACCTACGACTTCGAACGCCAGACCGCCGGCGCCACCAAGGTGGGCACCAGCGAGTTTGCCACCCGGATCATCGGCAACCTGTAAAGGCAGGGAACAGGGAATAGGGAACAGAAAGCGGGGATAGGATATGGGCGAGTCATTCAAGGATCTTGTGGTGTGGCAGCGAGCAGTTCAAATGACCATAGCGGTTTACAAACTCACCTCTCCTTTTCCAGCATCAGAACGATTCGGCCTAACCAATCAACTGCGTCGTGCAGCCGTCTCTGTCGCCAGCAATATTGCTGAGGGATATGGCAGATCGACAACGGGAGAATATCTTCTATTTCTTGGCCATGCACGGGGTTCAAACTGCGAATTACAAACACAGCTTGTGATTTCAGAAACTTTGGGCTTTGGCTCGGAAGAATCAAGACAATTGGCAGATAGTCTTTCCGGCGAGGTTAGCCGGATGCTGGTGGCTATGATGAACAAATTGCAGAAATGAAAGAGGGTTTTCTGTTCCCTGTTCCCTGTTCCCTATTCCCTGCTTTAACCCATTCCCCGAGGAGGGATGAATGCGCAAGAAAGTCAGCATTGTGGGCGCCGGCAACGTCGGCTCAACAGCCGCGCACTGGATCATGGCCAAGGAGTTGGCCGATGTGGTGCTGATCGACGTGGTCGAAGGGGTGCCCCAGGGCAAGGCGCTGGATCTGCTGCAGGCTCTTCCCATCGAAAAATCCGACGTCCACATTACCGGCGCGAACGATTACGCCGCCACCGCCAACAGCGACATTGTGATCATCACGGCCGGCCTTGCCCGCAAGCCCGGCATGAGCCGCGACGACCTGCTGAACACCAATTTCAAGATCATGGCCACGGTGATCGAGAGGGTGGTCGCCTACTCGCCCGAGTCGATTCTGATCGTCGTCTCAAATCCGCTGGACGCCATGGTGCAGGCCGCCTACCGCCTCTCCGGCTTCAATCGCGGACGGGTTCTGGGCATGGCCGGCGTTCTCGACGCGGGCCGCTTTCGCAGCTTCATCGCGGCGGAGCTGGACGTGAGCGTGGAGAATGTAAACTCCTTTATCCTGGGCGGCCACGGCGACACCATGGTCCCGCTGGTTCGCTACACGACCGTAGCCGGCATTCCGATCACCGAACTGCTCCCCAAGGAGCGCATCGACGCGATGGTGCAGCGCACGCGCAACGGCGGCGCGGAGATCGTGAAGCAGTTGAAGAGCGGCAGCGCCTACTATGCGCCTTCGGCGGCGGCCGTCGAGATGGCCGAGGCTATTCTCAAGGACAAGAAGAAGATTCTGCCCTGCGCGGCTTACCTGGAAGGCGAGTACGGCATCCACGGCTACTGCATCGGCGTGCCGTGCAAACTGGGCGCCGCCGGACTGGAGCAGATTATCGAGATCAAGCTCACCGACGAGGAAGACGCCGCCCTCAAAAGAAGCGCCGCAGCCGTCAAGGAACTCTGCGACATTATCGGTGTGTAGCCCTCCACGCCTCAGCGATCAAGCTCAGGGCGCCCCAGAGCCTGCCCTGAGCTTGCCGAAGATTCTGGATTTTGAGACCTGCGATTCAGCCCGGTCTGTTGCAAGGGTGAGAAGCCAGGCAACCCTACTGCTTCACAAACTCCACGACCTTGGGTCCGATCTGGGCGGCGCACTGGACGGGAGCCAGGTGGCCACAGCCGGGGAAGACCTCCAATTCGGATTGTGGCGCCAGGCGATGCATCCTCTCACCCTGGCTGAGCGGGGTGAGCCGGTCCTCGGCGCCCCATACGATCAGCACCGGCATCTTGAGCCCCGGAAGCAGCTTGTCGGTGGTGTCCTGGCCGGTGAGCATCGCATCGACCGAGCGGTGAATCACCCAGGCGTCCTTTTTTGACACGCGCAGAATGTCCCGCGCGATGAAGCCCGGCACCTTGGGGGGATTGGGCATCAGCAGCGCTTCCAGTTGGTTGAGTTCGGCGGGCGTGGTCGGCGTAAACAGCCGCATATCCCAGGCCGGCTTCTCGTCAATGCCGGCCGAGTCAAACAGCATCAGCTGCCTGACCCGCTCTGGATGNNGATGCAACCCCAGCGCATCGAGAAAGCCCACCACCGCCTCAGCCTCATCGTGCATCGAGTAGGAAAAGTCCGCAGGCCGCTCGCTGCGACCGTAGCCGGGCAGATCGGGAAGATAGACGCGAAAACCGGCCTTCGCCAGATAGGGGGCCAGGTTCCGCCAGTCCTCGGCTTGTCCGCCCAGCCCATGCACCAGCACCACCACCGGCCCACCGGCTGGCCCCCTTGCAAGGTAATGCACGCAATGGCCCGCAACCTGAACCGAGCGGTTCTCCACGCCCGAAATGCGCTCCCGCACGTACAACGCTTCATTGAAGTAGCTGACCGGCCGCGCCCAGAAGCCAAACGCAGCAACCACCACCAGCACACCCGCAACCCACCACAGCCTCTTGATCGCTTTCACCCGTCCTCTCGCATTTCGTTTCTCAAGGCTCGTGCCCACGCCCATCACCGGCGCCAAAGGAAACTCTCTCCGCATGATTCTCCGAATGCCGTAACCCCTCTTACGATAGCCCCCCCGCCGCCCATCCACGCAACACAAGTCCGCAGGCCGTGCGTCTTTTTCCTCGGCGTATTATCAAAGACGAACAGGAGAAGACAATGGCGGAATTCACGCTGCGTATTGATGGAATGCACTGCGGCTCCTGCGTTCGCCGCGTCAACCAGACCCTGGCGGCAATCGAGGGAATAATGGTTGGCGAGGTGAGCCTCGGCGAGGCGCGGTTTACCTCCAACCTCGACCCGGCTCCCGTCGAACTGGCCGTTGCCGCTCTGGCCAGGGCCGGTTTTGCGGCGCGCCTGGAAGCGTAACTCCGCCCATGGCCCCGCCTGTGACAGAATCCCTCACGCTGCCCGTGCTGGGGATGAGTTGCGCCTCCTGCCAGCATCATGTGGAAACGGCGCTGCGGGAGACCGCAGGAGTGGAATCGGCACGCGTCGATCTGATGGCCCATCGCGCCAGCGTAGTCTTCGATCCGGCCCGGATCGCTCCGGCGCAACTGGTCGAAGCCATTCGCGCGGCTGGCTATGACGCCGTTCTTCCCCGCCCCGGCGCTTCTCCGGAAAACCCCTCCAACGCCCTCGAAGCCGGAGCTGAACGCAAGGCTTTTGCCGCGCTCATCGCCGGCGCGTCCGCCATGCTGCTGGCCATGCCGCTGGGAGCCTCTCCAAATGAAAGAATGGGCGCGCTGGATCACGTCCTGATGCGCCTGCTGCCTTGGCTCTTCGCGCTGCCGCCGGAGCTTCTGCGCTGGTTCCTGCTCATTCTTACCGCAACGATCGTGGTCTGGGCGGGCCGTGGAATTTACCTGAGCGCGGCGCGCGGTTTGCGCCACGGCACGACGAATATGAACACCTTGGTCAGCCTGGGGACGGGCGTAGCCTTCGTCTATTCCGCTTACGCCACGCTTTGGCCCGCGCCGGGCCGCCAGGTTTACTTCGACGCGGTTCTGCTGATTCTAGGATTTCTGCTGCTGGGTAAAGCGCTGGAAGGCCGCGCCAAGCGCCGCGCCCTGGCCGCTCTCGACTCGCTCTCCCGGCTGCGTCCGGCCACCGCTCGCCGCATCCGTGACGGCGTAGAAGCAGTTGTCCCCCTCGAAGAGATTCAACCGGGCGACAGTGTGCTGGTCCTGCCGGGGGAACGCTTCCCGGTGGACGCGACGATTCTTGAAGGCCGCACCACCGTGGACGAGTCGATGCTGACCGGCGAATCCACGCCGCTCGACCGCGAAGTTGGCGGCCGCGTTCTGGCCGGTTCGCTCAACTACGACGGCGCCGTGACCTGCCGGGCGGAGTCGCTGGGCGAGGCCACCCTGCTGGCGCAGATTGGTCGAATGGTTGCTCAGGCGCAAGGCTCGCGCTGTCCCATGGAGCGGCTGGCCGACCGCGCCAGTTCCATCTTCGTGCCCGTGGTGCTGGCGCTGGCCGCGCTCACCTTCGTGATCTGGCTTGCTGCCACCGCTTCACTGCAAATGGCGCTGGCCGCGACCGTCGCCGTGCTGGTCGTTGCCTGCCCCTGCGCCATGGGATTGGCCGTGCCCGCCGCGCTGACCGTGGCCGTGGGGCGCGGTGCGCAACTTGGCGTGCTCTTCAAAGGCGGCGAGGCGCTGGAACGATTGGCGCACCTGGACGTGATCGTGCTGGACAAGACCGGAACGCTGACCGTGGGCCGGCCGGTGCTGAAGGCCGTTCATCTGCTTGCGCAAGCCAGGGAAAACCAAGCTGTTTTGAAAGGGCACGGCTTTAGCCGTGCCGTTGAAACGCCAAATGCAGATGCGGCTTTAGCCGCCGAGGGAATGCAACTTTCTGAAAATGCCTCCCCTCAAGGGCCAAAGCCCAATTCTCCATTTGGGCTATCCGGCGGCGCGGCTAAAGCCGCGCCCTTTCAAAGCGCAGAAGTTCCTGGTCAAGAGCGCATTTCCGCCGCCAATCTGGGCCGCGCTGAAGACGGCCTGCTGCGCCTGGCTGCGGCTGCCGAGGAGCGATCAAACCATCCGCTGGCCCACGCCATTGTGGACGAGGCAAAACTGCGCGGACTGACCTGGCCGCCCGCCGAAGAGGTGCAGATTCTGCCCGGCCGCGGACTTACCGCCAAGGTAGAAGGCCACGATTGCCTGCTGGGCAACGAAGCGCTCTTCCAGGAGTTCTTCATTCCGCTGCCGAAGGGGATTGCGCCGCTGGAGCCGGGCGTGACGCGACTGTGGATGGCTCTGGACCGCGTCGTAGCCGGCTGCTTCGACGCCCGCGATGCCCTGCGCCCCGATGCGGCCGAGGCCGTGGCCGCATTGCAACGCGCCGGTCTGCGCGTGCTGATGCTGACCGGCGACTCGGCTGCCGCTGCCGCGCCCATCGCCCGGCAGGCGGGCATCACCGGGATTGAAGCCGGCTCCCCCAGCGACGGGTCTTCGTCGCTGGGGTGGGAAGCAGGACTGGACCCGGCCGGCAAGCTGGCCCGCATTCGCGCCCTGCAACAGAGCGGCCTGCGCGTGGCCATGGTGGGCGACGGCATCAACGATGCGGCCGCCCTGGCCCAGGCCGACGCGGGCATTGCGATGGGCACCGGCGCCGATCTGGCCCAGGAGGCCGGCGACGTGCTGCTCTTGCGCGCACAGCCCGCCGCCATTCCCGCCGCGCTCGATCTGGCCCGCTCGACCCTGCGCGTAATGCGCCAGAACCTCGTCTGGGCCGCCGGCTACAACCTGCTCGGCATTCCCTTGGCCGCGGGCGCGCTTTATCCGCACTTCCACATTCTGCTCAGCCCCTGGCTGGCCGCGGCGGCCATGGCCCTCAGCTCCGTCAGCGTGCTGGCCAACAGCCTGCGCCTGCGCGGCTGGGCACCTGCGGTGCGGCAGACGCTCGCTATACGCTCGCAAAATTGAGAAAATTCCCTCGCGCTGAGAGCGCACAAGAATGGCGCCCAGTGCACTCAGCGGCGCACAAAACACTCCGGCACGATAAACTAACTTCAGAGCCTGCCTGTGCGCATCCTGACCCGCTACATCCTCGGCGAAATTCTCTCCCACGCGCTGATCGGATGCGTGATTTTCACCTTCATCCTCTTTATGAAGGAGTTGCCCCGCATTCTGGAGATGGTGGTCCGCAACAGTTCCACCTTCACCAGCGTGGTGCAGATTGTCCTCTTCACCCTGCCCAACTTTTTTATGGTCACCATTCCCATGGCGGTGCTGGTGGGTGTGCTGCTGGGCTTGAGCCGCCTGGCCGCCGACAGCGAGATCATCGCCATGCGCGCCTCTTGCCTGGGCATTGGCTACTTTGTGCGCGTGGCTTCCATCGCGGCCATCGGCGGCACGCTGCTGGGGCTGGCCAACTCCCTTTATCTGGCTCCGCGCGCCAACCGGGCCATTCTGTCAATGGACAAAGCCCTGGCCATACAGGCCTCCTACGAGATTGAGCCGCGCGTCTTCGACGAGGATTTTCGCAACTTCGTCCTTTACGTGCAGGATGTGCGCTCGGGAACCGGCGCGGCCAACTGGCGCCAGGTCTTCATGGCCGACACCACCGAACCCGCCAATCCGCAGCTCACCACCGCCGCCTCGGCCACCGTGGCCGGCGGTTCCGGCCAGGAGTTGCTCATGCGGCTGCGCGACGGCGCCCGTCACGAGACGGTAGCCGGCCAGCCGCAACAGTACAACATCTCCACCTTCGACTTTACCGACATGCCCCTGGCCGCCAGCCAGCAAAGCGAGACCCATCTGGGGCGCATGGACACAGACATCTACGCCATGCCCATGAGCGAGTTGCTGAAACGCAGCCACTTGCCCGGCGGCAAGCGGTTTCTGATCGAGATGCACAAGCGCTTCGCCTATCCGGCGGCCTGCCTGGTGCTGATGCTGGTGGGCGTTCCGCTGGGCGTAACCTCGCGACGCGGCGGCAAGAGCTTCGCCTGGATCTTCACCATTCTGCTGGTTTTCGTCTATTACCTGCTCTCCTCGACGGGCATCGCGCTGGGCAAGCAGAACTGGATTTCAGCATTTTTTGCGGTATGGTCGGCCAACCTCATCTTCGCCGCTGGCGGCCTCTTCCTGCTGTGGGAGATGGCCACGGGCGGCCGCGTTCTGAATGCCATTGCCAGTTGGACCGTGCGCGCCTCCAAGCCTCGATTCGCCCTTCCAGCCAGATTCCACGGCGCCCCGCGCAATGGCCTGCGGAGCAGGCTGCAGCCGCACTCCCAGCACGTGGCCGCCCGCGGCGTCTTTCCCCGCATCCTCGATGAGTACGTGGTGCGCGAATTTCTCAATACTTTTTCCCTGGTCCTGGCCGGCTTTGTCATGCTCATGCTGGTTTTCACCTTTTTTGAGCTGATTGGCGACATTCTGCGCAACCATATTGCGCTCTCCCTGATCGGCGATTACCTGATCAACCTGGGTCCCAGCATGATCTACCAGATCACCCCGCTGGCCGTGCTGATCGCCGTGCTGGTCATCTTCGGCGTGCTCAACCGCAACTCGGAGATCATCGCCATGAAGGCCACCGGCGTCAGCCTTTACCGGCTGGTGGTTCCCATCGTCTCCATCGCCACCATTCTGGCCGTCGGGCTGTTTCTCTTCGACCAGTTCTATCTGCCCCAGGCCAACCGCCGGCAGGAGGCGCTGCACAACGTCATCAAGGGCCGTCCGCCGCAGACCGTCCTGCACCCGGAAGAGAATTGGATCTTCGGCCAGCCGCGCGCGGGCGAACCGGGCCGCATCTTCTACTACCAGTTCTTCGATCCGGACCGCGACCAGTTCGCCAATCTCTCCCTCTTCGAGTTTGACCGCTCCACTTTTGCGCTTTCGCGGCGCATCTTCGCTGCCCGCGCGGTCTGGAACCCCGCAACCGGCTCCTGGCTCTTTCTGAACGGCTGGCAGCGCGACTTCAAGGGCGCCAACATCACCGCGTTCAATGCATTCCAGCAAACCACCTTCGCGGAGATTCACGAAGAGCCCGGCTACTTCAAAAAAGAGAGCCTGCAGGCGCAGGAGATGAACTTCGGCCAACTGGACCGCTACATCGGCGACCTCGGCCAGAGCGGCTTCGACACCGTGAAGCTGCGCGTCGCCCTGTGGCACAAGCTCGCCTACCCCTTCGCCACCGTCATCATGGCCGTGCTGGCCATTCCCTTCGCGCTCTCAATGGGCCGCCGCGGCTCACTCACCGGCATCGCCGTGGCCATTGCCGTGGCGCTGGCTTACTGGGTCGTCGATGGCCTCTTTGGCGCCATGGGCAATGTGAGCTACCTGCCCGCCCCGCTGTCCGCCTGGGCCGCGGATGTGCTCTTCGGACTGGTGGGCGGCTACCTGCTGCTCAGAACGCCTACCTAGGACGATTCAGCTATTTTCGCTTGCCTCCTCGAGGCCATGGCGTCGAGCGTATAGATCAATCCCCTGAGCGCGGCCTCCGCCTCCTGATCAGCAAACAAAAACTCCACTCCCACGCCCTGACCAGGCCGCACATCCATGACGCGCGCTTGTGTTCGATAATGGTTGCCGTTCACCGTGAAACGAATATTCACCAGGGTCAGCCGCTCCAGATGCAAACAGGCCCGGGTCATGATGTAGCAGCCGGTTTCGCTGATGTCCCGGACCGTTCCACGAAACAGGCATTCGGCATGAATGACCACGGTCTCGGCAATTCCATCGCAGATGAAGCGCTGGCGGCGCCGGCGCTCCTTGCCCGTGGCCTTTTCCCGCTTGCCGTTTCATCTTCCCGGTTTGTCGTTTTATCGGCAGCTTGAGAGGCCACGGCCGTAACCTTTGCGTAACGAAGATTTATGTGGCAAACAAATTCCGCTCTATGATCCATCGGCAGTTCCCCGCCGCACTTCAACCGGCGGCGCTAGCGAAGCAGGCGGCAAGGAGGACTTTTGTCAGCCCGCGCCTCTCATCCAGCCGATAAACCGCATCCGGCGCCTGGCACGCTCCCCCGTACAATAAAACCATGTTCCGCGACCTCGCCCCCCTCTTCGGTTATATGCGCCGCTACCGCTGGAGATACCTGTGGGGCACACTCGCCTGCATCTCGGCCAACGCCATCTGGGTGCTCTTTCCCCAGATCATTCAGAGAGCCATCGACGAGATGGGCCATGGCATCAGCCACCGGAGAATCCTCCTCTTCGCCGGCCTTTTGATCGCCATTTCCCTGGTCAAAGGCGTCTTCCTCTACTCCCAGCGCTGGATTCTCATCGGCATCTCGCGCGACATCGAGTTCGACCTGCGCAACGACCTCTTCCGCAAGCTGGAACTGCAGGACGCGGACTTCTATCAGCGCTACCGCACCGGCGACATCATGGCCCGGCTGACAAATGATTTGAATGCGGTGCGAATGCTGCTCGGCCCGGCCCTGATGTACAGCGCCAACACGGTTTTTTTCACCGTCGGCGCACTGTTTTTCCTCTTGCGCATCAGCCCCTGGCTGACCCTGGTGGCCTGGGCGCCGATGCCCGTGGCCAGCGTGCTGGTGCAGTACTTCGGCAGCCGGATTCACGACCGCTTCGAGCGCATCCAGGCC
>PMPH01000044.1 GCA_003161045.1 Acidobacteriaceae bacterium
CAGACGGCGGAAATGCTCAAGGTGTCTTTGAGCAACTAGGCTTCTCAAGGGAGCGGGCGCCCCCAGGGGAACGAGCATGTCGCACATTTTTATCAGCCACTCGAGCCGGGACACCGAACAAGCGGCGCGCCTGCTCGCCTGCCTGCATGCGCATGGTTTTGTCGAAACCTTTCTCGACTTCGACAAGCACGCCGGCCTGGCGCCTGGCGCCGACTGGGAGCGCACCCTCTATCGGGAGATAGCCGGGGCAGACGCGGTGGTTCTGATCCTGACCAAAAACTGGTTCGACAGTAAATGGTGTTTTGCTGAGTTCACCCAGGCGCGTGCGCTTGGCAAGGCGATTTTTCCGCTCATCGAGGCTCCCACCGGGGAGACCTTCGTTTCCCAAGACATTCAGCATCTGGATCTGGTCAAGGACCGCGAGGGCGGCCTGGCGGTCCTGGCGGCGGAGTTGACCGAGGTGGTGGTCAATGCGCGCGGCGGCTTCGATTGGGACCCCACGCGGCCGCCTTATCCCGGCCTGCTGGCCTTCGATGAGGCCGATGCGGCGATTTATTTCGGTCGCGACGATGATATTCGCCGGCTGGTCGAACGGCTCAACGCGCGGCGGGCGCAGGGCGGAGCCAAGCTGATCGCCGTGCTGGGCGCCTCCGGCTCGGGAAAATCCTCGCTGGTGCGGGCCGGCGTGCTGCCCCGGCTCAAGCGGGACAAACGCAACTGGATTGTGCTCCCGCCCTTCCGTCCGCAACTTCATCCGCTGGAAGAGCTGGCCCAGGCCGTGGCCATCGCGCTCGGCTCCGGCGCTGACTGGCGGCACTGGCGCGAGGCCTTCGCCTCCGAAGATCTAACGCAGGTTCTTTCCGATCTGGCCCGCGATCTGCGCACCACGCGCGGCTCGAATGAGGCGCAGATTCTGATCACCGTCGATCAGGCCGAGGAGTTGTTCGGCGCCGCCGAAAGGGCCGGGGCGGAGCAGTTTCTGCGCGTTCTCAACTCTCTGCAGGATGAACGCCTGCCCTTCCTCGTGGTGATGACCCTGCGCTCGGATTATCTGGGCGAGTTGCAGCAATCGCCTGCGCTGACGGCTCCTTTCGAGGAGTTCTCGCTTAAACCCATGCCCTTGGCGCGGGTGCGGGAGATTATCGAAGGCCCGGCGCGCGCGGCTGGCCTCACGGTGGACGACGCTCTCATCTCGGCGGCGATGAGCGACGCGGCCACCGGCGACGCCCTGCCGCTGCTGGCCTTTGCGCTGCGCGAGCTCTACGACCGTTTCGGCCGGAAAAAGCACCTTACGCTGGAGGCCTACCGCGCGCTGGGTGACGAGTCCGGGCAGCTTTCGCCGCTGGAAAATGCCGTGCGCCGCAAGGCCGACGAGGTGCTGGCCGCGGCCCGGCCTTCCGCTGAAGATTTGCAGGCGTTGAAGGAGGCCTTCGTGCCCGCGATGGTGCGGGTCAACGCCGAGGGCGAGTACGCGCGCCGCCCGGCCCGCTTCGATGCATTGCCCCCGAATGCCCGGCCCCTGATCGAGCGCCTGGCCAGAGCCCGCCTGCTCGTCATTCAAAAAGAGCACGATGTGACGATTGTCGAGGTGGCTCACGAGGCCCTTTTGCGCAAGTGGCCGCTTTTGCGGGGCTGGCTCGACGAAGAACGCGAATTTCTGATTGGCAAGGATCAACTCGAACAGGATCTGCTCGATTGGGAGAAGGCTCCGGCTTGCGAAAAAACCGAGGCCCTGCTCAGCGGCCTGAAGCTGACGCGGGCGCGAGGCTGGCTGGTGGACAAGCCGCTGCAACTCAGCGAGGCCGAGCGCAAATTCATTCAGGCCAGCATGGCGTTCTACGAAGCGGAAGCGGCCCGGCGGGAGCAGTCCCGGCGCCGCATTCAGCAGGCGAGCGTCTCGGCCGCCGTGGTGCTAGCCGTCTGCCTGGCCGGAGCGTTGGGGGAGTGGTGGATTGCCAAAGTGCGCGAGGCCACGGCTGAATCGCGCGAACTGGCCGCCGTTGCCGAGCAGACCGTCCAATCGGGCGGCGATCTCGAACTGGCGCTTCAGACAGCGATCAAGGCCGCCGAGCGTTCGCCGACCGACCAGGCCGAGCACGCGCTGAGAACGGTCCTGGAGGGCCCGCTCGAACACCTCATTCTGCATCACGGCGGCCCGGTCTATGTGGCCGCCTTCTCGCCCGATGGAAAGCGCATTGCGACCGCCAGCGCCGACCATGCGGCGCGCGTGTGGGAGGCCGCCACCGGGAAATTGCTGGCCACGCTCGCCGGCCACTCGGCTTCGGTCAACGACGTGGCCTTTTCGCCGGATGGAAGCCGCGTGGCGACCGCCAGCGACGACGGCACGGCGCGGGTGTGGGAGGCCGCGACCGGGCGTCTGCTGGCCACGCTCGCCGGGCCGGGCATCGAGGTGCGCAAGGCCGTTTTTTCGCCCGACGGCAAGCGCATCGCAACCGCCAGCGCCGACCACGCGGCGCGCGTGTGGAACGCCGAAACTGGCAGCTTGCTGGCCACCCTGAACGGGCATAGCGGCGTGGTTTACGAGGCTGTTTTTTCGCCCGATGGAAGGCAGATCGTCACCGCCAGCCAAGACGGCACGGCGCGGGTATGGAACGCTGAAACCGGCGCGGGCATGGCCACTCTGGCCGGGCACGCCCGCGTGGTCTCCTCCGCCGCCTTTTCGCCCGACGGAAAGCGCATCGTCACCGCCAGTTGGGACCAGACCGCGCGCGTGTGGGAGGCCTCGACCGGCCATCTGCTGGCCACGCTCAGCGGGCACAGCGGCGCGCTCTACGAGGCCGCCTTCTCCCCCGATGGAAGCCGCATCGTGACCGCCAGCGCCGACCATACGGCACAGGTCTGGGAGGCGGAAACCGGCCATCAGATCACGACTCTGACCGGGCACACCGCCCCGGTGAATGGCGCCGCCTTCTCGCCCGACGGAAAGCGCATTGCCACCGCCAGCGAGGACGGCACGGCGCGCGTCTGGGAGGCCGATTCGGGCCTGTTGCTGGCCACTCTGAACGGAGGCGCCGGCGTGGTCTACGATGCGGCCTTCTCCCCCAATGGCGACCGCATCGCGACCGCCAGCAATGACGGCACGGCGCGCGTCTGGGACGCCGATATAGGCCATCCGCTGGCAGTTTTAACCGGGCATACAGGCAGAGTCTCAACGGCCGTGTTTTCTCCAGATGGGCGGCATCTGCTCACCGCCGGCGAGGACGCCACCGCGCGCCTTTGGGAGAGCGGAAGCGGCCGGTTGCTGGCTACGCTCCAGGGCCATGGACTCTGGGTTTATACGGCTGTCTTCTCGCCCGACGGAAAGCGCATCGTGACCGCCAGCGCCGACAAAACGGCACGCGTGTGGGAGGCCGATTCCGGCCGCCTGCTGCTCACGCTGAGCGGGCACACTGGCCGCGTGAATCAGGCCGCCTTCTCGCCTGATGGAAAGCGCATTGTCGCCGCCAGCGACGACAAAACAGCGCGCGTGTGGGATGCGGAGACCGGCGCCCAGCTTGTAACCCTGACCGGACATGGGGACGTGGTGAATGAGGCCGAGTTCTCACCCGATGGAAAGCTCATCGTGACCGCCAGCGACGACAAAACGGCGCGGGTGTGGGAGGCGGAAACCGGTCAGCCGCGGGCGACTCTCACTCATGCCGCCGCAGTCAACGAGGCGTCGTTCTCGCCCAACGGGAAGCGCATCGTGACCGCCAGTTACGACCAGACGGCGCGGGTATGGGAGGCGAAAACCGGCCATCTGCTGGAAACTCTAAGCGGACACACTCTCTGGGTTTATGCGGCCGCCTTCTCGCCCGACGGAAAGCGCATCGTGACCGCCAGCGCCGACAAAACGGCGCGCGTGTGGGAGGCCGCAACCGGCCGCCTGCTGGCAACTCTGGCAGGGCACACGGCCCGCGTCAACGACGCCGCCTTTTCGCCCGATGGAAAGCTCATCGTTACCGCCAGCGAGGACGATACAGCGCGCCTGTGGAACGCCGAATCGGGCCTGTTGCTGGGCACTCTGACCGGGCATACCGACCAGGTCAACCGGGCGGCCTTCTCGCCCGATGGAAAGCTCATCGCCATCGCCAGCTCCGACAAAACCGTCCGGCTCTATATCGGCGACCTTCATGACCTTTTGAATTGGGCCAGGCGGCAGCTTCCGGCCGAGGGCGGATCGCATTGATTTTTCCGGCCGGACACGAGAGTCCGGAGGTTGCCAGTGGCGTTAGACCGGGCGTACTGTTTCTTAGCCGCAATCAATCACGACAGGGGCAAGCGCAATGGAACCCTCTATTCAGTTGCCAGCCGCGGTGGCCATCGGATTTACAGGCCACCGCTCGATTGAGGATGAAGATCAATGCCGAAGATGGATTCTTGACTTTCTGCGGCGGCAAAAAACCTCTACTGTGGCGCTGGTCTATGGAGTCTCTTCGGTCGCGGCGGGCGGCGACCTGCTGTTTGCCGAAAGCTGTATTCAACTGGCGCTGCCGCTCTGCGTTTTGTTGCCCCTGCCGCTGGAGGAGTTTCGCCAGGATTTCACTCCGGCCGATTGGTCGCGCGCCGAGCAGGTGCTGAGCAAGGCGGCCTCGGTTGAATTCACTGCCGGCAATCAGTCGCGCGAAGAGTGCTATTACGAATGCGGCATTGAAACCGTGCAGCAAAGCCGGCTGCTACTGGCGCTTTGGAATGGAGAGCCCTCGCAGGGCCTGGGCGGTACAGAAGACATTGTCTCCTTCGCCAGGGGAATCGGCAGGCCCGTAACTTGGCTGCACAGCACGCGCGGCGAGCTGCGCACCTTCAACGAAAAGACGGAAAAAGAACTTCTCGATGATCCGGAGCTGGATTTTCTGAACCATTTGTCGGAGCCTCGTGCGTTGCCGGGGCCCGGTTTGTCCCAGGGGACGAATCAGCCTGAAACTCTGGCCCGGTCCTGGTTTCGCAAAGTGGACGAGAGCGCAACCCATTTGGCGCCGCAGTCCCGGCGGCTGGCGGCGATTCCCATCGTTTTTACCGCGGCCGCGGCTCTGTTCAGCGGAGCCGGGTCGTGGGCGCGCGATGTGGGAACCTGGTTGAGCATCGGGACGGCCTTCGGCATCATGGCGGCCCTGCTGCCCGTGGTTTTGCGCCTGCAAAAGCGTCAGACCCTGTGGGTGCGCACGCGCACCGCCGCCGAGGTCTGCCGTTCCGTGCTGGCTTTCTGGAGCACGCCCGCCTCCTACGAGGCGATCGGCCCGGAGGCGGTTCCCGAACTCTGCGGCGTGCTCATGTCGCTGAATCTGCTGAAAGTGCTCGATCAGGGGCGCGGCCATCCATCTGTCGAAGAGTTCAAACAGCGCTACCGCCAGGAACGCGTCGCCGGCCAGATGGAGTATCTCGCCGCTCACGCGGCGCAATCGGCCGCCGAGGCTCGCCGGTATCGGGCCGCCACCTGGATCTCGATCGGATTGGCGGCGGCGTTGAACGTGTGGCTCTTTGTCAGCGGTCGCCTGAGCGGCGGTTTTGCTCTGGGGCCGTGGAAGCAGGCTTTTGCGCTGGGCGCCGCGATTGCCTTTCAGATCGCCACGGTCGCCGGAGCTTTGCTGGCGGTTAACGACTGCGACCGTCGCAGGCAGCGCTACCGCGAGTTGCGCCAGCAGCTCGAGGAATGGGACGCGCAGCTTGAGACATTGCGAACCTGGCCCAGCGTGCTGCGCGTGGCCGGACGGGTCGAGCGAGCTCTTCTGACCGAGTTGATCGAGTGGCGCTCCCTGATCCGAAATCAAAAGCTGGCGAGGAAATAGTTCATGAAACGCATTCTTTCGCTCGATGGTGGAGGGATCCGGGGCATCTTCAGCCTGGAGATTCTGTTGCGCATTGAAACCCTGCTGCGCGCGCACTTCAACGATTCGAGGCTGGTTCTGGCCGACAAGTTCGATTTCTTCGCCGGAACCAGCACTGGCGCCATCATCGCCACCGGCCTCAGTTGGGGAATGCCGGTCGAAGAGATTCTCGAGCTCTACGTGCAGCATGGCGCGACCATGTTCCAGCCCGTGCCCTGGTACAACCCTCTGAAACGTATTCTGGTCTCGCGTTATGAGGCCAAGCCGCTCTCCGATCTGCTGCGGCGCACCTTCTCGGAGGATGGAAAAGGCGAAGTGCCCGCGCTGCTCGGTTCCCAGCGGCTGCGGACGCTCTTGCTGGTGGTGCTGAGAAACCACTCGACGGGCTCGGCCTGGCCGGTGACCAACAATCCCGCAGCCATGTACAACGACTCCAGCCTGCCGGACTTCAATCTGAAGATTCCGCTGTGGAAGTTAGTCAGGGCCAGCACCGCCGCGCCAACCTATTTTGATCCCGAAGAGATTACGCTGGGTGGAAAGCGTCACGTCTTTGTCGATGGCGCGATTACGCCCTACAACAATCCGGCTCTCATCGCCGCGTTGACCGCGATTTTGCCCTGCTACCGGCTGGCGTGGGAGACCGGCCCCGACAAGATCAGATTGATTTCCATCGGCACGATGCGCTTTTCGCAGGCCGAGGCGGATGTGAATGTGCGCAGCATGTGGCTCGGATACAACGCCCCGCGAATTCCCTTGGCGCTGATGCAAGGCATTGCGCTCGAACAGGACTACCTCTGCCGCTGCCTGGGCCAATGCATCCACGGAGAAGCGCTGGATTCGGAGATCGGCAGCCTGGAAGGAGCCGCGCTTGCCGGGCGGAACTGGTTCAGCTACGTCCGCTATAACCAGTCGTACATGGGCAAGGCGGCGGAGTTGCTCCAGCAGCACCCGGAACTGGGCAAGCTCGACGCGGTCCACGCCGCTCCCTTGTTGCGCGAGATAGGCCGCGCCTACGCGCAAGAACATGTGCGCCTCGAACATTTAATCTAAAAGCGTCTTGCATTCCGGGATGCGTTGCAGTATGCTTTTTCCTCCTCCCGAAAGTAGTCAATCGCACCTCGCTGGAGTTGAAAATGAAAGCAAGACTGCCAGACTGCGCGGCGCCCCTCAGGGCAAGGATTTTCCCCCCGGACGGAAGCAGGAGAGCGCGCCTGCTGCTCTTGTTCATCGCGCTTTTGCCGCTGGGCCTCTCTGGCTGCGCGGCAAAACGCCTGAAGATGGACTTCGCGGGCTTTGAAAAGTCCTATGCGGAGAGCTCGAATCGCGAGGTGCTCTTGAATCTGGCGCGGCTCGAGAACCGCGATCCTACCTATTTCTTCAAGATTGGCCAGATTACCAGCACTTACAAAATGGCGGCCTCGCTGAGCGGAAGCGGTTCCTATGCCGTCTCGTCCTCCAATCCAAACATTGGCGCGCCCGCCGGCGGCGGAAGTACCGGCATAACCTATGAGAACGACCCGATCTTCACTTTCATTCCGGTCAATGACGAAACCAACGCCCAGCTGATTTTAAAGCCGGTTCCGCAGGAGACCTTCTACATCCTCTACCAGCAGGGCTGGCGAGTGGACCAGCTCGTCCGCCTGATGGTGGACCGAATTGAACTTACGCGGGTTTCCGCGCAGGGCTGCACCATTGAAACGATTCGCAATGCGCCTCCGGCCGTTCATCTCAAGGCGGATGGCTCCTGGGACGCAGATTATTCGCGCGATCCCGACACGCTCTCCAGCTATGCGACCTTTCTCAGGATCAACGCGGTGGTGTACTGGCTGCAGAAGCACGGCCACCTGCTGCTGCGGGGCTCAAGCGCCTTCGTCCCCTATGACGGCAACTCCGGCTTGGACGACAACGGCACCAACGCTCCGAAGGCCCAGGATGTTGTCAGCGCCTCGCAAAAGAACGCCGTTTGGGAGCATGTGAGCTCCAAATGGCTCTTGGGCGAGAAGGTCTTTACTCCGATCTTTTCTCTCTATCCGCTGCAAGCCGTTGCCGCAAAGCCGTCTCCGGACATCAAGCAAATCAAGCGCGAGATTCTCGCCGATCCGGAGATGAAGGAGCTGAAACAGGGTGCGGTTCTCGACGAGATTCTGGCGAGCCTGACCAATGGTTTCAGCATTGAATCAAGCTCGGAGCATCAGGACTCGTGCAACTCATCCGCCCCTGGCGCGCACATCCTGTCGGCTCATCTGGTGATGCGCTCCCTGATCGGCCTGATGGCGGCCGCGGCCCAGGAGCAGATTCCTTATGACGTGCTCGCGCGCGCCAATCCCACCATTCCCAACAGCCGCTATCTTCCGCCCGAGTTGCAGTTGAAGAAACTGCCCAGGTTCATGGAGGCGGTTCCGGCCATCGAACGGATTCCACTGCTGAGACTGACCGGCAAAGCCGAAGACGAGCTTCCGCCCATCATCGAGGTGAACTACAGAGGAACGGATTACCGCATTGCCGACAAGAAGATCGCCGAGGTCCCGGATAATCAGTACTGGGACCGCGACATGTTCCGCCTCATCGACCAGCTGACATCGCAGGTAACCGTGGACATTTCCAAGTTCCCGCTGACGGAGATCCTGCAATAGGGCGCGTGGAAAGGGCCTCGTTTCGGCGAAATCCCGCGGCAACTCACAGGAGGCGCAGGATGAGAACTTTGCACTGCATCGCGGCGGCCGCGCTGCTGCTTTTATCTGTTTTTGCCAGGCCCGCCAGAGCGGATTCGGCCGGAACCCCGGCCGCAACGGCGGATTCCTCCGGAACAAAAATCAGTTTTTCGTCTCTTGATGCAAGCCATCCCCGCCAGGCGTACGGGACGCTTTACCTGCCCGAGGGCGCTTCAGGCCCATGCCCGGCGGTCGTCATCATCCACGGAACCGCGGGAATCGACGCGCGCGGCGCGCTCTATCGGCAACCTCTTCTGAATGCCGGAATGGCGGTTTTCGAAGTGAATTTCAAAACCGGGATTTACACCTCTCCCATGGACCGGCCGCCTCTCGATACATTTCTCCCGCTGGCCTTTGCGGCGTTGAAGCAACTGCGCGGATTGTCGGCCATCGCGCCCAACCGCATTGGGATCATGGGGTTTTCCCTGGGCGGCGCCATCACCCTGAGAACGGCTCTCGAATCCAGCCGCAAAATGTGGATGGGCGATGAGAAGGGATTTGCGGCCCATGCGGGATTTTACCCGGTTGCCAGAGCTTTCATCCCGAAGATTGAAAGTGGCGGCGAGCTGACCGGGGCGCCGATCATCGTCTTTTACGGAACCGAAGACGTATACGGCGATGGATCGGCCGTTCCGGAGCTGAAGCGCCTGCTCGCGGATAAGTTCAAATTCAATCTGATCACCTATGAATATCCTGGCGCCGCCCATGGTTTCAATCTCAATGCGCCCCCGCTAACCTACTCCGATCCTGCCGCCAAAAATGGCAGAGGCTATATGGCCTACGACGCGGCGGCGACCAGCGATTCACTGCCAAAACTCATTGAGTTTTTGCGCAAGAACCTGGCCGCCAAGTGAGTTGTGGTGCGTGCTATCCCACCCTAGCCGCAAGGACAAGAACGCGCCGAGGGTGGGGCACCCAGGACTTTACATTAGGCGAGCGTAGGGAATCCCGGACATTACACTACTAGAACCTATCTCATAAAC
>PMPH01000105.1 GCA_003161045.1 Acidobacteriaceae bacterium
GGCGGCAAGATCGGCGTGCTGATCGAATTGAATTGCGAAAGCGACTTCGTGGCCCGCACCGACGACTTCCAGGAGCTGCTCAAGGACATCGCGATGCACATTGCGGCCTCGGACCCGCGCTATGTGAAGCCCGAGGACGTGACCGCGGCCGATCTTGACCGCGAGAAGGAGATCTATCGCGCCCAGGCTGCCGCCACGGGCAAGCCGCCCGCGGTGATCGAGAAGATACTGGACGGCAAGATGGCCAAGTTCTACGAGGAGGTCTGCCTTCTGGAGCAGCCCTTCATCAAGGACCAGGCGGTCAGCATCAAGGAATTGATCGCCACCAAGGTGGGCAAGCTGGGCGAGAACATCACCGTGCGGCGGTTTGCGCGCTTCAAGGTGGGCGCGCCCGACTGGACCGTGGCCACCACCAAGGCCGTGGAAGCGGCAGCCGAGTAACTTCCCGCAGTCTACAGGAATCGAGCAGGGCCCAGGGCGCAAACCCTGGGCTTTTTTTATTGACGGCGTTGGTATTGCGCTGGCCGGCATTCTCCACCGGCCAGTATGCGATACTCGAAATAGTATGTATAAGCGGATTGTTCTGAAGCTATCGGGAGAGGCGCTGGCCGGCGCGCGCGGATTTGGCCTGGACGCCGAGAAGGTTGCGGCGATTACCGCCGAGCTGGCCGAGGTTCATGCCCTGGGCGTCGAGGTTGGCGTGGTGGTGGGCGGAGGGAACATCTTCCGCGGCGTGGCCGAGCAGGCCCAGCAGATGGACCGGGTGAGCGCCGACAACATGGGCATGCTCGCCACGGTCATCAATGCCATTGCGCTGCAGGACGCCCTGGAACAGCGCGGGGTGAAGTGCCGGGTGATGAGCGCGGTCTTCATGAACCAATTGGCCGAGCCCTATATTCGCCGCCGGGCCGAGCGGCACCTGGAAAAGGGCCGGGTGGTGATCTTCGCCGCCGGCATCGGCAATCCGTTTTTCTCCACCGATACGGCGGCCAGCCTGCGCGCCATGGAGATCAAGGCCGATGTGCTGCTGAAGGCCACCAAGGTGGAAGGCATTTATGACGCCGACCCCGTGCTGGTGAAGGATGCGGTCAAGTACGACCAGATTACTTACATGGAGATCCTGCGCCAGGGGCTGAAGATCATGGACCTGACCGCGGTGAGTCTATGCAAGGACAACAACCTGCCCCTGATCGTCTTCAACATGAATCAGCCGGGGAATATCCGGCGGGTGGTGATGGGCGAAAAGGTTGGTTCGCTGGTGACGGCGTAAAGACAGCCTTCAGCTTCTAGCTTTCAGCTACTGGCTGATTTTTTATCGTTGGTGCTGCTTGGGTTTACTTAAAAGTTCCCTCTGGCACAAAGAGACCAGGAGCTAGAGGCTAGAAGCGGCGAAGTGGAAACAAGTAAACCAGCACGACTGAATGCGCTGACCGGGCTGCGCTGTTTTGCGGCCATCAACATTGTCCTCTTTCATTTTTCCAATCCCCACTGGTTCGGCTTTCTGGCGCCGGTGATCGACGCCGGCTACCTCTCGGTGAGCTACTTCATCCTGCTCTCGGGCTTTGTGCTGGCCTACAACTACAACGCGCGGGCGCGGGCTGGCGAACTGGACCGGGTGCGCTTCTGGAAGGCGCGGTTTGCGCGCATCTACCCCATCTACCTGCTCAGCCTGCTGCTGGGCTTGTACACGCTGGGCAGGGAATACAGAAGCCACACCCATGGGATGTTCTGGGCTGGCCTGGCGCTTACCCCCCTGCTGCTGCAGGGCTGGATCCCGGCCATTGCCACCTTCATCAACACGCCCGCCTGGACCATGTCGGCCGAGGCCTTCTACTACGCGATTTTTCCCTGGGTGGCTCGCTGGAAGCGGCCCGAGCGGGTGGCGCCGCACCTGGCGAAGATGGCCGGCGTCTGGATGCTGGGCATGATTCCCGGCGCGCTGTACATGGCCTTCAATCCTGACGGGATCGCGCATCCCACCCGCTGGAGCTATGGTCCCTGGCTATGGGCGCTCAAGTACACCCCTTACGCCCACGTAGCCAGTTTCATTTTTGGCGTCATGCTGGCCAGCCTGGACGAGATCGTGGAGCGCAAAAGCCCCCTGCGCCTCTGGCTGGGGCTGGGCGGCTTTGCCGGCATCTACGGTGTGCTGCTGCTGGGACCGCAGGTGCCCTATGCCATCATGCACGATGGCCTGCTGATGCCCCTGTTCGGCTGCATTGTTCTGGGACTGGCCGGGGAGAATCTGCTGGCCACAGTGCTCGGCGTGCGCCCGCTGGTCTTTGTCGGCGAGGCCAGTTACTGCCTTTACCTGCTGCACTTCAACCTGTGGAAACTGCTCCACCACAGCCACCTGCTGGACTGGCTGCGTCTGGGCCGCTTTGACCCGTGGATCAGCTACATGACGCTGATCGCGCTGGCCTTGGCGGCCTTGCATCTGGTGGAGAAGCCGGCCCAGCGGCAACTGCGCAAGTGGATGGGAGCGTAAAGCGGTTCCCCTTCACGTGTCCTTTCTGCAGTAAAAACGCTGTCGGCTGCGTTTCCGGCGCAGTTCAAAGCGATTATTTCGAGCAACGAGCAACTCCGCGGAATGGATTTCCTCTGCTGTAATTGGAAAACAGCTCTGTGGTGTTCATCTCCGGCAAGTAAAATGCCCAGCCTTCAACAGGCTGGGCATTTTACTTGCCGGGGTTGCGGCCGGCGAAGGTTGCGGGCTACGGGCTGACCGACTCCGTCGCATGGTTGCCGTGAGGCGCAATGACCAGCGCGGTGGGATCAGGGGTGGGATACGGCGTAGCCTGAGTGGCCGTCAACGCGCCTGAAGTCGGGTTCAGGCGGAAGCCGGAGAGGGAGCTGCCCAGGTAGTTGGCGGTGAAGACAAACCGTCCCAGCGCCGGGTCCACCGCGATGGCGACCGGCCTCGTATCCGTCTTGCTGCTGCTGTTCACCACCACCGTGGGGGCACCGGTGGCCAAGGTGATGGCGTAAGCCGAGACCGTGTTATCCCCGGCGTTGCTCACATAAATGAACAGGCCGCGCGGGTCGATGGCCACGGCGGAGGGCTCATTCCCGGTGGCTGTGGTGCTGTCGCTGCCGCCCAGCAGGTTCAGGGTACTGCTGCTCAAAATCGAGTAGCCGATCAGCTCATTTTTGGCGTAATCGGTGACGTAGAGGTAGAGGTCGGTGGGGGAGGAGGCGATGCCGCTCGGCATGACGCCGGCCTCGTAGGGGCTGTTGGCGGTTGCAGTCAGCGCGCCGGCGGTTCCCACCGTGAAGCCGAAGACCCAACCGGGGTTGGCGCTGCTGGTGATGCAGGTTGATTGAGGGGTGCAGCCGGGATTGTAAGCCGACTGATCGTAGGCTGTGACGTAAACCCCATTGCCGCTTACCGTGCTGGTATTGGCCAGCACCGTGATCCCGGTGGGAACCATCGTGTCGCTCGCGTAGCCGGAGAGAGTGAGGGTCTGCGTCGCCGTAGCCTTCGTCGGTGTGCTGATCGTGCCCGAGGAGAGGGCATACTCGCTCAGTGTGGCCGAGGTGGTGCCGGAGACCACATAAAGGTACGTCCCGGCAGAGTTGACGGCCAGGGCGACCGGGGCGACCAGGGCGACCGAGGCGGTGATGTTGGTGATGGTATCGCTCTGCTGCGTCAGGACACCGTTGGAGCCGATAGTGAAATGAACGACGGTGCCGCTGGTCTTGTTGGCGACGTAAAGATTGGCGTAGTCGCTGGTGACGGCCATGGCGACCGGGTCAACTCCGCCGGAGGAGACGGCCGCAGGGCCCGTACGCAGCGCGCCGGACTCGGAATCGGCGTCGAAGGTATAAATCTGCCCGTTGACCGTGGCGGGGGCGCTGGTCACAAAGACATAATCGACGGTGGCGACCGAGCAGGCAGCCAAGAGCGTGGCCACTAACAGGCCGATGGAAGAGACCAGAAAGAGCTGGCTCGATTTGCTGAACTTCATGCGCTTCCTTCGTCGTGGGCTGGTCAGGTGCGAGCCCAGAAAAAACCGGTTGAGTTGCCCCGCAGGGATGGTAGAAGCCCGGTACGGGGTGTTGCTAAGGTGCGCTGCCGCTGGCCGCGCCCGCGATTGCTAGTGCGAGCCGCCATGCGGAACAGCAGCTACGGCCGTCAGTTGGGCGCTGCCCGCGTAGGGAGAGCCCTGCGTATTGATGAGTGTGCCGGCAGTGGCGCTCATTTGAAAGTCAGAGACATTGCCGCCAAGATAGTTGGCGGTGAAAACAAAGTGGTTGGTTGACGGGTCGATACCAATGGCCACCGGCTGAATGCCCGCCGCGTAGAGGCCGATGCTGGTCAGCGCGCCGCCCGAAATCGAGTAGGCCTGAATGTTGTTGTCCCCGGCATTGGTCACATAGGCGTACGAATACTTGGGATCGACGGCGATTGCCGAGGGTTGATCTCCAGCCGAAAACGGACTGCCGGAGAGTGCGGTCAACAGGCCGGTCCCGGATGCGACCGAGTAGCCGTGGACGACACCATTCTTCGAGTCCGTGACGTAAACGTATTGCGCCTCTGTCGTGCTGTCGGTTGCGCTGGCGATAGCGGAGGGGCAGGTTCCCGCGCTATAGGGCGCGTTCACGTAGGCGGAGGGGCAGGTTCCCGTGGCAAAAGCCCCTCCAGCCAGGAGGGGCACACCGCCGTTCAGCGCGGAAAGAGCGCCACCGGCGCCCACCGAGAAACCGAAGATGTAGTTGGTTTTCGTAGTCCAATCGTAAGCGGTTACATAAAGGTAGGCGCCCGAGGCCAGCACGTTGATGGCCGTGGGCTCGATCAGGTCGCCGGTGCTGCTGGGCAGCGTCAGCGGCCAGTAGGTCTTGCTGTTGGCCGGATTGGTGACCGCAGTTCCCAGCGTGTCCGCGGGCTCGGAGGGCGTCAGCAGCTGGGCCTGCGCGGCGGTCAGGATGGGATAAACAGCAATTGAGCCGGAGCAGGGCGCCTCAGTGGAGCAGGTGGCCAGTGGCTGCCAGGTGTCCAGAACAAACAGGTTCGATCCATTTGCCGCCACGGCGAGCGGGTAGGCGCCCGGCGTATTCACGGTGTTCTGCGGATAGAGCTTGCCGTCGTTGCCGATGGTGAACTGAACGATGGTGTCGTCGTCCTGGTTGACCACGTAAAGAGTCGTGTTGTCGGGAGAAACAGCTTCGGCTACAGGATTGCGTCCGCCCGAGGGGAAGGGCGAGGTGGAAATCTGGCGCATGGCGCCGGAGACCGAGTTGATCTCGAAGACGTCGATCTGGCCGTTTTGGTTGCTGCTGGATATGGCCTTGGAACTGGCCACAAAGACGAAATCCGTGGTATCCGAGCCGCAGGCGGCCAACAGTCCGGCTGCCAGAAGGCTGACTGCGGAGGCCAGTAGCAACTGGCTTGATTTGTTGAACTTCATGCGCATCTTTCGTCAGCAGGCCGGAAGCTTTGGCCTTTATAAAAAGCGGGTTTGGCAGCGAATCCCGAGGCGCGTCTGAAAAAATCGTGTCCGGGATTCGGTGGCGTTCTTGAAACTTCCTCAAAAAACCGCCTTGGAGCGGGGGCCAGCCGCCGCCCCAAGGTACGACTGCATCAATCCGCGGTTTAGTCGGTCCGCCCATCCACCAGGCACCAGGTCGCCGGACCTTTAAGCGCATAGCTTTGGGAGAACGGCGTGAGGACTCCGGCGTTATTGTCCAGCTTCTGACCGGTTACGGTTGAATCGTTGAAGTTGGCCTCATAGAAGAACTGATTCGAGGGGTCCTCGACGATGCACTGCGGGCCGCTTCCGGAGCCGAAGGGCGAACCGGATATCTCAGTGGGATCGAACGGGTTGTTGATCACATAGCCAGCGATGCCGCCGGTGGCCGTGTCCGTGCCGACGCCCTTCTGGTTGGCCACATAGAACCAGCTTCCCTTGTTCTCGACCACCAGGTCAATGGGGTCGGCTTCGCTCACGTCATCGGGGATGACGCTGTTGGTCGCCGCCTGCAGCGCGCCATTGGCGCCGATGGTGGGGCCATAGGCCAGAATCTGGCTGTGCGCGCTGGTGCTGCCCGCCTCGTTATCGAGCACGTAGACGTAGCTGCCGCCGGTCACGATGGCGGTGCCTTCAGAGATGCCGAGGCTTTGACCGGAGCTTACGGCCGTCAACAATCCGCTGGTCGAGGAGTAGGCGTACGGGAAGACCCAGGAACCGCCGGTATATGCCCCAGTGGTTGAATCGACGTCGGCATTTGTCGTCGCGTAGAGCGTGAAAATGTATCCGCCGGAGATGGTGGAGTCAACGGGATTGGAGGGAACCGGGAAGTAGGTCAGATCCTGACCGTTCACCAGCGTCCCGGAGTTCTGGATCAGGCTCAGGAGGCCAGTGGTCGAGTCGATCGAGAAGGCGGTAATGTCGCCGCAGGTGGTAGTGCCCAGGGCCTGATAGCAGCCGTTGGCGGCCGTCGACTCGCTGGCCGTGTTCGGCGAATCGTGGTCCAGTACATAGAGGTGGGTTCCCGTGCTGTCGGCGATCAGGCGGGTGGGATTGATGCCCTGGAGTATCGGCTTGGAACATTGGGCGGTCTGGATGGCGCAGTAGACCTGCTCCTCCGTGAGGCTGCCGTTGGCGCCGACCGAGAACTGCGTGATGTTGTAGTTCGAGCAGGGGTACTTTGTGGTGCAGATAGAAGTACCCGCGGGATTGCTGCTGGTGCCCCGGTTGAGGACATAAAGGAAGGTGCTGCCATCGAGCAGCACGGCGCGGACCGGGTTGGCGCCGCCGGAAGAGACAGGCAGTCCGTTAATGGCGGTCAGCTTGCCCGTATTGTGATCGATTCTGAAGCCGCTGACGATGCCGGCGCCGGAGGAATCGGCGGTCTCCGTTCCCGTCACATACAAGTAGCCGACCGAATAACTCTGAGCGCAAGACGTAACGCCTAGGACAACGCCAGCAGAGAGAGCGCTGAGCAGAAGGGCCTTGCCGAATTCCTTGAACTTCATGCGATTCCTTCATCCTGGCCGGGCGTATGCCGCCAAGTTTGATCGTTCCACAGCAGAGCTGGGTTGGGACGGGTCCCTGCTGCATTGTAAAAGCCAGGGGCAGGTTGTGCCTAGTTTTAGCTGAAGACTGCGTAAAAGCGCGCATTTTTCCTGCCGGAACGCGCTTCAGGCCAGTGCCAGCGCACTGAAACTGGCCCGAGGCCGATCTACCAGACCCGGCAGGAGTTCACCGGGTACATGGGCTGCCCCTTGGCGCAGCCAAAGGCCTTGCCAAAGGCATCGAAGTTTTGCACGGTGCCGTTGACGCGCCAGCGGGTGAGCGAGTGGGGGTCGGTGAGCGCCATCTGGCGGGCCGATTGCTCGGTCTGGTTCTGGCACCAGACCTGGGCAAAACCCAAAAAGTAGCGCTGGGCCTCGGTATAGCCGCCGATTTTTGCGTCGATGCTCTTGTGCTCGGCGGCCAGCGTGTCCATGAGGGCCATGTAGGCGAGGCGCAGGCCGCCGTTGTCGGCCGTGTTCTCGCCCAGGGTGAGATTGCCATTCAGCTTTTGCGCGGGAATGCCGTCGTGCGCCGGAGCGGCGTCAAATCCGCTGTACTCATCGGCAATGCACTTCTCGCGCTCGGTGAAGGCCTTGCGGTCCGCGGGGGTCTGCCACTCGTGCAGGTTGCCGTTGCCGTCGTACTGCGAGCCCTCATCGTCAAAGCCGTGGGTCATCTCGTGGCCGATGACCACGCCGATGCCGCCAAAGTTCACTGCCGGGTCAATGTTGGGGTCGAAAAAGGGCGGCTGCAGAATGCCGGCCGGGAAGTTGATGTCGTTGAAGGAGGGGTTGTAGTAGGCGTTGACCGTGGGCGGCGTCATCTCCCACTCCTTCTCGTCCACCGGCTTGCCCAGATGGCCGAGATTCCAGTTGCGCTCGAAGACCGCGCTGCGATCGAGGTTACCGATCAGGTCGCCGCGCTTCACCTTCAGCGCCGAGTAGTTGCGCCACTTCTCCGGGTAGCCGATCTTGTTGCGGATCAGGTCCAGCTTCTCTTCCGCCGCCTTCTTGGTTGCCACGGTCATCCAAGGCAGCGACTGAATGTCCTCGCCCAGAGCCTTTTCCAGCGCCGCCACCAACTGGTCGGTGCTGGCCTTGGCCGAGGGCGGAAAGTGCAGCTTGACCCAGTCCTGGCCCACCGCCTCGCCCAGCGCGCCGTCGGTCATCGCGGTGCACTGCTTCCAGCGCGGCGCCGGCTCCTTCTGCCCGGCCAGAGTATGGCCGAAGAAGGCAAAATTCTCATCGAAGAAGGCCTTGGGCAGGTTCGCGGCCAGGCCGTGAATCAAATGCCAGCGGAAGTAGGACTTCCAGGCGCCGATCGGCTCTTTGTCAATCTCTTCGTTCAGGGCTTTGAAAAAATCGGGCGTGGCCACATTCAGCGTCGAGAAGGGGCGCGCCTGCACGGCCTTGAAGTAGACCGAATAATCGAACTCCGGGGTCAGCTTCTGTAGGCCGTCCACAGTGTAAATGTGATAGTGGTTCTCCGGCTGGCGCAGGTCGGTGCGGCTGGTCGAGGCCTTGGCCAGCGCGGTCTCAATCTCCATGACCGCCGCAGCCTCCTGGGCAGCCTGCCGGGGCGTGTCGCCAGCCAGAGTGAAGATCCTCATCATGTGCTCGATGTACTGCTGGCGGATCTGCTGGAAGCGCTTGTTGTCCACAAGGTAATAGTCGCGGTCGGGCAACGAAAGGCCGCCTTGCCCGATGGCGGCAATCTGTTTGGAAGAGTCCTTGTCGTCCTGCTCGACGCCGAAGTTGAACAGCGGCGCGGGACTTCCCTCTGCCTCCAGTTCGCCCATCAGCGCAGCCAGATGGTGAGCGTCCTGAAGGGCGTCGATGCGCTCCAATGCGGGCTTGAGCGGCTCCAGGCCCTTCTGCTCCACCAGCCCGGTGTTCATGCAGGCGGCAAAAAACTCGCCGTACTGTTTTTGCAATGCAGACTTGGGGGCTTTGGCCGCCGCGTCCAGCTCCTGCCACAGCAGATAGCGGTTGCGCTCCTGGAGTAGCGAGAAGGAGCGCGCCCAGCGCACCTGGTCGGCGGGAATCGGATTGCTCTTCAGCCAGTTGCCGCAAGCGTACTGGTAAAAATCCGCGCAGGGATCGGCGGTTTTATCGATGGCTGCCGGATCGAAGCTCTGGATGGCCGCCGGCGGCGTGGGCCGCGAGGGGGCAGAGACCGCGGAGCTTTGCGCAAAAGCGGTTCCCGGCGCCAAAAACGGGGCCGCCAGAATCAAAATCGATGTAAAGCGAAAACTGTTCATTGCATCTCCTCTTGGCGACAGAATCAGCCGGTCCAGCCCATCGCGGCCACAAGCGAAAGGGAATCGCACCCATAAACGCGAGCGAAATGGAGGCCGGAATCGAGCTTGCGGCAGCCAATTCCGTACAGGCCGCTTCGCTTAGGAGGCTATCACGGCGGGTGGGCGACCCTTCTCTGTCGGCAGCGAAGAAACTGCCGGAATCGTTCGAGGCTTGCGCGCTCAATGAAACTCGATGCGCTGCCCAGGCCTTTCCGGATTGCCGCCTACGGTAAACAAACGTACAAAAGGGCTCATTTGGAGACCAAATGAGCCCTTTTGAGGTTATTGCCGCGCTCAAACCTCTCCATGGATCCGTAAAACCGCGAATCCGTAAAACCATGAATCCGTGGAGAGGCCCGCGCGCCTTTTGCCGAGGAAGAGCGCTTTAGCGCTCGCTCTTCCAGTTGATCAGGTCGCCCAGGGTTGTGGTCGAACTGGAGACGGGGTGCTTGTGGCTCTCCGCCTTGTAGCTCTCTACCTGGGTGCGGCTGGCCTCCTGGCCGATGGCGCGCAGGCTCAAGCCCACCTTCTTCTCTTCCACGTTGATCTTGATGATCCTGAACTCGTGCTCCAGACCGGTTTCCAGCTTGGATCCGCCGCCTTCGTCGCCCGCCTCGGAGATGTGGCACAAGCCCTCCACGCCCTCCGCGATCTCGACAAACGCGCCGAACTGCGCCGTGCGCAGAACCTTGCCGTGCACCACGTCGCCCACCCGGTGCTCGGCGAAGAAGCTCTCCCAGACGTCGGGCTGCAACTGCTTGATGCCCAGGCTCAAACGGCGGTTCTGCGGCTCGACGCCGAGCACGACTGCCTTCACCTTTTCGCCCTTCTTCACGATCTCCGAGGGGTGCTTCAC
>PMPH01000005.1 GCA_003161045.1 Acidobacteriaceae bacterium
CCCGACGACTGGTTTCCGCTCAGCTCCATCTCGCTGCTCAGCCGCGCCATCGAGCGCGTCCGCAACGAGAAGACGCACCCTCCCCTCAGCGACGCGCATTGTTCCATCGGTACTTTCTTCTATGTGGACGACAACAACAAGCCGTTCTGCCTGAGCAGCTTTTTCGATCTCGACCGCTTCCTGCGCGGCATGGCGGGTATCAAGCCCTATGCGGAGCAAGGTCTGTTCGAGCGCCAGATTTCCAAGATTCGTCAGTTCGGGCAGTTGTCGCAATGCCTCGATCTGCGCAACACTCCTACCGGACTTACCTTCCAGCGCCTGCTGCACAGCCTGGACGCGTGGGAAGACAAGCATGAGGGCCGGTCCGAAGGATGGGCGCAGCGCGGCTTCAACGGTATCTTCGTCGCGGGCATGCACTTCATGGATGCGCATAGTTACAATCTGCGCCGTCTCAGGCGATGCATCATCCAGTATGTCTCGACCGATGGGCAACTGATTCCATTTTGCAGTTACAATGCCGGAGCCCGGCTTCGCGATAGCGAGGAGTTGACGCGCATCGACAGCAAGGTTCCGCATGGCAGCCATTCCGTTAACTCCGCACAGGCTGGCGAACTATCGGTGCAGACCGACTAGAGCGGTTCTCCAGTTTGTATGGTGTTTCCGAGTATGTGCGGTTTACATCTTCAGCAACGGGTGGACCGCTCGAGTTTTTCAACTGCCTCCAGGGCCGGTGGTCCCAAATGATGAATATATCGCTTCTCTCGGCAACGCTTGCCTCCTACAGAAGGACTAGCTTGCAGCGCATCGCCGTTCTCCTGCTTTTTTCCGGTTGTGTACTGGCAACAGCAACGGCGCAAACCGGTCTGCCCCGAGACGTGGTCTCGATTCCCGTGCCGGGGAGTGGGCAAATCGCGAACATGAGCCTGGTCGCGAGCCTCCAAGCGGCAAACCGATGCGGAGAGGACTCGCCCATCGTGCTGCCGAAGGTCGTCTTTCAGTTCGGCACAGAGGGCGGCTCCAGCCAGCAGTTCGCGGAGCAGGCTCAAGCTGTTCAGAATCTTCCGGCGGGCGCGCAGGTTTGGCTGCATGTGGCCGTTGATCCCGATGCGCTCACCGGCAATGAGACCGAAAAACAGCTTACCGAGCAGGTCGACAGCTTTCTGAAGAAGGCGCCTCTCTCCGCCCCTGCCGTGCGCGGAATGATCGTGGAATCCGGCGCGCCGCGGACGGCTCCCGATCTCTTTGTCTTTGCATTACTGCGTATGGCGGTCGCCGCCAAGTCGGGCAACCCCGCTCTGCGGCTTGCTTTTGTCTTCCCCTCCGGCTTCATCGGCCAATACGGTGATACCGTCAAGCGGCTCGCCCTGTATTCCGATCTGTTGGGCACGACCGATGCGCAGGGATGGCGCTCGGATGCCGGCTGGATTGCCGAACACGCCCTCAACAAGCCCCTCATCCTCAAACTGGAGAGCGGAACAGCCGCATCGTATCTCAACACAGCGCTGGAGGCCTCCGGCTCCGCAGTGGAAATGCTCTGGTCAACGCCGCCGGATGCCGGCGCCGCCAATCGACTGTGCGCGGCCAACAGCTTCCTGTCGCGTTCACTTCCCGCCAGCCTTCTTCGCCTGAACGGCAACGCGCTGCCTTTCACGCTTACGGTGGACGGCGCAAGGAGCGAAGAGGCGGGCTGGTTTGGCGGCGGGCAATCGGGCGACCTAGTTGTTCTGGTGCCGGTTCACGGCCTTCCCGATCATCCCCGTACAGTGACCTTGCAGAGCACGGCCAAGGCGCAATACGAGATTCAGTGGTTCGACGCGGAGACCGGAAACCGCATTCCGGCAAACGAACCAGTCCAGAGCGGCACGGGCCTGACCGCAACCTGCGCTTGCGGCAGTGAATTCGCCCTCATCAACATCCACAAGAAGGGCAGCAGCGAAACCACGGTATACAACCAGGTTGAGGTCAAGGGCGGAGTCGATCTCAGCGTCGAAGAGATCATCGCCCGCTGGCAGCAGTATCGCGAGACGCAGAAGCGGCGGTTGGACAACTACGAGGCCTCCAGTTTCATGAACCTTCACTTCGAGAGTACGACCGTGACCCAGGCCTTCGACATATCCATGCGCCTCAGGCAATTCTTCGAGCGCAGCGGCAAGATGGAGTTGGAGCAGACCGAGTTCTACGTCAATGGCGTGAAGTTCAGCAACAGGCACGAGTTTCCGCTGCCCCAACTGGAACCGGAAAAAGTTCTGACCCAGCCGCTGGTGCTGGCGCTGAACGAGCGCTACGCTTACAAACTTCTGGGCACCGAGAAGATCGACGGCGCCGAGTGCTATATCGTGGGCGTGGAACCGAAGGCACAGGACGAGGATCTGTACAGCGGCAAGATATGGATTGACGGCCTCACCTTCCGCGAGGTGCGGCAGACGCTGAGCCAGCGCGGGGCGAAGAGCAATGTGGTGGTCAATGTCGAAACCCAGAACTTCGCTCTGGTGAACGACGGCCATGGCAATCAGTTCAACCTGCTTCGCTCCATCTCCGCGCAGCAGACGCTCAATGCGGCGGGGCGCGATTTTCTTCTGCAACGGACGCTGCAATTCTCCGGCTACGCCATCAATACTCCGCGCTATCAGGAAGACCTGACGGCCGCGCACCGCTCCGACGCGCCCATGTATCGCGACACCGACCAGGGACTGCGCGAGTTGAAGATCAAAGGCGGCGAGCGCGTGCTGCAGCAGACCAGCGAGAAGCGCATCGTCTCCCTGGTGGGCGGCGCAATATACGAGGGAACCTTCGATTTCCCCATTCCCATCGCGGGCATCAGCATGGCCGATTTCGACTTTCGGCACACTGGAGCCCAGCTCTCTACCTTCTTTGCCGGCCCGATTCTAGTCAACAATCTTTCCAAGCAGTATGGAGCAAAGTACCGGCTAGGCGTGGATCTGGCGCTGTCGGCATTGCCCGGCGAAAACCGAATTTACAACGGCAATGTGGAAAACACCGGCGAGGACATCTGGTCCTGGGAGCAAACCACCGGAGTCCGCGCCACCTGGCAGGCGACCAGTCACCTCAGCATGACCGGGTCCACCTATCTTGCTTATGACATCTTCCGCCGGACCAGTGACACCGTCAACAATTATGAACTGCCGCGCAACGGCGTAGCGCTGCTGCCAGGCATGCAGGTGCGGCTCACCGACAAGGGCTATCTCTTTACCGCCGACGGCACACGCGGCCAGCGCATCGCCTGGAGACAGTTCGGATGTCCTGCATCGCCGCCGACCACCGGATGTCCTCCTCCCCAGTCGCCGCAGGGCGCTTACACCCTCTACGACGCCGACCTCAACAAGGATTACTACATCGGCAAATTCACCAAGGCCGGATGGGATATGGCCTACTATGGCGGAGACCAACTGGATCGCTTCTCCCGCTACTTCCCATCCTTCTTTTCCAATCCGCGCATTCACGGCATTCCCGGCGGCACGGATTCCTTTGACGCCATTGCCATGAGCAACGTCCACTATGGCTTCAACGTGATGGACCTGATGAAGTTCGAGGGCATGTACAGCTATGCGCGCGCGCGCAACCTGGACGAGTCCAGCCACTTCCGCAAGTTCGACGGCCTGGAGACCAACTTCGACACCGCCGGACCCAAGGGAACCCTGATCCAGGGCACCGTTTCCTATGCGCTGGACGGTAACATTGCCCGTTATAATTCGCGCTGGGGCATGACCGTCATGATCTTCAAGCCGCTCTAATGACCGCCAATGACGAATGACAAAAAAACGGCGCTGGTCACTGGCGCCTCGGGTACTCTGGGCGCAGCCATGGCGCAGGCTTTGGCCGCCGCGGGATGGCGCGTGGCCGTTCACTATCATCGCGGCCAGGAATCCGCAAACCGCGTGGTCGAGAGCATCCATGCCGCCGGCGGAGAAGCGCTGGCCTTCGCCGCCGATCTCGGCAGTCAGCAGAACGCCGCCGCGCTCTTCCAGCAGGTCGAGGAGCGCTTCGGCCCAGTCGACTGCCTGGTCAACAACGCGGGCATCAACCGCGATGTGCTGCTGGCTTTCATGTCGGAAGAGCAGTGGGACGAGGTCATCGACACCAATCTGCGCGCCACGTATGTTTGCTCAAAACTGGCCGTGCTGGGCATGATGCGCCAGGGCGGCGGAAGCATCTGCAACATCGTCTCGCCCAGCGGCGTGCGCGGCCAGGCCGGCCAGTGCAACTACGCCGCCTCCAAGGGAGGCATGATCGCCTTTACCAAGTCGCTGGCGCGCGAGGTGGGCCGCTTCAATGTCCGCGTCAACGCCGTCTGCCCCGGCGTGGTGCCCAGTCCCATGTCGGCCAAGTACATCGAAAAGGAAGAGAAGCAACTGCTCTCTCAGATTCCACTTGGTCGCTTTGGAAAGCCGGAGGAGATCGCCTCGCTAATCGCCTTCATGGCCTCGCCCGCGGCCAGTTACATCACTGGGCAGATGATCGCGGTCGATGGCGGACTGCTGTAATTGCGGACGCGAGAGGTTAGGCCTCACGAATTGTCACGAACTTGCAGGCTGTATTTTGACACAGAATTGGAAGGAGAATTCGCATGAAACGGTTTGTTATTCCCGCAGTATTGTTCTCGCTCTGTCTTGCCCTTCCGGCGCCTATGATGGCCGGACGCCACAGCGTTCCACGCTATCTGAACAAGGAAACGGCCGCCGATATGAAGAACATGAACCGCATCTTCATCGGCTGGGTCGATTTGGGGCCTGATGATTGGGGCGCGCACGGCTATTCGACCAAAACCGAATGGACCAACGTAATTGAATCCCTGAACTCCAGTTTTAACTCGAATCTGCTGGCGACCTACCTTCCGGGAAAAACCCTGGTGGCGGCCAAGGGCAAGGACGACACGAACGCAGCAGGGTACGACTTGTACATCAAGTTTTCCGATGTCCACGTCGATTACGACAACTACCACCTGATTCTCGCCATCCACTTCATCGATCCCAAGACCAATACCGAAATTGGGAGCATTCCCGTGCGACCCTATTACGGGAACGACTGGGGTTTGAGAGGCTATTTGAACGAAGCACTCAAAGATGTGGGAACCAAGCTGCGCGTTGAAGTCACGGGCGCGCCAGAGGTAAAGAAACACTGATAAGGTTCACAGTTCCGGCGTCGGCTGGCTGTGCGGAATCCACCGCTGGATNNATTCCGCACAGCCAGCCTTTTCATTTGAGACCAATGGAGCTGCCGCGATGCCTGCAATGCGTTCCCCACCGGCTTTGTTCCCAGCGCGTCTCCGGTTGGTTTCAACGTCCTCACCAGAGTCAAACTTCATCCTCGACAGGTTGATCTTGAGCTGAAGCGGCCAAGCGCTTGCGCCAAGGGAAGGGGAGTCGCTGTTTGAGTATGCTCCAGCGGGTATCCTGGTGCGGGTCCGCGTGGTTGCCGTAGATGGGATGATAGGTCTCGGCGCGCTGGCGGCCGGGGATCCTGATGCCGAAGTCGTTCAGTTGCAGGAACTGCCGCATTTGCAGCTTGTATCGCCCTTCGACCCCAAACAGAAGCTCCAGCAGCC
>PMPH01000060.1 GCA_003161045.1 Acidobacteriaceae bacterium
GCCACCTACGTCACCGCCGACACCGGCACCGGAGCGGTGCACACCGCCCCCGCGCACGGCGCCGACGACTTCTATACCGGCCAGCGCTACAATCTCGACCCCATCTGCCGCGTTGACGCCGTCGGCCGCCTCCACGTGGACCCCGACGCCTGGCCGCTGACTGCTCCGCCCGCCTTCGAGGGCAAAAAGGTCTGGGAGGCCAATCCCATCATCGTGGCCATGCTCGAAGAGCGCGGAGCCCTGCTGGCCCTGAGCGATCTGGAGCACTCCTACCCGCATTGCTGGCGCTGCCACCATCCAGTGATCTACCGCGCCACCGAGCAGTGGTTCATCGGCCTGGAGACTCCGGTCGAGCGTGAGGACGGCTCCAAAACCACCTTCCGCCAGTTGGCCATTGAGGAGATTGACCGGGTCAAATGGGATCCGGCCTGGGGCAAGGAGCGCATCACCAACATGATCGCCACCCGCCCCGACTGGTGCATCAGCCGCCAGCGCATCTGGGGCGTGCCAATCGCCGTTTTCATGTGCGAAAAGTGCCATCAGCCGATCATCGACGCCAGCCTGAACCGCAAGATCGTCGATCTCGTGGAGCGCGAGGGCATCGAGGCCTGGCACACCACCGAAGTGGCCAGCCTGCTGCCTTCCGGCACAGCCTGCGCCCACTGCGTCGGCACGGAGTTCCGCAAGGAAACCGACATTCTCGACGTCTGGTTCGACTCCGGCACAAGCTGGTTTGCCGTCTGCGAGGCCGACCCCGAGTTGAAGGCCGCCTATAAAGCCTTCCAGGACGAAAACGCTCCCGAAAGCAGCGGAAATGGTGCAAATTTCGATGAGAACAGCACCAAGTGCCTTTACCTTGAAGGCGGCGACCAGCACCGCGGCTGGTTTCACTCCTCGCTCTTGACCTCGGTGGCGTTGCGCGGACGCGCGCCCTACTCGCATGTCGCCACCGCCGGCTGGACGCTGGACGAACAGGGCCGGGCCATGAGTAAATCACTGGGCAACGGCGTGGACCCGATCGATATTGCCAAGCGGATGGGCGGCGAGATCGTCCGCCTATGGGTGGCCTCGGTGGACTTCCGTGAGGACACGGCCGCCAGCGAAAACCTGATGCAGCGCTGCGCCGAAATCTACAAGAAGCTGCGCAACACCTTCCGCTTCCTGTTGGGTAATCTGCACGGCTTCGACCCTAGCCGAGACCAGATCAAAGAAGCGGAACTTCTGCCGCTGGACCGTTATATGTTGGCCCGCACTCGCGAACTGACAGAGAAAATCCTCGGCTGGTACGAGACCTTCGAGTTCCATCGCGTCTACCACGCGGTCAACGAGTTCGCCATTGTGGACCTGAGTTCGTTTTATCTCGATGTACTGAAGGACCGCATGTACACCTTCGCACCCACCAGCCACGAACGCCGCTCGGCGCAGACCGTGCTCTGGCGGATTGCGGAGACTCTGGTCCGTCTGGTCGCGCCCATCCTCAGCTTCACCGCCGACGAGATCTGGGAGTACCTGCCCAAGGTCGAGGGCCGCGAGGCCTCGGTCCACCTGGCGCTCTTCCCCAAGCCGGAGGAGGTTTTCTCAGGTGATGCTAAAGAACTGTTTGAAGAATGGAACAAGATACTGCAGGTGCGTGATACTGCTTTGTCGTACCTCGAAGAGAAACGGCAAGGCAAGGTAATCGGCAAAGCGCTTGAAGCGGATGTCGTCGTGCATGCGAAGGGAGCGCTATTTGCCCTTCTTCGCAGGTATGAAACGCATCTCAAAGAAGTGTTCAACGTTTCATCAGTCAAAGTTACAGAGGATTTCGGGATTCAAATTAGCAAAACAGGCGAACCAGTTCTCCTGAGCTCTTCCGGCGATTTGCAATGTGATGTGCGGGCCGCATCCGGCCACAAGTGCGCCCGCTGCTGGAACTTCATGCCCGAAGTCTCGAACTACGGCCTCTGGCAGAACGTCTGCACCCGCTGCCAGGTGGCGCTGAAGGAAATGAAGATTGCCCCGCCGGAGGCCGCTCAGTGAGATTCACCGCACCCCGCCGCCTGCACTGGCTCTTGCTCATCGCCGCCGTGGTGATCTTCCTGGACCGGCTGACCAAGACCTGGGTCATGCTCCGCGTCCCCATCGGCGGCGCAATCCCGGTTGTGCCCCACTTTCTGCGCATCACCCACTGGCTCAACGACGGCGCGGCCTTCTCGCTCTTCGCCGATTCGGCCCACCCCCATCTGGTCCACTGGGGATTGATCGGATTCTCGCTCCTGGCGGCCCTGGTGGTCCTGTTCGTGATGCTGCTCACCGCCAACCGCCTTACCCTGACCTCGATCGGGCTGGCGCTGGTCTTTGCCGGCGCGCTGGGCAATGTCCACGACCGCATCGCCTACGGTTCCGTTGTGGACTTCATCGAGGTCCACATCTTCTCCTACCACTGGCCCGACTTCAACGTAGCCGACTCGGCCATCGTCACCGGCGCCTGCCTGCTGCTGCTCGACTCGCTGCTGCCGAAAAAATCCCGGGTGCAATAACTGCAAAACTTCAGGAGGACTGCATGAAGATTCCCGGCTTCGCTCCCCTTTTCTTTGCATCGACGCGCGCTGCGCTGGCGGCGTCAGCCGGTTTCCTCTGCCTTTTTCTGGCTTTGGCCCGCCCCATGAATGCGCAGCGGCTACCCCAGACCGTCCGCCCGGAGCACTACACGCTCGCCCTCACGCCCGACCTCAAAGCCGCGACCTTCTCCGGCGTCGAGTCAATCGAGGTGGACCTCGCCGAGCCCGCGAATCGCATCACGCTGAACGCCGCCGAGATCGACTTTGAGAGCGTGACCGTGACCGCTGGCGGTGAAGAACAGAAGGCTGTCGTCTCGCTCGACAAGGAAAAAGAGCAGGCCGCGTTCACCTTCCCGGAAAATCTCCCTGCGGGCAAGGCAACGCTGACCATCCGCTATCGCGGCATTCTGAACAACCAACTGCGCGGCTTCTATCTCTCCAAAACCGCCCGCCGCAACTACGCCGTCACGCAATTCGAGCCCACGGACGCGCGCCGCGCCTTCCCCTGCTTCGACGAGCCGGCCTTCAAGGCCACCTACGACGTAACGCTGGTGGTCGATAGCGGCGACACGGCCATCTCCAACGGGCCCATCGTCTCCGACACTCCCGGCCCCATTGCGGGCAAGCACTCCCTCAGCTTCGCCACCACCCCAAAGATGTCCACCTACCTGGTCGCCTTCCTGGTGGGCGACTTTGAGTGCTCCGCGGGCCAATCCGACGGCGTTACTATCCGCGTCTGCTCCACGCCCGACAGGGTCGCCTTTACCCACTACGGCGTCGATGTCGCCCAGCAGGTGCTCCACTACTACGACAGCTACTTTGGCATTCCCTACCCGCTCAAAAAGCTCGACCTCATTGCCCTGCCCGACTTCGAGGCCGGCGCCATGGAAAACTTCGGCGCCATCACCTACCGCGAGACTGATCTGCTGCTCGACCCGAAAACAGCCTCCATCAACGCCAAGAAGGAGGTGGCTCTGGTCATCGCCCACGAGATAGCCCACCAGTGGTTTGGCGACCTGGTTACCATGCAGTGGTGGGACAACCTCTGGCTCAACGAGGGCTTTGCCACCTGGATGGAAACCAAGGCCGTGTCCCGCATGCATCCGGAGTGGAATATCGGCCAAGCCGTGGCCGCGGACGTCAGTAAGGCGCTGGATCTGGACGCGCAGCCTTGGACCCGCGCGATCCGCGCCCGTGCCGACACCCCCGATGAGATCAATCAAGCCTTCGACGGCATCGCTTACAACAAGGCCGCCGCCGTGCTGCTGACGGTGGAAAACTACCTGGGCGAGGAAACCTTTCGCCAGGGGGTGCACAACTACCTGGCCGCTCACCTCTACGCCAACGCCACCGCGGAGGATTTTTGGAATGCGCAGACCACGGCCAGCTTGAAGCCCGTGGACAGGATCATGGAGAGCCTGGTGACCCAGTCGGGCGTGCCCATTCTCACCTTCGGCGAACCGGCCGGAGGCTCGGTTGCGGTCAGCCAACAGCGCTTTTTTCTGAGTCCCAGCATCACACCTGACCCCCAACAGAAATGGACTTTGCCGGTCTGCTTCGCCGCCGGGGCCCCCAGCGACAGGTCTTCGTCGATAGGGTGGGGAGCCGCCTCTGAAGGCCAGGACTGCCAACTGCTCACTCCCTCCAGCGCCACACTGCCTGTGCCCGGAACCGGCCTTTTCTTCGCCAATGCCGGCGGCAAAAGCTACTATCGCAGCGCCTACATGCCCCGCGACTACGCCGCCCTGGTAGCCGGCGTCGAAACAGGCCTATCGCCCACCGAGCGCATCAGCCTGCTCGGCGACGAGTGGGCGCAGGTCAACTCCGGCAAGGCGCCCATCGGCGCCTACCTCGACCTGGTGGCGGTCGTCAAAGCCGACTCCAGCGCGGAGGTGGTGGACGCGGCCATGGCCGGCGTCAATGCAACCTCATCGAGCATTGCGGCCAACCCCCATCAGCGGGCCGCGCTCGCGGCCTGGATTTACAAGATTTTTGCGCCCGAATACGCCAAGCTCAGCCCGCCCGCCAGCAGCGATTCGGCCAACACGCGCCAGTTGCGCGCCGAACTCTTCGGCATCTTGGGCGACTACGGCCGGAATCCAGCCATCCTCGTCCAGGCGCGGGAGATTTCAGCCCAGTACCTGGCCGATCCCGGCTCCGTCGATGCCACGCTCGGCGAGGCCGCTCTTGCCATCGCCGTCCACAACGGAGACGCGGCGCTCTTTGACCGCTTGCAGCGGGTTTATGAAACCTCGACCAATCCCGAGCTCCAGGAGGGTGCGCTGCGCCTGCTGGTCCAGTTCGAGAATCCCGCGCTGATTCAACGCTCGCTCGACTACGCCGTCTCCGGCAAGGTCCGCAACCAGGACGCGGCCATCCAGTTCACCACCGCCATGGACAGCGGCGCCAGCCGCGAGCAGACCTGGAAGTACATCCAGAACCATTGGGAGAAGGTGCAGGCGCAGTTGACCACCGAGATGGGCGCCAAGCTGGTGAAATCCACGAGCAACTTCTGCTCGGCCGAGGCCTGCGACAGCGTGGAAAAGTTCTTCGCCGCCCACCAGGTAGCCGCCTCCGATAGAGCCCTCGCTTACGCCACCGAGCGCATCGAGGGCTGCATCGAGTTGCGCGCGCTCCAGGAGCCGAATCTGAAGCAGTGGCTGGCCGCGCAACCTAAACCGTAGCCCCACGAGCATTGCGCCACCTGCAAATTCGCTCGCCGACGATACAGGCCTCGATTTTTCCAGCTCTCGATTTTTGCGCGGTAAATCGGCTTTGGTCAGTGGAGATTTTCAGGCCATTTGTCGAGGATGCTGCCGGGAGCCGGCACCCCAGCTCCCGCTTTTGGGAGCCGGAATTCCATCCGCGGAACAGCAAAGTCGCCTTATGTGTGCAGGTTATATTCGGCTGGTCCGGCAAGAATCAAACCGCTATTCTGCCGTCCGTGAATATACCAGCAGCACCAGTTGGTTTCATGGACCTGACTATCGGCGGGCGCAATCAAATCCCGGTAGATGAGCTTTCCATAGAGAAAAACCTTCTCGTCCCAGGCTTCAATGCGCTTGAATCTCTCCTCAGAGTCGCAAAGCCCCTTCACCTCGTCCCGGCCGAATGGCTTGATCGCCGTGGATTTGCCGGGAAGCAGGATAATCGGCACGCGCGGCGGCTTCGGCTCCTCATTGTTGTAATCGGGAGTGCCGGGAAGGCGCGTTTCGTCGATGGCGATCTGGGTCCGTTCCGCAGTTGCAACGATTCTGGCGGGGGTGCGTCCACGGTTGGTGGCCTTCACCGTGAAACTGTTCGCCTTGCTCCGGGAGGGCTCGACCGAGATCAGAATCCAGGGCCTTTCAGCGTGGATGACGGCTTGCGCATTCAGTAATGCGGCCTGGACGCTGGTGGCGGCGGCCACGGCGGCGGTCTCCGCGCACCCTGTCTGGCGTTCTATCTTTTTGAGCAATGAGAGGGCCAGCATAATGCCGGCGTAAGCCACCAGGACGAGCACAAGATTCGCGACCCACAGGATGCGCTCGTGCAGGCTCCAGGGCGATGGCGCAGGAGCCGGATTGACAATGGTGATCCGCGGCGGCGGGTAATCGCGGCCTCTATCTTCATTACCGGTTTTCTGAGTTGGGCTGGTGGCGCCTTGAACCGGACTGGGGGCGCTGTGCGGAGCGGCAAGCGAAGGCGGTGAAAGGGGTGAAAGGGAGGTTGCCGGCCGTTTTGCGCCACTTTGATCGCTGGTGCCAGCGACGACCGCCGCGGGTGCCAGTGTAATGGCCACGAGCACCGCGAAGCCTGCCAAACTCTTCAGCCCCATGGGGCCAATGTACCATAACGGCGCATCGGCAGCCTCGTGCCGAAGGGCCAGGTTGCCGGCTCGCCAGGCGAAATTGCGATTGCGCCACTCGCACGCCCCGAGGGAAGGTCAGAACTCGGTAAAATGGCCCGATTCTGGTCTGAATCCAGCCTCAGAGCCCGGAATCAAGGGGAACATGAAAATTGCCCACGCGCCGGTTACTAGGCAGCGAGGCTTTTGCGCTTGGCTTCCACTCTCTTGAGCATCAACTCATAGCGCTGGGTAGCGGCTGTAAACCGGTTGACCAACTCCGAGGTCTTGATCAGGAAGCTGGGGTCCTTGCCCCGGATCGCATCCAGGAAAGGCGCAAACTTGGCCAGCAGGACAAAGCCCTCGCCGTTGCAATCCACAAACAGTTCGGCTGAAACCGCCCCATGCAGCACCATGGCGGCGGCCATCTCCCAATAGGTGAGCACCTGGCGCAGCCACGCATTGTGCGGATCAGGGAAATTCTCCGCCACGGAAAAATACTCTTCGGCCGTGGTTGGCCAGAACTCACCCAAAACCCACGCGCGCGCCTGGCGCATCACCGCTTCGGTGCGCAGTTCATAGAGCCTGAGAATAATCTCGGCATCGGCCGGGGTTGCGAGCATACGTTCCATTGTCAGTCCTCCGCTGCTACATAGTACTGGATTGAGCCGTGAACTGCCCTGGGGATTGCACCTGGGGACACGCGGACACGGCTGGCTGGTACACACATGAACCCGCCTTGACCTCTTGGGAGCCAACCTAAAGCCGCGTTGACCGCCGGCTCGCTATGCCGGCTGCAACTGCTTCTTGACGCCCTTCTTCGCGGCCTTTTTCGTGGCCTTCGCCGCGGTTTTCTTGGCAGCCGTCTTCACGCCAGCAGATTTGGCCGCCGTTTCCTCTACCGCCTTCTCCGCCACCGGACCATGTGTTTCGGCCGTGGGCGGCGGCGGCGCGTCGCCGATGCGCTCAGAGTAAGTGCACACCATGGGGCTTTCGGCCGACGCAACTCCCTTTTTAACGCGTTTTTTGGCCGCGACCTCCTCCTCGACCGTCTTCTTCTTGTTGGGGCATTCGAGGAAGATTCCCGACTTCAGCGTCTTCTCCACCAGGTAAGGACTGCCGCACTGCGGGCACTTTTTAGCCACCGGCTTGTAGTTCGAGGTGAAATCGCACTTCGGATAGTTGGTGCAGCCCCAGAAGATGTTCCCCCGGCGTGCCTTGCGTTCGGCCAGGTCGCCCACGCCGCACTTGGGACACTTGAGGCCTTCGATGATGTTCTGCTTCACATACTTGCACTTGGGATAGCCGGAGCAGGAGACAAATTCTCCGTACGCTCCCTGGCGCAACACCAGCGGCTTGCCGCACTGCGGGCAATCTTCGCCGGTGGGCTGCGGCGCGGCCACTTTCTGCTGCTGCTTGCTGGTCAGCTTGCGGAAGGTCTTGCAAGGCGGATCCTCGTTGAAGCCGGGGCAGGACATGAACATACCGAAGGGGCCGCGCCTCAGCACCATCGCCCGGCCGCAGTTGTCGCAGTACTCCTCCTGCTCGACGGCCTCCTGTCCTTCGGGGGTATTCATGTCGGGCTTGCCCGCCGTGTTCTCCTTGGTGAAGGTGCAGCTCGACTTGTCCTTTTTGTTGTAAGCCGAACAGGCGTAGAAGCTGCCGAATTTGCCCCACTTCAAGACCAGCGGCGCACCGCACAGGTCGCACTTTTCGTCGGTCTTCTTCTCCATGCGCTTGATGTCTTCCATCTTCGCGCCGGCGTCCTCCAGTTCCTCGACAAAGTGGCCGTAGAAGCCGTTGAGCAGGTCGGTCCCCTTCTCCGTGCCCTCCTCGATCTCGTCCAGTTCCTCTTCGAGGCGGGCGGTGTAGGCAATGTCGAAGATGTAAGGAAAGTTTTTGACCAGCAGGTCGCAGACCACCATCCCGATCTCGGTGGGATAAAACCGGCCGCTGATCTTGGTCACATACTCGCGGTCCTGAATGGTGTTGATGATCGACGCGTAAGTCGACGGGCGGCCAATGCCGCGCTCTTCGAGGACTTTGACCAGCGAAGCCTCGTTAAAGCGCGGAGGCGGCTGCGTGAAGTGCTCCTCACGATCGAGCTTTTCCAGCTCCAGCCTCTTTACATTGTCCAGATTGGGCAGTTTGTTGGAGGTTTCGTCCTCCTCGTCCTTCTTTTCCTCGGCGACCTCGTAGACCTTCAGGAATCCGTCGAAGCGCACCACCGAGCCTGAGAGCCGGAAGTCGTAAGTCTTGCCGGTTTTCGCGCTGAGAGCGGCAATCTTCGCCGTGGTCACGTCAAAAACCGCCGGCATCATCTGCGAGGCCACGAAGCGCTGCCAGATGAGCCGGTAGAGCTTCAGTTGCTCCTCAGTCAGGTAGCGCGCAATCGACTCTGGGGTCCGGGAAGCGTCGGTGGGCCGAATAGCCTCGTGCGCGTCCTGCGCGGCCTTCTTGCCCTTGTACACGTTGGGTTCCTTGGGCAGGTACCGGGTCCCCAACTGCTTGCCAATCCACTCCCGCGCCCCGGCAATGGCCTCGGGCGCAATGCGCGGCGAGTCGGTTCTCATGTAAGTGATGAGGCCGACCGTGCCCTCTTCGCCCACATCAATGCCCTCATAGAGCCGCTGCGCCACGCCCATCGTCCGCCGCACGTTGAAGCCCAGCTTGCTGGATGCGTCGCGCTGCAGCTGGCTGGTGATGAATGGCGCCATGGGCTTGCGCTGCTTTTCGGTGGACTGCACCGAAACCAGCGTCCACTTGGCCTTTTCCAGAGCCGCGAGCACCTCGTCCATCGACTTTTTATCCGGCAATGCACCGCCGATGAACAGCTCTTTGCCGTCCTTGTCCTGGCCGTTCGCCACCCGCGCCGGTTCGCCGTCGATGCCCACAAAGCGCGCCGTGAAACTCTTGTCCGCCTGCTTTTCCGGGTGGAGCACAGCGTCCAGCGTCCAGTTTTCGACCGGCTTGAAATCACCAATCTCCCGCTCCCGCTCGACGATCAGCCGCACGGCCACCGTCTGCACGCGGCCGGCCGAGAGGCCCCGCCGGACCTTATCCCACAAGAGCGGCGAAATCTGATAGCCCACCAGGCGGTCCAGAACACGGCGGGTCTGCTGCGAATCCACCAGGTTCTGGTCCAGGTCACGGGCGTGCTGGAAGGCCTCCTGCACGGCCTTCTTGGTGATCTCGTTGAAGGTCACGCGGCGAATCTTCTTCCGCTCCTTGGCCGAGGTTCCCAGCTGAAGAGCCAGATGGTAGGCAATCGCCTCGCCCTCGCGGTCAGGATCGGGCGCCAGGTAGATTTCGTCGGCCTTGGCCGCGGCCTTCTTCAGTTGCGCCACAACTTTTTCTTTGCCCGGTGAGACGATCAACGTCGGCTCGAAGGTGCGTTTTTCCAGTTCCACGCCAATTTCGTTCTTGGGCAGGTCCATGATGTGGCCCACCGAGGCCAAAACCTCGAAGCCTTTGCCCAGGTACTTCTCAATCGTCTTGGCCTTGGCGGGCGACTCGACGATTACCAGTGATTTGCTCATTACCATCCTTGATCCCAATCCCACTTTAACCTGTCCGGCCTGTCCACGCCTCTCCGGACCGCCCGGCATGCCCACTTTGTCCGGCTTGTTTGACTCACTTCGGGGCCGTTCGGTTGCATAGGAGGAGAGTCCGAATTCCGCCCGCGGCTCCTGATTCCGCTCGCCAGCCCGGCCGATTTTCCCGTCCCGGAAAAATCCACCGCAAGACTTGGAAGCTACCACGGAAGGCCGCCTCATTTCCACTCGCGGCAGGATTTTCTTTGTTTTCTGTCCGTTTTCCGCGCATCAAAAGGGAAACAATCGCGGTAAAAGCCTATCAAATTGAGTGCGTTCGGTTCCATTTGTTAAATCTGACCAGTCTCGCTTGATATTTTTCGTTTATAGACGATAATTGGCCAGTGTACGAGATTCGCCACTACCTGACTCAGACCGAGAAAGACCACTTCATGGAATGGGGCCGCCAACTCCGCGACACAACGGCAAAAATTGCCGTTGACCGCAGGGTCAACCGCATGGAACTGGGGAACTTCGGCGATCACAGGTTTTGCCGTGACGGGGTTTGAGAGTTGCGCATCGACGTTGGCCCAGGTTATAGAGTCTATTACGCTATCGCCGGAACTCAGGTGGTCTTGCTACTTTGTGGTGGCGACAAGCGAACCCAGAGTGCGGACATCAGCCACGCCTGCGAATACTGGCTGGACTGGCAAGAGAGGGTAGAGCGATGAGAGACAGAACCCACGACGAAGCCATGGCGGAGACGTTCAGGGAAGACCCCGCCTACGCACTGGAACTGCTCAACGGCATTCTCGAAGACGGGGAACAGGGCGAGTTGCTCATCGCCTTGCGCCAGATGACCAAAGCCTTTGGCGGCGTGCAAACCATAGCCGAAAAGGCCAATCTGAACCCCACCCAGCTCTACCGCACCTTATCCGAACAAGGGAACCCGGAGCTGCGCAGCCTCTCGGCCATCCTCAAAGCCATGGGCCTGCGCCTCGCCGTCGAGCGGGTGAAAGCTGCCTGAAACCTGGGTATCAAAAGCGAGACCTGGGAGAATACCGATTGGCGGAGTCTGAGCCTTCCCAGGTCTGAAAATCCAGACCTCCACCCCACGGACGATGACCTGTCCGTGGGGACCCCGGACCTGGGGCACCCATTCATTTTGGGGTAGTCAAACCTGGGGCACCCGCCCGCAGTCACTTTACCCGTTTTCTTGCACTGTGATCCAATGGGCGATTCCGATGGATGTAAGACCTTCTTGAAGGTCATGCAGAGCGGAGTCAATGATGACTTCAATCTCGCCCTGGGCGGTCCCCGTAACGAAAAGCGTAATTTTGATCTCGGGAGAGCCGAAAACACGGCCTGATACCTTCTCGTCGTCCTTTTGATCGAAGGTGTTGGCCAGAGACTTGATATAGACCTTCGGATGAAGCTTGACCACGCGCCTGAGAACCGGCGCCAGCACAGATTCATCGTTGCAGCGAACAGTGATGGAACGCATTGCGGAGACGCCATCGCTGAAGGTTTGGTTCAGGAACGGTTGGAGAGAGCTATTGAAGATGCCTTTCAACTCCGCGGGAACTCCGGGCAGGCTGATGATCGTAGAACTTCCCGCCTGGAACAACACACCGGGGGCACTGCCGACGGGGTTGTGCAGAGGGGTGGCGCCAGCCGGGAGCCATGCCATTTTCTCGCGTGCCGGATTGAGCCCACCCTGCGCGATCGATCCATTGGCGGCCAGCTCGTCATAGCAGTCCCTGACCATGCGCAGCGCGTCATCGTGCAACTCTGTCTCCACGTCAGCGCCTTTTGCCACGCCCAACAAGGTCAGGTCATCGGCTGTCGGTCCCAAGCCCCCGGAGGTGATAATCACTCTCGTGCCGCGCTCCAGTCCGGCGTGAATCTCAGCGGCAATGACCTCGACAACGTCGCGCAAGACTGCAACCCGAGAAACAGAGCCTCCTAGATTGCTGATCTGTTTGCAAAGCCAGTTCGTATTCGTGTCCTGAATATCTCCATTCAGGATTTCGTTGCCGATAATGAGAATCTCCACCGCTGTTGCTTTTGACATGAAACCTCCACGCCCCCAGTCCTGCCTCAACGCCGCTGTCACAAGGTCATTTTCAATCGGCGAGTGGTTTGGACGGGTGCCCCAGGTCTCGATTCTGAGACCTGGGAATCCACAAAACTCAGCCCGGCAACCCACCGGCCTACATCCTACATCGTGCGCACGTAGTTCTTGCCGGGCAGGCCTCGCACGCGGCCGGTGATTTCCAGCTCGAAAAGCGCCGTAAAAACCTCGGAAGAGGTCAGTTGCGTCTCCACAAGTTCGAGAATCTCGTCGATTTGCAGGCTCTCGTCGGTGCGTAGAACCTCCAGCACGATGGCCTCCTCGGGGCGCAGAACCGGGTCTGGCAGAAGGGATGCGGTGGTCTCGGATTTGGATTCAGCCGGCGCCTCGGCTTCCAGCTCCAGGCGCACCTGCGAGGGCAGGTCCTCCCAGATGTCCTCCCAGGTGGCCACCAGCTTGGCCCCCTGTTTAATCAGCGTGTTGGGAGTCCATGAGCCCTTGTTGGTCACGTTGCCGGGAACGGCGAAGAGGTCGCGATTCTGGTCGGCGGCGCAACGGGCCGTGACCCTCGTGCCGGAGTTCTCCGCCGCCTCGACCACCAGCACGGCCACGCTCAGCCCGCTCAAAATGCGGTTGCGGCGGGGGAAGTTCTGCGGCGCGGGAAAGGTTCCCATCGGCAGTTCGCTGATAATGGCGCCGCCGCCAGCAAGAATCTCCTCGGCCAGCTTCTTGTTCTCCTTGGGGTAGACGACGTCAATGCCGGTGCCCCAGACGGCCACGGTGGGCATGCGCGCCCCCAGAGCCCCCCGGTGCGCGCAGGAGTCGATGCCCCGCGCCATGCCGCTCACAATCAGCAGACGGCGCAGAGCCAGGTCGCGAGAGAGAATCTCGGCCATTCCCGAGCCGTAGGGAGAGGGGTGACGCGTGCCCACCACGGCAATCGATGGGCGGGAGAGCAGCGTGGCCGAGCCGCGCACCCACAGGACCGGCGGCGGGTCGTAGATCTCCTTGAGCCGCTCAGGGTACTCCGGGCAGCCGTAGGTGATTACCGTTGCCCCTTGCGCGGCCACCCGCGCCCACTCGTCGGTGGCCGTCTGGCGCGCCTTGCCGTCGAAGATGAACTGCGCCGCCTCGGCGGGAAACCGCAGCCCTTCGAGGGCGGTCAAGGGTAGAGTGAAGATCTGGCTGACGGCGTCCAACTGCTTCACCGCGTCCAGAATCCGCTTCGGACCCAATCCTGGCGCGAGAGCCAGCGCCAGCCAGGCCAACCGTTCCTCATCGAGCGGAGGCGTCGCCGTCGAGAGAGCGTCTTGTGTCAGTGTGCTCATCGTTTTACGCGTCTATGTCCGAAAATCAGGCAGAATGTCCGAAGGCCGCACAGTCCAGTCTCCGTAGGGAGAACGGAACCGCAAACTTTGGTAATTTTGCTCAAGTTACCCTTAGAAGGCTCTCATGTCAAGCCAGAAGTGTTGACCCCACGGGTACGCCGCCTGAATCCTGCGTCCAGGGTTGGTATTCTAAGAAGCTATGAGTTCCCTTCCCCAGAGCCGTTTGCGCATGGCCGCCATCAGCTTTCTCAATCCCGCGCCGCTAATGTGGGACTTCGAGCACCCTCCGCTCGATGCCCCGCTCGCCGAGCGCTATCAAGTGGATAGAATGCTGCCCTCGGAGTGCGCCGACCGGCTGGCGGCGGGCACGGCCGAGATCGGACTGGTTCCCATCGCCGCCCTGGCCACCAACCCCAGCCTGCGCATTCTGCCCGGCTGTGTGATCGCCTCCAAGGGCCGGGTGCGCTCGCTGCTGCTGGTGCGCCGCGCCGCGCAACGGCTCAATGAGCTGCGCTCGGTGGCCGCCGACACCGCCAGCCGCACCACCGTGGCTCATGCGCGCATTCTCTTCCGCCACTGGGGCAGCCCGGATGTGCCTTTTCTGCCCGCGGCCGGCGACCTGGACGCCATGCTGCAGAAAGCCGACGCCGCCATCCTCATCGGCGACCCTGCCCTGCTGGCCCTGGAAGAACGCGCCAACCGCTTCGAACGCACCGGCGAAGAGCTGGTCTACCACGACCTGGCCGAGGAATGGAATACCCTTACCGGCCTGCCCTTTGTCTCCGCCGTCTGGGGCATTGCATGCAGCAGCCCTTTGGACGAGAGCATAGCGGAAGACTTTATTCAATCCCGCAACCACGGCCTGGAGAACATCGACGCGCTGGTGGATGAGTGGTCGGTGCGGATTCCCATCTCCGAGGAGACGATTCGCACCTACCTGACCACGAATATTCACTACATCCTGGATGAGGAATGCATGGAAGCAATGAAGGTCTTCTTCCGCCTGGCCGCCAAGGCCGGCGTTCTGCCCGAATACAGTTTTTCTGTCGGCAAAATGGCGGTTTAGGGCGATTTTCCAGCCCTGCGACGCTTCCGGCTGCACGGAAAAGTGGCTACTCATGAAGAAAAAGCCACTTGAGCGTCCTGATTTTCATAAAAAACGGAAGTGAAAACGCGATAACGCCGCAGCCTTGAAATCTGTGCGCGAGCGGGCAGACGGAAGCTGCTTTCTTACTTCACCTGCACCTTGGGCTCAACCGAGAGCCCCGGACGCAGCAGGTGGTTGGAGTCCTCGCTGGCCAAATCGGTAAAATCGATGCGCACCGGGACGCGCTGCACCACCTTCACGTAGTTGCCAGTGGCATTTTCCGGCGGAAAGAGCGAGAGTACCGAGCCGGTGGCGCCGCCAATCTGGGTTACGCGGCCGTGGTAGGTCTTGCCGGTCGCATCCACATCGATTTCGACCGCCTGTCCGGCGGCCATGTGCTTGAGCTGGGTCTCCTTGAAGTTGGCGGTCACCCACAAGCCTTCGAGCGAGACCAGCGTGAGCAGGTTCTGGCCTGGGGCGACGTTCTGATTGATTTCAACGCTCTTGCGGGTGATGATGCCGGCCGTGGGAGCCAGGATTTTGGTGTAGCTCAGATCGAGTTTGGCCTGATCGAGCTGGGCCTGGGCCTCTTCGACCTGGGCCATGGCCTGCTTGGCGCGGGCGCTCTGCGCGGCCACCTGCTGCGGAGCGGTCTGGGCGTACTTCAATCCGGCCTGGGCCTGGGCCTCGCGCTCACGGGCCACGCGCACGCCGTCGCCGGCGGCCTGTTGGGAGTGGCGAGCGTCGGAAAGCGCGGCGCTGGCGGCGTCGGCGGCGGCCACGGCGGCGTCAAACTGCTGCTTGCTGATGACGTCTTTTGCCACCAGTGGCCGATAGCGTTCGAGGTCGGCCTGAGCCTTGATGTTGTTGGCCTTGGCCTGGGCGACGCGGGCCTGCGCGGCTTCCAGTTGCTGCTGAGCCTGCGAAGTGCCGGCCTGTGTGCCGCTCACGTCAGCCCCGGCCGAGCTCAGATTGCTGCCGGTGTTGGCGGTGGTGATGGGCACGTTGACCTGAGCCGCGGCGGCATTGGCCTGGGCGCTGGCGAGAGCGGCCTCGGCTTTTTCCACGGCAACCTGGTAGTCGCTGGGGTCCAGTTCGGCGATCACGTCGCCCGCCTTCACCACCTGGTTTTCTTCAACGTCGACCTTGAGCACTTGGCCACCGATGCGCGCGCTGACCTGGATCAGATGGCCGTCGATCTGCGCGTCGTCGGTATTCTCGCTGTAGGTGGAGTACCACCAGAACCCGGCCGCCACCAGCGCAAGAACTATAACCACGGCGATAATAATGCCCCTGCGGCGGGACTGTGGCGGCGCGCTCTCAAGCTCTGCGGCCAGTTCGGTTGAGTCCGGTGTTGGGGTTGAATCCGCCACGGCTACTTTCCTCCCAGATAATTCTTGTAGTTCTCGCCTGCTCCCAGGGCAC
>PMPH01000025.1 GCA_003161045.1 Acidobacteriaceae bacterium
AACCAACTGAGCTACGCGCCTGAAAGCAACTTGGACTAGTCTATCAGGATTGGAGCGACGGGGGAAGTCTCTTGTCCAACACAAGATGAGCCAAACTACGGGGTCAGCTGCCGCCGCAAAGGCTTCTTTCCCGCTAACCGCTTTCTTGCCGCAAACCACATTTTTGCCGAATCCTGGAGCGGCGGGCGCCCAGCTTCACTTGCCCTTGAGCGCCGCGGCGATCTGGCGGCCGTGCAAGCGGCCATTTTCGATGAAAATCTCGTTGGTGCGCGCGCCGGCCACGATCACTCCGGCCAGGAAAATGCCAGCGACATTGCTCTCCAGCGTCTCCGGGTCGCAGACCGGCAGACGGTCCTCGCCCTCGAAGCGTATGCCCAGCGCCTCCAGGAACTCGAAGTCGGGGTGGTAGCCGGTCATGGCGAAGACAAAATCGTTTTTGACGGTGATGCGCCCCTGGGGCGTCGCAATCACCACCGTGTCGGGGTTGATTTCGACCACTTGGGAGTTGAAGTACGCCTTTACGTCGCGGTTCTTGATGCGGTTTTCGATGTCCGGCTTGATCCAGTACTTCACGTGGCTGTGCATCCCCGCGTCGCGATGCACCAGCGTGACCCGCGCGCCGCTGCGCCACAGCTCCAGAGCCGCGATGGCCGCCGAGTTCTTGCCGCCGATGACCACGACGTCCATCCCGCAGAAGGGGTGGGGGTCGAAGTAGTAGTGGTGGACCTTGCTCAGGCTTTCGCCGGGAATGTGCAGGTAGTTGGGCCGGTCGTAGTAGCCGGTGGCGATGGCCAGCTTGCGCGCCTGAAGCTCGCCGGAGCGGCCGAAGCGGTCCACGGTGCGCACCGTGAAGGCGCCATCCGCGCCTTCGATCCGCTCCACGCGCAGATACTGGCGCACGTCCAATTTATAGTAGGCCGCGACCAGGCGGTAATACTGGAGCGCCTCGTTGCGGGTGGGCTTGGGGTTGGGGCTGGGGAAGGGAATGTCGCCAATCTCGAGCAGCTCCGAGGTGGTGAAAAAGGTCATATGCGAGGGGTAGTGAAACAGCGAGTTGCAGATGCAGCCCTTGTCCACGATCACGGCGCGCAAGCCGGCCCTCTCTGCCTCGATGGCGCAGGACAGGCCGGTCGGTCCGGCGCCCACCACTAGCAGGTCGAAAATTTCATCCTGTATGGCCGGCGTTTGCTCAGTCGCGTCGCTCATGGCTCTAGATTATTGCATCGCAGCGGGTTTCGACGAGCGCTGCGGAGAGAGTTTTTCGAGCAAAATCAGGGAGGCGGCACATTCTCAAACCATTGGCCGCGATGGGTGCGCGGCTGACGCTCACCGAGGGCCACGCACCATTGCCGTGTGCCCCAGGTCCCGCTTTTGGAACCTGGGAGATCACGAATTCACACGGTCGCAGCCCTAGCTGATTTCCATCACGTCGCTGGCCGCGTCGGCGGCGGCCGTGGCCAGTTCCATCAGCTTTTTCGCCACGGCGTAGAACTCGGCCGCCTGCGGGTTCTGGGGCCCGGCCACGGCGACGGGCAGCCCGTGGTCGCCGCCCTCGCGGATGGCGGGAATCAGCTCAATCGATCCCAGGAAGGGAATGTTGAACTGCTTTGCAGTGCGCTCGACGCCTCCCTTGGAGAAGATGTCGATCTCCTGGTGGCAGTGCGGGCAGGTGAAGAAGCTCATGTTCTCGACGATGCCCAGCACCTGGACGTCCACCTCGGCGAACATTCCCAGGGCCTTGCGCGCGTCCTGCAGGGAGACGTCGCTGGGCGTGGAGACGACCACGGCGCCGGTCAGCGGCACGGACTGGACCAGCGAAAGAACCACGTCGCCGGTGCCCGGAGGCAGATCGACGATCAGGTAGTCCAGCTCGCCCCACGCCACCTGCTGCAGAAACTGCTGGATGACCTTGTGGAGCATCGGTCCGCGCATCACCAGCGGCTTGTCGCCGGGGGAGAGGTAGCCGACGGAGATGGTTTTAACGCCGTGCGTCAGGTTGGGTTCGATCATGTTGTTCTCGCCCAGGGCCGGCAACTGCGTCGAGCCCATCATCAGCGGCACGTTGGGGCCAAAGACGTCGGCGTCGAGCAGGCCCACGCGCTGACCCAACTGCGCGAGCGCAATGGCCAGGTTGACGGCGACCGTGGTTTTACCGACGCCGCCCTTGCCGGAACCGACCGCGATGATCTTGGAAACCCCGGGCAGAGCCGTGGGCGAGGGCTTGGCAGATGAATGAGCCATAGTGTCAGATTGCTCCTTTTTTCGTTTTCGAAATTCCATTGGTTCAGAGATGCGTTAGAGGTGCATTTCAATTCAATTAAGAGTTGAGATTGGAGGCGTCGTCCGGCGTGGCGGCGGCCAATCGCGCCTTGCGCCGTGCGTTCTCCGCCTCGCGGTGCTGGCGCCGCAGCAGGGCGTCGGCGTAGCGGCGTTTTTCGTCGGCGGTTTCCGGCAATAAGGCCGGTACGCGCAGCGGCCGGCCATTCTGATCGATGGCCACAAAAACCAGGTAGGCGCTGGCCACGTGCTGCATCTTGCCGGTCAGCGTGTTCTCCGCCCACGCCGTCACGCCCACCTCCATCGAGGTGGAAAAGGCGCGGTTGACGCTGGACTTGAGAATCAACAGGTCGCCGATGTTGGCCGGGTTGATGAAATCGATGTGGTCCATGGCTGCGGTGACGACGTGGGTGCGTGAGTGCCGGTAGGCGGCCATGGCGCCAGTCAGATCGATGAAGTGCATCAGCCGCCCGCCCAGCAGGTTGCCCAGGGTGTTGGTGTCGTTGGGCAGGATCAGCTCGGTCATCGCCGACTGGGTGCTGGCCACGGTGCGCGCGGCGGGGTGGGTTTCCGTGGAACTCATTGCGGGTCTGCTCCGTCTTCTGGCCTGGTTGCTGTTTCCTGGGTTGATTCCTGGTGGCCCCTGGTCCGCCTCTCGGCTTCGTCTGCCGCCGGGTACAATGAAGCTGGCGGCGGCCGGTCTGAAGGGGTGTACACCTCCAGTTTCGGCAATCGGCCTCAATTACGCAAATCCACCTGGGCGCTGCTGGGCCCGATGCGAGCAAAATGGACAAGATTCAAGCTCTGAAAGAGATTCTGGCGCAGGACCCGAACAACAATTTCGCCCGCTACGGGCTGGCCGTGGAGCTGGCCAACCGTGGCGAGACGGCCGCGGCGCTGGCCGAGTTTGACGCTCTGCTGGCCAAGGAGCCCGGCTACACGGCCGGCTACTCGATGGCCGCGCAGACGCTGGCCGCCGCGGGCCGCATCCCAGAGGCCATCGAGCGCTTCAAGGCCGGCATCAGTTGCGCCACGCAGAGCGGCAATCACCATGCAGCCAGCCAGATGCAGATCCTGCTCGACGAACTGGACCGGTAGAGCGGTTTTCCCGGAACCCGTGGCGTTTTCCGTTCGCGCGGGCTGCATTTCCGGTCGCATCGAAGCTCTGGAAAAGCGTTTCTGGCCAGCGCCGTCAGAGGCTTCCAACCGCGCGAATGCGGCTGAAAAGTGGCCTTTCCTTGCTGAAAATGGCCTCTTTTGCCAGGCAAATGTTACTCTGGCGCGAGGTTTTGCCTCATCCTGGCTTCAGGTTTTGCCCCGTTTCCGCTCCCATCGCGTCTATACTACTACCATGCCGAAGTATTCAATTGTTGTTCCTTTTCACAATGAAGAGGAGAACGTGACCATCCTGTACGCGCGCCTGAAACAGGTGATGGAGCAGGTGGGCGAGAGTTTTGAGCTGGTGCTGGTCGATGATGGCTCCAACGACCGCACCTACAAGCTGATGGAAGAGATAGCCGCCGTCGATAGTCGCGTGCTGGTCATCAAGCTGCGCCGCAACTTCGGGCAGACCTCGGCCTTGGCCGCCGGCTTCGACCACGCCTCGGGCGAGTTCATCTTGGCCATGGACGGCGACCTGCAGCACGATCCCAACGAGATTCCCAGCTTCCTGGAAAAGCTCGATGAGGGCTACGACGTGGTCTCGGGCTGGCGCAAGGAGCGCATCGACAACTTCATCATGCGCCGCATTCCCTCGCGCTGCGCCAACTGGCTGATGGCCAAGCTCTCCGGCGTGGACATCCACGACTTTGGCACCACCTTCAAGGCCTATCNNCGGGGCAAGAGCCACTACGGCATCGGGCGCACCTTCCGCGTCTTCTTCGATCTGCTGACCATTCGCTTTCTGCTCAAGTACATGAGCCGCCCGCTGCACTTTTTCGGCAGCATTGGCGCGCTGGGCATCATGGCGGGCAGCTTCTTCTCGGCCATTCTGCTGGGGGTGAAGATCATGCACCCGCACCAGAATGTGATGGACCAGCACGGGCCGCTGTTTGTGATCGCCGGCGTGCTGATCCTGGCCGGAATTCAGTTGCTGGCCATCGGCCTGCTGGGCGAACTGTCGGTGCGCCACTACTACACCAGCGAGCACCCCGCGCCCTACACCATCGACCGCATCGTGCGCCTGCACGCGCCGGAAGAGCCGAGCCTGCTGTCGGAAGGGTAAAAACCGGGATCAGGGTTCAGGGTTCAGGGTTCAGGGTTCAGGGATCAGAAAAACATCAAGCCCCGTCCGGCATTGCCTGGGCGGGGCTTGGTGCGTTTTGGAGCTGCGTGCCGCGTCTCGTGTTTGCCGCTGCACGCAGCGCAGCCCCTTGCACTGGCCCAGCCTCAAGGTTCATCCTGAACCTGCGATGAAAGCCATTCACATTCACGAGACGGGCGGGCCGGAGGTTCTCCGGCTGGCCGAGTTGCCCATTCCCCAGCCGGGACCGGGGCAGGTGTTGATCCGCGTGGAAGCTGTCGGGGTCAACTTCATCGAGATTTACTTCCGCAAAGGCGTCTACAAGGCGGCGCTGCCGCTTACGCCGGGCAGCGAGGCCGCGGGTACGGTCGAGGCGCTGGGGCCGGGCGTGACGGAGTTTGCCGCTGGCGACCGGGTGGCCTCGGTCAGTGTGCTGGGAAGCTATGCCGAGTACGCGCTGGTTCCGGCCACGCAACTGGTGAATGTTCCAGAGGGGTTGACGCCGGAGCAGGCCGCGGCCACCATGCTCCAGGGCATGACGGCGCACTACCTTTCCCATTCCACCTTTCCGCTGAAGGCTGGCGACACGGCGCTGGTTCACGCCGGGGCCGGCGGCGTAGGCCTGCTGCTGACGCAGATGGCCTCGCGGCTGGGAGCGCGCGTGATTTCGACGGTTTCCACGCCGGCCAAAGCCGAACTCGCGCGCGCGGCGGGTGCCTCGGAGGTGATCCTCTACACCGAGCAGGACTTCGTGGCGGAGGTCAAGCGGCTGACCGGCAACAAGGGCGTGGACGTGGTCTACGACTCGGTGGGAAAAACCACCTTCGAGGGCAGCTTGAACTGCCTCCGGCCGCGCGGGCTGCTGGTTTTGTTTGGCGCTTCGAGCGGGCCTGTTCCGCCCTTCGATCTGATTCAGCTCAGCAGCAAGGGTTCGCTCTTCGTCACCCGTCCCACGCTGGCGCATTACGTGGCCACGCGGGCGGAGTTGGAGGGTCGCTCGGGCGATGTGCTGGGCTGGGTCGCCAGCGGTGAACTCAAGCTGCGGACAGAGTTTGTCTATCCGCTGGCCGAGGCCGCGCGGGCGCAGACCGATCTGGAAGCGCGCCAGACGACGGGGAAGATTCTGCTGAAGCCATGAAAGCAGCTTCTAGCTGCTAGCTCCTAGCCTCTAGCTTTTCGCGGGCAGGCCTACTTCTTGAGTTTGCTGACAGAATCTGCCCGGTACTGATGAGCTAGCAGCTAGAAGCTCAAAAGAGACGGGGGAAACCTCCAACCCCTGGGGAAGGAAGACCATGAACAAGATTTCGATTGCCGCCGAAGACCGGGTCTTCGTGCTGACCGGAGCGGGCATCAGCGCCGAGAGCGGATTGCCTACCTTTCGCGCCGAAGACGGCCTGTGGGCCGGGCACCGTGTCGAGGATGTGTGTACGCCGGAGGCCTGGGAGCGCAATCCCTGGCGGGTGTGGGAGTTCTACTCGGCGCGCCGGGCGGCGGGCGCCAAGGCCGAGCCGAATCCCGCACACACGGCGCTGGCCGAGCTGGAACGGCAACTGGGTGACCGCTTCTTTCTCTGTACGCAGAATGTGGACGACCTGCACGAGCGGGCCGGCTCACGGCGGCTGGTGCACATGCACGGCGAACTCTCCAAGGCGCATTGCGAGCGGGAGTGCGGCCGTCCGCCGGTCGAGGATCATGCCATTTATCGCTCTCTGGCCGAGGTGGGCCGCTGCCCGTGCGGCGGACGAATGCGCCCCCACATTGTCTTTTTTGGCGAGATTCCGCTGGAGATGGAGCGCATTCAGGCAGAGATTGCCAAGGCCACGCTGACGCTGGTGGTGGGCACCTCGGGATCGGTCTATCCGGCGGCCAATTTTGTCCACTGGGCGCGGCTTGCAGGGGCGCGCACCGCCTACGTGGGACCGGAGAGGCCTCTGAACGCCTCGGCCTTTACGCACGTGGTCGTGGGCAAGGCAGGAGAGGTCTTGCCAGGGCTCTTTCAGCTTGGATAGGCCGCACCTTATCCTTTCGGCAAACAAAAAACACTCATTGAGAAGCCTGATTTTCTTTTCTTCAGTGAACAAAAGCGGAAATAATCTGCAAATCTCACGGCCAAATGCGCTCGGCTCCGAAGCAAAAATGGAAGGTCCAGGCCGCTTCTGGAACGGATGCCGCGCGCGGAGTGGCCGCAGGCGCCTCTGCCGGTCTTCGGCGCGCGCCGCTCAGGTATGATCGGGTTATAGCATTTTCGGAATACATATAGACTTTTTGAGAGCCGTGAATGGTGGCTTTTTCTCGAGAAAAAAGCCACTTGAGTATGTGCTTTCGGTCTACGCTAATTCCGAAAATGCTCTATCGTCAGCTTTCATCCATGCTCCAAAGGAGATGCAAGTGTTCGAAGTGAATGAGTCCCTATCGCCCAGTCAGATTTCCGCTCAGGCCGCGCAGGAGTCCCGCGCCGAAGCCCGCCGCCTCCGGCGCCCGCTGCGCGTCGCCCTTTTTGGTTTTGGGACGGTGGGCAGCTCGGTGGCGCGGATTCTGGTCGAGTCCCGGCCCGCGGGACTGGAGCTGACACACATCTTCAACCGGAATGTGGCGCGCAAGCGCGTGGATTGGGTTCCGGCGAGCGTGACGTGGAGCGAGGACGCCGACGCGGTGCTGGCCGCGGATGTGGACATAGTGGTGGAGTTGGCCGGCGGCCTCGATCCGGCTGGAGGTTGGGTGCGCCGGGCGCTCGGCGCGGGCAAAAGCGTGGTCACCGCCAACAAGAAGCTGATTGCCTTCCAGGGCGTGGAACTGGAGCGGCTGGCCGCCTCTGGAGGTGGCCATCTGAAGTACGGCGCCGCGGTGGCCGGCGGCATTCCCGTGATCCCGGGGCTCGAGCAGGGGCTGGCCGGCGATCGCATCGAGCGCATCGAAGGCATTTTGAACGGCACCTGCAACTTCATTCTGAGCAAGATGGAGGAGGGCTCCGAGTACGCGCCGGTGCTGGCCGAGGCGCAGGCCAAAGGCTTTGCCGAGGCCGATCCGACCGAGGATGTGGGCGGCTTTGACGCGCGCGCCAAGCTGGCCATTCTGATGCGGCTGGCGCTGCGCGTCTCCGTGAATCCGGAGGAGATTGTGCCCCAGCCGATTACCGCCATCACCGCCGTGGATTTCAGCTACGCGCGGGATCTGGGCTGCACCATCCGGCAGGTGGCGCGGGCCGAGCGGGCCGGGGGGAAGGTCGCGGCCACGGTGGGGCCGACGCTGGTGGCGCTGCGTTCGCCGCTGGCCTGGTCGCGGGGCACGGAGAATATGGTGATCTTCACCGGCCACTACGGCGGGGATGTGGTTTTTTCCGGTCACGGCGCCGGCGGCCATCCCACGGCGGTGGCGGTGGTCAGCGACCTGCTGGCCCTGGCGCACGGCTCGCGGCGGGTCGAACTGCCGTCAACTCCAGCCGAGGTGGGAGCCGAATTCGAGGTTCCGCACTACATCCGTTTTCTGGTCAAAGACCGGCCGGGCATTGTTGCCGATATTACCGGGGCACTGGCCAGGGAGCACATCAACATTCGCGCCATCGTGCAGACGCCGGGCTACCCAGAGCACGCGCTGCCGTTTGTGGTCACCGTCGAGCCGTGCAAGTCCTCGGTGCTCAAGCGCGCTCTGAAGAGCATTCCCGGCAAGGATTATTTGCTGGAAGAACCGCTGGATTTGCAGATTCTAGAATAGCAAGTCAAGGAATTCAGCGAAAGTGCTTCCCCTTTCTCGGCAGGCTCAATCCTGCGGAGAGAGGGGAAGTGCAAGTTTGCCCGGCAACTCCCAACCCTACCCGGCTCCAACTCACCTGAAACCTGCCAGCCGAGCGGGTTGAAAGCTCCGCTCAGTGCAACGGTGGAACGAAGTCTTTGGGCTCGGCTGATCCCTCGCTAAAGAAGAACTTTTCCATCTCCTCGACCAGGAACTGCTGCGCCTCCGGGGTCCAGGGCTGTAGCCGGTACTCGTTCAACAGCATTTTTTGCCGCTCGACCCACTCCTTCCAGGCCGCCTTCGAGACGTTCTGGTAAATCTTCTGGCCAAACTCCGAGTCAAATGGGGGCTCTTCAAGGCCCTCCAACTCCTTCTGATTGCGAACGCAAAAAACCATATGCGCCATCGTGTACGCTCCTTGCGCCATTGTATCGAAAACCAGCCGGAGGTGGTCGCCGGGAACATGCGGCGGCGGGCAAACTGCCGGATTCACAGGGATTTCGCTTGACAAACGCGCAAGAACAGGCTTTTCTGGTTTTGCTTGAGCTGACGCGTATCTTGCGTGTTCGCGGCCCTGCTCTCTTTCATTCTTCCAGCCGGAGTGTAGGGCCCTCATCCTCACTCCCCATCGCAACGCAAAGGAGCTACCGTGTCCGAAGAAACTCCGTCCAACCCGATCCAGTCCCAACCCTCCCCAGCGGGACTCAGTGACAACGCCGCGGGCGCACTGGCCTACTTTACGATCATTCCGGCGATCATCTTTCTGCTGATGGCGCCCTACAACCAGAAACCCTTCATTCGCTTTCACGCCTGGCAGTCGATTCTGCTCACCGTGGCGGCCATCGTCATCGACATTGTCCTCGGGATCGTGCTGGGGATCGCCATGCTCCTTCTTCCGTTCTTTTTGCACATGCTTATCTGGCGGCTGATCGAACTGGCCTGGCTGGCGATCTGGCTTGTTTGTATCTTCAACGCCTTCAACGGCAAACGCTTCAAGCTGCCGGTAATTGGCAATCTGGCCGAGAAGCAGGCCGGAGCCTAGGGCCTTAGAACATTAACGCGAGACGGCGCCGCGGGCCGGAAGGTTTCAGCGCCGCCGACCCTTTTTGCCCAGTTTATTTCTGCCTTTGAAGGAACGCCCCGGTGCGGAGGTGGCCTTCTTTTTCTTGGCTTTGGGGTGGGATTTGGCGGCTTGTTTGCCGGTCAGCGGAATGCCTTCTTCGACAATCGAGAATTGCAGCTTGCGTTCAGCCGCCAGGATGCGGTCCAGAATTACGTTGACCCGGTCGCCGGCGCGGAAGCGGCGGCCGGTGCGCTCGCCGATGATTTCGTGAGTGTTCTCGCGCCAGGTATAGCGGTCGTCGCGGAGCGAATCGATGGGCACCAGCCCCTCGACAAACAGGTCGGTCAACTCGACAAAGAGGCCGTACTTTGCAGGGTTCAGCACCAGCGCGGCGAACTCCTCGCCCACCCGGTCCCGCATGAAGCGAACCTTTTTCCACTCGACCAGTTCGCGCTCGGCCTCGGCGGCGCGGCGCTCGGTCAGGCTGGTTTCTTCGGCGATCTGGGCCAACTCAGCCTCGGAGATAGGCGGCTCGGCGGGGAAGTTGACTCCCACCCTAGCCGCAAAAACAAAAGCGCGGCGAGGGTGGGGCACTCGCGTCCCGGCTGGCAGCCCCTCATTGGGGTGAACCCAGGGCGAGTTGTGGCGGTCCTCGGCCACCACGCCCTCACCGCTGACGCCCTCGCGAAGCAGGGCCTTGGCGATGCGATGAACGATCAGATCGGGGTAGCGGCGAATCGGCGAGGTAAAGTGCGTGTAAGTCGGCGCCGCCAGGGCAAAGTGGCCTTCGTTGCTCTCCGAGTAGCGCGCCTGCTTGAGCGAGCGCAGCATCAAGTAGCTCAGAATCCGCTCCTCCGGCTTACCCTCGATGCGGGCGGCCAGCTTTTGGTACATCCGCGGCGTGACCGGCATCTCCTCGGCAACCTCATGGGTGCGAACGCTGCGGCCGGTGCGCTGGGCGTCGCGGCGGTCACTTTTCATTTGCAGGCGCTTGACCGGCAACGCGCCCAGGCCGAGCGTGTAGCCGAAGCTGGCCGCCAGTTCCTCGAACTCGACCACGCGGCGCGGATCCGGCTTTTCATGGATTCTGTAGAGCGAGGGCACACCCAGGTCTTCCAGCCAGGTGGCCACGCACTCATTCGCGCCCAGCATGAACTCCTCGATCAGCCGGTTGGCCCAGGTGCGCTCGGACTTGGTCACGCTGCGCATCTGGCCCTGCTCGTCGAACTCGATGACCGGCTCGGGCAGGTCAAAATCGATCGAGCCCCGCTGATCGCGCCGCTGGTTCATCAGCCCGGCCAGCCGCCTCATCCGCTCGAAATCCGGGACGAGAGCCGCGAAGCGCGCGCGAACCTCCGCATCGCCCTCCAGAATCGCGTGGACCTCGGTGTAGGTCATGCGCGCCACCGAGCGGATCACGCCTTCGACGATTTCGTAGCTGGTAATGCGCCCATCCGGGGCGAGTTGCATGATGCAGCTCAAAACCAGCCGGTCCTCGCCGGGACGCAGGCTGCAAATGTTGGTTGAAAGCTCCTGCGGCAGCATGGGGATCGCGCGATCGGGGAAGTAGACGCTGGTGCCCCTGAGGCGCGCTTCCAGATCGAGGTCCGTTCCGGCGCGCACATACTCGGCCACGTCGGCGATGTGGACCTGGAGTTCGTAACCTCCGTCCGCGCACTCGGTGACCAGGACCGCGTCGTCGAAATCCCGCGCTGTCTCGCCGTCGATAGTGACAATTGGAAGGCCGCGAAAATCTCGACGACTCGAAACCTCGGAGAGGTCCAGATGGGCCACGGCGCGCGCCTCGGCCAGTACATTTTCAGGAAAAATCCGCGGGAGTTGGTGCTTGCGGATCATCATCTCGACATCGACGCCGAAATCTTCTGGATCGCCCAGAACTTCGATTACCCGGCCCACCGCGGGCTTGATGGGCGTCGGCCAACTGGTGATCTCCACATCGACGATCAGGCCTTCGAGGTCGTCGTGGGTTGAGGCTGAGGCTGCTGCCGCTTTGCTTCCCAGCACGCGGTGTGGCGTGGCCGCTTCGCTTGCCGGGGGCAACTGCTGGCCCTCGGGGATCAGAATGGGCTGCGTCATGCGCTCGTCGAAGGGGACGACGGTGTGTCCCATTGCCCGGTCCGACCGTGAGTAATGGAAGACGCCGACCACGGTGGGGTTGCGCCGCTCGATGACACGCACGATCCGGCCCTGCCGGCGGCCATCGGCCTTGGGAGGCTCGACTTCGACCAGCACCTGATCGCCCTGCATGGCGCCGTTGATCTCGTTGGGAGGGATAAAAATGTCCTCTTGGACCCCACGAGCGGAGACCTGTCCGTGGGGGCCCCGGGCTTCCTGGCCCGAAGCCGATTTTGCCGCCTGCCGCGGGTTGGGCCGCACAAAACCATAGCCGTCGCGGTGCAGATCGAGCCGCCCGGCGCAGAGATTGTCGCGCGAGCCGCCCGCTCCCCCAAAACCGGAAATGGGCCGGGGAATGCTCCAGCTCTCCTTGTCCAGCTTCACCAGCGCGCCGCGCACCGTCAGCCGCGCCAGTTGCTCCAGCAGCAGGCGCCGCTCCCGTCCGCCGCCCAGGCCCAGCTCGCGCACCAATTGTTTGTATCCGGCCTTGCCGCCGGCCGAGCGACGAATGCGCTCCACCAATTCCCGATCGGTCATAGTTCAAGAGTAGGGCATCGGGGCCGCTTCGTTCGAACGCCCTTTATGGCGTAGATCGCGGTCAGGGCAGCCCATGCGGGCCGCCGCGTGGCCGGAGCGCCGTTTTGCCCTCCGCTTCCGCCTGCCCGCTGTTGATCCAGTTGGCTCCCCATCGTCAACCGCGTCCGCGGCTTTCGGTCATCCCCGGCGCGCTGCCGTAAAATAAAGCCAACGCGATTTTCCTGGCGGACCGTGAAGAGATAAGATTCTTGTTGTGGCCGCGCGTGGGTTGCCCGGGGCTAAAGAGCCCGGCAATCCTTGGATACATGCAGAGTTTTTGGGCTCACGGCAATGGCCCTCGCCTTGGAAAGCCCCGTCCTTTCAGGACAGAAAAGGAATCATTTTGAGCGCTATGTGGAAACCCAGCCAAACCGGACCGATTACTCCCAGCCCCAGCCTCAACCTAGAACCCTCCCGCCCCGTGCCGCCCGCTCCCGCCGTTGAAGCTGTCAGCCGCACACCGGTTTCAAACGGCGACCAGGCCACCATCGGCAAGGGTCTGTTCGTCAAGGGAGAGATCAGCGGCTCCGAGTCGCTGTTTATCGACGGCAAGGTCGAGGGCAGCATCAGCCTCCCCGGCAACCGCGTCACTGTGGGCCGTAACGGCCAGGTTGCCTCCAGCATCACCGCCCGCGAAATCGTCATTCTGGGCAAGGTGCGCGGCAACGTCATCGCCTCCGACCGGGTCGACATCCGCGCCGAGGGCGCTCTGACCGGCGACGTGACCGCGGCGCGCATCAGCATCGAGGATGGCGCCTTCTTCAAGGGCGGCATCGACATCAAGAAGCCCGACTCCAAACCCGACGCCAAGCCCGAGGCCAGGCTAGGAACCACAACCCCGGCCTCGGGCTCACCGGAGCCGTCCAAGCTGGCCTAGTTGTAGCCAGTTCTCAGGCTTCGCGCTGGCACAAACGCTCCTGCGCCGGCAGGGGCGTTTGTGCTTTCAGGGGGCCATAGCGGTTCTCCAATTGCTCTGCACCGAAACCACCGCCGCTGAGTGGCTTTTTCCTCACCGGGGCCCCGGCGACAGGTCTTCGTCGCTGGGGTGGTCTCCGGGGTCCCCGGCGACAGGTCTTCGTCGCTGGGGTGGAAGTAAAAGCCACCTTGCACAGAGTTGGCCAGTGTACGTGAATTGGAGAACCGCTCCAAATTGCGCGGGTGATTTCTCCAAATGGCAATAAATAGCCTCCGGCGGCAGAAAAAACCGAGGAATGAAGCGGAGACGGACGGAGAATTCTGTTCTGCAAACAATTTAAATTGAAATAGTTAGTTGGAAATGGCCGGAAAAGGTCAGGGAACTCTCTTATCCCAGCCCCAACCGATTCATCGCTACCCTGGGCAGCGCCGATCCGCTCTTTTCTAGCACCCATTTGGTCATCACCACCCAAAGCGCCGTCCCGGCCACCAGCACCGCCAGGTCGATCCAGCGGATCTGGCCGGGCATCGCCCTCAGGAGCACGCTGCCCAGCCACCGGAAGAGCAGCCCCACTCCCGCGCCGCTGACGATGGCGGCCAGCAGGCAGCGGCCCATCTCCGCATAGTCCAGGCTGGCCAAGGAGACCATGCGACGCTTGTGCAGCAGCAGGGCAATGGCTCCGGTCTGCAACGCGATTCCCACGTCGGAGGCGAGCGCCAGCCCCATCGCTCCGTGCCAGCGGTAGAGCGCGGCGTAAACGGGCAGCGAAGCCAGCGTCACCACCGTTCCGGCCGCCATGGGAAGAAAGGTGTTCCCGGCGGCATAAAAGGCGCGCGAATAAATCGCCTGCGCCGACCACAAAAACAAGGAGACGGAGAAGACGGCGAAGTAGGCGGCGCACTCCCGCGCGTCATTCAGCGAAAAACGTCCGCCCATGAAGAGCAACTCCACCAGCGGCGCGGCCAGGGCCACCATGGCCGAGGCGGCCAGCAACCCCAGCGAGGCCACGCGCGAGACCGAGTCGGCCACCCCGATGGCGAATTCATAGTGGCGCTTCCTGCTCCACAGGCTGGCGAAAAAAGGCATCGAGGCCGCGCCGGCCGCCTGGGCCAGCATGGCCATCGGAGCGGTGAAAAGCTGCTTGGCGTAGGTCATCAGCGTGACCGCGCCGCTGGTCTTGGAAGCAAAGTGGGCGATGATCCAACTGTCGGCGGTCACCAGCGAAACTCCGACGATCAGCGGAAGCGAAAGCCGCACCCACTCGCGCAAGCCCTCGTCGCGCCAGTCGAGGATGAACCGGTAGCGCGTGCCCGCCCGCCGGGCGAAGAACGCGTTCAGCAGAAACGGCCCCACCAGCGCTCCCGCCACCGTGCCGATGGCCAGCGAAGAGACGCCCAGCCGCTTGACCAGCAGGAGGCCGCCCACAATTGTACCAAGGTTGTAGATTAACGGCGCCACGGCCTGCACGCTGAACTGCTTGCGCACCAGGAGAACCGCGCCGAAGACTCCGCCGGCAAAGAAGAACAATTGCGCGGGCAGCAGAATGCGCGTCAGCCGCACGCAGAGTGCCGCTTTTTCCTGGTCAAAGCCGTCGAACCACCAATGGATGTACCACGGGGCCAGGATCTCCGCCAGCACGATGGCCGCGCCCAGCACCAGGTACATGGTGGTCAGAATCACCGACAGCGACCGCCGTCCCTCCTCTTCGCGCCCGTTTTCGCGATAGCGCGTGAGGATGGTGACAAAGGTGATCGAGGCCGCGCCGCCCACCAGAAAATACGAGATCATGTCCGGCAGCACAAAGGCGGCGTTGAAGGCGTCGGCCTCCATGCCGCGGCCGAAGAGCCAGGCGATGTACTTGATGCGCACCAGGCCGATGATGCGCGACAGGAAGGTCGAGGCCATCAGCACCACGGTCGCGCTGAAGACGGTGTGCGCGTGCGAGGGGTGCAGCATTCCCGCGGCGCGCGCCCATCTGGACCGCGCCGACTGAGAGAATTCGGTTGGGGAAGATTCTGCCACTGAACTTGATTCTACCGGGAGTTGTTCGCTCAGAGGGTCCACTGGCCGTTGTCCGTGCTGACGCAACTGCTCAGTTCGTTCACCAGGAGAACGAGTTTGTCCGCAAAATCTCCCTTGGCGGTCATGGATTTCAGCTGTTTTTCGTCTTCAATAATTGGAGGGCCTTTTCGAGTGGCTCGTCGGTCTTGCCAGCGGGCAGTTCCTCGCCCTCTTCATCGAGCGCCGGTTCCACCAGCACGGTGGGCGTGACGGCCTCGTCTTGAATCTTCTTGCCGCCAGGGCCTTCGTACTTGGCCACGGTCAGCAGCAGCGCCGCGCCGCCGGGCAGTTCGATGGTCTTCTGCACCGAGCCTTCGCCGAAGCTCCGCTCACCCACCACGTCGCCGCGCTTCAAGTCCCCGATGGCGGCGGCCGTCAGCTCGGCCGGGCCAAAGGTGCCGCGGTTGACCAGCACCGCCAGCGGCGCGTCCGTGATGAACTTTGCCGGATCGGCGGAAAAGCTCTGGAGTGAAAATTTCTGGCCCTGCAAGGTGGCCAGCGTGCCCTGCCGGATAAAGAAATTGGCCAGCCTGAGGCCCTCCCGCGGATCGCCGCCGGAGGAGTCGCGCAGGTCCAGCAGCACCTTGCTGCCCTTGGCTACCGTTTTGAGCCGGGCCCCGATTTCGTCCACGCGGGCCGGGGTCAAGGCGCCCGGCTTCAGGTAAAGAATGCTCCCGTTCTCAAACTGCTCTTCGGCGAGCGCGGGCATAGGGACGACGGAGCGGGTCAGCGTCAGCTTTTCGGGGTCGGCCTTGCGCGGACGCACCACCGAGAGGGTCACCGTGGTTCCCGGCTTGCCCTCCAGCATCAGCCGGATGACGGCCAGCGAGAGCTCACGCGTGGATTGGTCGCCGATCGATTCGATGATGTCGCCGTCGGAGAGGTGCTGCTGGTCGGCCGCCGAGCCGGGCAGCACACTGACGATGGCGGCGTAACCGAAGCGTTTGGAGACCACCAGGCCCACCTGCGCCACACCCGCCGCCGGACGTTCCCGGTAGATTTTGTATTCGGTCGGGGTCAGGTAGCTGGAGTCGGCGTCGAGCGACTCCAGCAGGCCATGCAAAGCGCCCGTGGTTACGTCGTTCAGGTTGGGCTCGGTCACGTAGTCGGTCTGAATCTTGCCGAGCACCTCGGCATAGACGCGCATCTGGCGGTAGGCGCCGTCCTGCTGGCTGCCGGCATGCACGCCGAAGAGTCCGAACTCGCCCAAGGCGAAGCCCAGACCAAGGGCGGCACAGATCACCACGGAAAGAACGAAGACAAACCTCTGGAAGAATCGAGACACACGCACCACCGCGGCGGCTTTGGGGGTAACAGGCCGCGCACCCTTTAATCGCAATGATAGCGCAAGGAAGCGCGGCGCGCTTTTTGAGCCCAGAGGGAGGTAAAAACGGGCTTTTATCCGAAGAGGCTGAATCCTCTTTTCTTCTCCGGTTTTGGTTCGGAGCTGACCGTCGGACCGCAAACGGACTTGGTCATCTGCCGGATCGCCCGCGCGATCGTCGAATCTTCCTGGGTAATCGGCGTGGCGGAGTTCTGCATCCGCCGCACCACGGCGTAGTTGTTGGGAATCTTCCACTGCGCCGGTCTGGTCAGAGCCCTGGTAATATCCTCCTCGGAGATCTCCTGCTTGCGAGGGTCGTACCGGTTGATCACGATTTCGACCTTGGGGCCGCCCGTGGTGGAAAGCTGCTTAATCAGGCGATTCGAGTTGCGCAGCTCGGGAATGCCGACCTGCGTGACCAGATAAATGGTGGCCGATTCATCGAAGAGATGGGTGCGCTGCAGATCGAGCCGCGCGCCGACGTCGACCACCACATAATCAAATTCCTGGAGGGTGACTTCCAACAGCTTGTCGATGGCCTCATCGCAAACTTGCGCGGAGGTCAACTCGCTGGGCGCGGCGAGCATAAAGAGCCCGGAGCCGTGCTGCACCAGTAGGGTGGAGAGGAAATTCGCATCCAGCCGGTTGTAATTTTGAAGCGCATTTACGGTCGAGTATTCAGCCTGGATGCCGAGATTGATCGCCGCATCTCCCAGCGGGAGATTGAGATCGATCAGCAGCATCTTTTTCTTGGATTCCTGGGCCAGCGATACTGCAAAGTTGCAGGCCAGGGTGGTCACTCCCGAGCCGCCCTTGGCGCTGAGAAATACCAGCAGGCTGCCGTCCGCCTTTTTCGGCGGCTGCGATGCCGCACGAAGCGCCGAGGCCCGAACCAGCGCCTCGGCCATCACGCCGGCATCGAAGGGCAAAGTGAGAAACTCACGCGCGCCCGCCCGCATGCAGCGCAGCAGAAGTTCTGAATCGGCACGCGTCGAATAGACCATGCTGGTGGCCAAGGCACGAATGCTGATGCTCTCCACCAGGTCGAGGGCGTACTCCGAATCGCTGTCCAGGTCGATGAGGACAACGTCGAAGTTGTGCCCTAACGTCCGCGACACATCGTCGAGGCTGGGAGGGTAGGAGATGAACTCCTGGATTGAACCGCCCTGGAATTCGGCCAGAGCGGTGGTTGCGGCGTTGCGGCGTTGCTCGTCCGGGCTGATGACCGCAATGGACAACACGCCCGCGCTAAGAGTATCGGGGAAATGAATGGATGCCTGCATGGCGAAATTGCTGCTCCCAGTCGCGTGGTACACGTAATACGCGCTAACGCGTACTCATACAGCCGTTTGAATCTGCCCGCGTCCATCGAACAGACGCTTCGCTTGCCCTCGGGAGCCACGGATTCATCGAATTGGACCATGCAGGATACCGTCGCCTCCCGGCTATAACTGCGAGCTCGGCTGCTGGTAACAGCGTGGCCGGCCCTTGCCGCGTCCTATGCGAATGATCCCAGGCGATTTCCGCTCGTAGCCCCTTAGAGGTTACTCATGCGGTTTATCGGCAATGGGCTCATTCACATGCGCGCTTTCTTCTTCAGATGCAAACGGACTCTATATGGTGATACTTTTTTAAAATTTCAAGGAAATATTTGGAGTGAACGGCTCGAAAAGCCTGAGAACCCTCCGCCGCGCGGCGCCCTGTGAACGCCAAGGGGGGCGAAAATATCTAAAATTGGAGATCACCGGAAGAGATCAGCCATCCTCCTGATAAAACGCATGATCCACCCGCCTTGTGAGCGCCTGGCGCCGTTCTTTCGGTCTCTTGTGGAGTGCTTCTTCGTTGCTTTCCCATCAGGAGAAATAGCGTATCACTACTTGACATACCGTCCCGATTCCAGCAGACTGATGAAGAAGTCATTAAGCGAAATAAAGGACCATAATGCGAGACGCTGCACCGCAAGGTACTTACAAGGTTCAGGCTCTGGACCGGGCATTCGCCGTACTGGATCTGCTTAGCGAGAGCGACACGCCGCTGGGATTGGCGCAGGTTGCCTCCGCGCTGCAATTGCACAAAAGTACTACGCACCGCTTCCTGATGGTTCTGGAGCAGCACCGCATGGTGGAACGGACCACCAGCGGCAGGTTTCGCCTGGGCCTGCGGCTCTTCGATTTCGGTAATCGGGCAATCGAGCAGTATGATCTGCGTGACCGCGCGCAGCCACACCTCAGGCGCCTCGTGGCCGAGACCGAGGAGACGGCTCACTTGTGCATTCTCGAGGCCGCGCACGTCATTTATATCGACAAGGTCGAGCCAGTCCGCTCGGTGCGCATGATTACCCGCATCGGCGCCAGCAATCCGGTGCATTGCACCTCGGTGGGCAAGGCGATTCTGGCTTTTCTGCCCGAGGAGCGGATCGCCGAGGTGCTGCGCCGGGTTCGTCTCGAGCGTTTTACGCACCGTACGCTGGTCACGGCCGAGGCCCTGCGCGTGGAGATCGAGAAGACCCGCCGTCGCGGTTATGCTGTCGACGACGAGGAGTTGGAGGAGGGCCTGCGCTGCATCGCCGTGCCAGTGCTGGACGCGCAGCGGCTGCCGGTGGCGGCGGTGAGCGTCTCCGGGCCGTCCTTCCGCGTTACAGCGCAGAGGCTGCCTTCCATCACCAACCAACTGCTCCAGTGCGTGCGCGGGATTTCAGTGGATATGGGCTTCGTTTCCAGCGGCCGTGGCCACCGGGCGGTCTGGTCGGCCTAGGCCCCCGTCTTACCTGCATCGGATTTCGTCCCGGCTCCTCTGGGATCCTCTCCTCGCTAGCTGGCAATCCCCTTCCGGCTAGCCTGGAAACTGTTTGGCCGCCCTGAAATCCTGTTTGACCACTTTGGAATCCTATTTGCCACCCTGAAAATCAAGGCGCGGCGGAAAAAGTGACAATCCTCTGGCAAGCGTTGCGGCAAGCCCGATGCAGAGCCGAGGCAACTCCAGTCTGGGTGAACGGCCACGACGGACGCCGTCTGATTGGGGCCGCCAGAACCGCGATTCTTGCCGGCGCATTTTCCTCGGGCCGGTGAGTGCCCAAGCTCCATTCTTTCTGATACACTCAATCTTGTTGTTGAAGCGAGAGGCGCTCTATGCCCGCAGAGGGCAAGGAGACGGCTGGAAGCGGCAAGCCAAGTGGGAACGGGCTCTGATAAGAGGGACCGGCCAGCGTGGCGGCTAGCTTCCGAGCGCAAGCTTCATTAGGGGGACGTAGCTCAGTTGGTTAGAGCGCTGCCCTGTCACGGCAGAGGTCGCGGGTTCGAGCCCCGTCGTCCCCGCCATTCATTCCAAAGGACTTAGGGGTGAATGGCAATCAAAGTGACAACCCGAATTTCAACCCGATAATCGGTCATCTAAGGCACCCCCAATCGCATCAAGGAACATCTTTTGGGCATCCATATGCTGCTTGTTCACCCCATGCATGTAGTGGAGTGTCATTTCCGACTTTTTGTGTCGCAACATCTTCTGGATGACCTGCACCGGGATTTCCTGTGAGCCAAAGAATGTCGCGAGGCTGTGGCGCAAGTTGTGCCACCCGAACCGCACGCTTTCGTCGGCCTTGATGACGCCAGCAGTAACAGCCGCTGGCCTCAAATAGTCTTTCCCACAAGTTGAGGCGGACCGTGGAACCTTCCCCTTGCAGCGGTACGAAGGAAAAACCCAATCGGAGTGCTTCGGGTATAACGACTGCTTGCGCCACTCAAGCAGAAACTGCCCCAAAGTAGGATGCATTGCCACGGGCGCGATGGAATTTGGAGTCTTACCATCGGTTTCCTTTCCTTTTGACCATCCACGCCGCACATGAATTCGGTTTTTTGCCCAATCCACGTCCTCCCACTGAAGCCCAAATGCTTCTTCTGGCCGAAGTGCAGTGGCTGAGTGAACGAGCGCGAGTGTCCATTCCATGAGATTCTCCGGCGCGTTTAGCTCTCGCAGTATGGCAATCATTTGTTCGGGTTCTACAACCCTTGCTTCGTAATCCGACGAAGAACTGCACCTCGCCAGTAAACACGGATTGGTGGGTCGCCCCTTTGGGTTTAGCGAGGCTGGAATCAGATGATGTCTTTGTGCGTGGGTATAGACCTGAGACATCACGCTCTTCACCTTTTCAATCGTTCTCCAATTGAGTGGCTCTTGTTTCCTGCCTTGTGGCGTGGAAGCTAGGGACTCAAACCAGTCTTCAATCTCTACCGGGTTAATATCCAGAGCTTTCTCCATTCCCCATCGTGGAAGTACATATCTGTCCAAGTTGTGTTCATCGCGATCCGCCGATTCGGTGCATTTCTTCCCGATGACGCCGGACTTCCGAAGCTCCTTCACGCGCCAATGCTCAGCGAGTTCTTTGAACTTCGGTTCGGAGCCGATTGAATTTTCTAGGTACTTGCTCAAGCCCAAACGTCCAACTTCTGCCCATGCGCTCTCCTCATCGGGGAAATCCACGACGAGCCCAACACGCTTGTGGTTTTCTCCTCCCTTCTCATCAGGCTGACGCTTCACCATGTAGCACCACAGCCAAGTGAGGCCGTCAGAGTACAGCCTTTTTCGTAACCATCCCCGTTTCTTTCTAGCCATTGGCGTAACCTCCACGCTTTCTGGCNNACCAAATTGTACTTTGGTTGGGTTTTTTGTGGGAAAGTACCGCCTCTGTAATTTCGCTCAGCCGGAACCGCCAAGTGCGCCTTTTGCCCCGGCCTAGAGGATGGGCGGGGATGTCCCCGGAACGAGCCCAGTCGAGCACCAGACGCCTATCCAGAGACAAAAATGCGGCGACCGCATCGGCATCAACGAAGGGCTCAAAGTCGAGTGTGTTTTGCGATGCCGGGGTCATCCCGGACGGTTTGTTAAGGACGAACTGTGATTCAGATGTTTGCACAAAGCAATCCCATGGGCGCGTCACCGCCCTGATTGGATTGCCTTTATAA
>PMPH01000156.1 GCA_003161045.1 Acidobacteriaceae bacterium
TTTATTCAAACTTCTCGAATGTCTATGGCCATGCGCGTCCCAGGCGGTCGCAGGCCAGCTTCGGAAGTCTGAGTTTATCCGCTCACCCTCCTTTCTGGCAGCCGCCTGGGATTTCCCCCTGGCGGCCAAGTTGTTTCTGGATGCTGTTTTTCAGCCAAATAGGAGATTGCGTTGAGCACATATAATTTGAAGGACTCTACTGTTGCCATTCATGGCGGACGAACGCTGGATTCCCACGCCAGTTCGATTCTTTTTCCGCTCTATCAGACCAGCACCTTCGTTCACGACGCCGTCGGCGTCAATAAGGGTTTCAGCTACTCGCGGGTCTCCAACCCCACGGTCGACGCGCTGGAAAAGGCCATCGGCGCGCTGGAGGCGACCCCCCCGGCCGTCTGCTTTCGCACCGGCATGGCCGCCATCACCACGCTACTGCTTTCGGTGCTGAAATGCGGCGATCATGCGGTAATCTCCGACGTGGTTTATGGTGGCACCATGCGCCTGTTTCGCGAGGTGCTCGACAACCTGGGAATTACCGCCTCGTTTGTCGACACCTCTGACGTTGCCAACGTCGAAGCGGCGATTACTCCGGCAACCCGCATCGTTCTTATCGAGACGCCGGGAAATCCGACGCTGAAACTGACCGACATAGAAGCGGTTTCTCAAGTTACCAAACGGCATTCGATTCTTCTAGCCGTCGATAACACTTTCCTGACGCCGATCCTTCAAAAGCCCCTGGATCTTGGCGCCGACATTTCCATTCTTTCGACGACCAAGTACATTGACGGCCACAATGCGACCGTCGGAGGATCGATTGCCACGCGCGATGAAAAACTGCTGGAGCGCATTTGCTTGGTTCGCAAAACCCTCGGCACCACGCAGGCTCCCTTCGAGGCTTGGCTCACGCTGCAAGGGATCAAGACTTTGCCGGCCCGGCTTAGACTTCATTGCGAGGGCGCGGAAGTTATTGCCCGATGGCTCGAAACTCACCCGGCCGTCGAGCGCGTTTACTATCCCGGGCTCGACTCGTTTCCGCAAAAGGCCCTGGCCGAAAAGCAGCAGCGAGCTCCCGGCGCTATGATTGCATTTGAATTGAAGGCCGGAGCGGAAGTGGCCATACGGGCGCTGAATAGTGTACAACTCTGCTCGCGCGCAGAAAGCCTGGGCGGCCTGGAGACGCTGATCACGCACCCATCTTCGACGACCCACGCGGATGTCGACCCCGAACTAAGGTGCAGGCTGGGAATCTCCGATGGCCTTATCCGCCTGTCGGTGGGGCTTGAAGCTCCGGAAGACATCATCGCCGACCTTGAACAGGCCTTTGCGGCCGCGGTTTCTGGCGTCGGCACAAAAGAGGTTCCCCATGAAATTCGCTAGCCGTCTTGTTAGTTTCGATCCCGCGCCAGGAGACCGCTTTCGCCCGATTTCCACGCCAATCTATCAGACCGCGACCTTTGAGCAGGAGCACACCGATTCGTTCGGCGAATACGACTATTCGCGCAGCGGCAATCCCACGCGCGCGGTCCTCGAAAAGCATTTGGCAACGCTTGAAAACGGAACTCGCGGCTTTTGCTTCTCCAGCGGCATGGCGGCCATCAGCACTGTTACCAGGCTGCTGCGCTCAGGAGACGAGATCCTCGCCGATAGCGATTTATATGGTGGAACCTGCCGCTTGTTTTCCAAAGTAATCGATCGCAACGGCATCGCCGTGCGCTACGAGGATGCTCGCGCTCCAGAGCAGTTCGAGCAGCAGATTACTCCGCTGACCAAGTTGATTTTTGTCGAGTCGCCCACCAATCCGCTGCTGCGCGTAATCGATCTGCGCCGGATGGCGCACTTTGCCCACGCGCACGGAGCGCTGCTGTGCGTGGATAACAGCACCATGTCGCCCTATCTTCAGAATCCTCTCGATCTCGGAGCGGATATTGTTTTGCACTCGGCGACCAAGTTTCTCTGCGGCCACCATGATGTGACCGCGGGAGTTATCGTGGTGAAGAACGAGGCGCTGGCCGAACAAATCTACTTTGTGCAGAATGCCGAGGGCAGCGCGCTCGGGCCCTTCGATTGCTTTCTGCTGCTGCGCGGCATCAAAACGCTGAAGCTGAGGCTCGATTGCCAGCAGCAGAACGCGCTGGCAATTGCGCGCTACCTTGCCAGCCACAAACAGATCAAACAGGTTTACTACCCTGGGCTCAGTGAGAGTTGCGACTTCGATCTGCAGCGTTCGCAGGCGCGCGGGCCAGGATCAGTGCTGAGTTTTACCACGGGTTCGGTTGAAATCTCAAAAGCCATCGCCGAGTACGCCGAATTCTTCCACATCACGGTCAGCTTCGGCAGCGTCACCTCATCCATCAGCCTGCCCGGAACCATGTCTCATGCCAGCGTCCCCGCCAATCTGCTGGCGGAGCGCAATCTGCCGCCTGATCTGGTGCGCATTTCAGTCGGCATCGAGGACGAGGAAGATCTGATCGCCGACCTGGACCAGGCCATCCATCGGGCAACTTCCCACTAATCATAGTCTTCAATGTTGACAGGCGCTACATTGTTCAAATGTCATGTTGAAGTTGACTTGGCCATTTTCAACTGTTATCCTTGCAGCCAGTTGGATTAACTCATGCGGAACCAATTCTCCAGATCGCTTTGCTGTTGTTGCCTGCACCTTTGCAGGCATCTGGAGAATAGCGCCCCTTTTTAGACAACCGGACCATTCCGGCTCGCTAATCTCCAGACCACTCGAATTCCTGAGTGGTTTTTTCTTTTTCAGAACAAATAACAGGGGAAATGAAAGCGGAATCAGGTATTCCGATGTTATGGCGGCAGCGATTAGCCTTGAGAGCCCCGCAACCCGCCGGCGGTACTTCGAATTGTTGCACAGGAGACGCGCATGTTTTATAGGATTCCCGGCAACCTGGCATCTGAACTTGAAGAGCTGGATTCGTANNGAGCAGCGCCAGGACGGCACTTACATGGTGCGCATTCGCGCCACCGGCGGCGCGCTCACGCCGCGTCAGTTGCAGACGATTGCCGAGGCCTCCGCGCGTTACGGGAGTGAGGCGATTCACATCACGACGCGGCAGGAGTTTCAGATCCACGATGTCGCGCTCGACGATGTTCTTCCCGTCATGCGCGAACTGCTGCTGGCTGGCCTTGCCTCGCGCGGCGGGGGCGGCAACACGGTTCGCAANNCGTGGCTGCTGCCGCGCAAGTATAAGATAGCCTTCTCCAACTCCGCCGCGGACACCGCTTACGCCGAGTTCACTGATCTTGGTTTCATAGCACAACTGCGTAATGGCGAAAAGGGATTTCGCGTCTATGTCGCGGGAGGATTGGGCGCCAAGCCGGAGGTTGGCCATCTCTTGCACGACTTCATTCCCGCCGAAGAGGTTTATATCGTCGCAACCGCGATCAAGCGGCTCTTCGACCGGCATGGCAACCGCAAGAACCGTCACGCGGCGCGTCTGCGCTTCTTATGGAACACGC
>PMPH01000057.1 GCA_003161045.1 Acidobacteriaceae bacterium
AGCGACGGCGGGAATTGTTCTCTGTTCTCAATCTGACCAAACGGGCGGGGTTAGCAGGGACTAGCCCATCAGCCATACCCAACCGGTAGGCTAGCGACATGTACGACCTATACCGGTTGCACGTTGCGGGGGTGTGGCAGTGTGAGGACAGGTACAGGTCAATCTCGGTTGGGGTGATCTCCGCTGCCGGTCTGCTGCCAAAGGTTTGGCGGAGTATGCCGTCCCTGCCAACATAATCCCGCACGGTCTTCAAACGGTCACGGGCATACGCCACAGCCAGCGCGGACAGGTCGCCGAAGGTGACAACCCGCCCGGGAACCAGTTCAGGGAGTTTTACGCCGCGCCGTGCATCAGCCTTGCGCTTCTGGTAGAGGGCTACGGCGTCAGACTTCCGCCCCACTTTTTCCCTGTGCCGCTTGCCTTGAGTGTAATAGTTAATCCACCACACCCCGGATGCTGCTGGGTGTTCATAGACCCCTCTGCTGGGTTTTGACGAGATCATGCACCCATTGTAGCGCCCAACAGCCACCAGAACAGCCACCGCATGAAAAATGCCACCTAAGATTTTCTCTCGGGTGGCATCTAACTTCTTTGTTTTCTTACTTAAAGGTGGAGCCGAAAGTCGGACTCGAACCGACGACCTGCTGATTACGAATCAGCTGCTCTACCAACTGAGCTACTTCGGCCTTCCCTTCAGATTGTACCGTTGTACCCGCCCGCGGTAAAGTTCCGCGCTGAAATTGCCGGGGCCGGAGCAAATAAATTGTGGAATTTGGTTCCAGTTGAGAGCAGAATCGGGCTCCACGGGCCGCGAATATTCACTCTTGGCCCCCGGAAACAGGATTCCGGGCTGGCCGTCAGGATAAAATCGGCTTCGTGAGACCCTCTTTTGAAATCGGCCCGGTCCAGGTGGGCGCGGGCCAGCTATTTTTGATTGCCGGCCCCTGCGTCATCGAGTCCGAGGCCCACGCGCGCTCGATGGCCGAGGCCATTCAGCGCGTCGCGGCGGACCTGGGCATTCCCTACATCTTCAAGGCCAGCTACGACAAGGCCAACCGCACCAGCGTGAAGAGTTTTCGCGGTCCGGGCCTGGTCGAGGGCATGCGCATCCTCGCCCGCCTGGCCAAAGACACCGGCCTCGCGGTGCTGACCGACGTGCACGAGCCCGCGCACTGCGAAGTGGCCGCCGAGGCCGTCGATGTGCTGCAGATTCCGGCGTTTCTTTGCCGCCAGACCGACCTGCTGGTGGCCGCCGGCCGCACCGGCCGCGCCGTCAACATCAAGAAGGGGCAGTTTATGGCCCCATGGGACATGGAGCACCCGGTCGAGAAGGTGCGTTCGACGGGCAATGAGCGCGTTCTGCTGACCGAGCGCGGAGCCAGCTTTGGCTACAACACGCTGGTGGTCGATTTCCGCTCCCTGCCGGTGATGCGGCGGATGGCGCCGGTGGTCTTCGACGGCACGCATTCGGTCCAGCAGCCCTCGGCGGCCGGTGGAGTCAGCGGCGGCCAGCCGGAGTTCATCCCGCTTCTGGCGCGGGCTGCAGTGGCCGCAGGCATCGACGGGCTGTTTCTGGAGGTGCACGACGACCCCGCCAACGCCAAGTCCGACGGCGCCAATGCGCTGGATTTGAAGCTGTTGAGACCTCTGCTGGAAAATCTGCTGGCAATTGACCGGGCGGCGGGAGCATTTCCCGCAATGAGGTAGACCGAAACCACGGCACTCAGACCGGTGCGGCCAACAGGGAGCAGAGGGCCCGAACAAAGAGCTGCAGCCATGAACAAGCCCAAAAGACCGCCGCATTGCGGGAAATGCTCCAAGTCTCTGACCGCAGGATCTCGTGCTTTGCGATAGAGTGCTTGGGACTCCCACCCTAGAGCATTTTCAGGGTTAACGTGCGGTAGCGTAGATCGCGCAGGGTGGCTTTTACTTCCCCCCACGGACGAAAAGCTGCCCCTGGGACCCCGTTGAGGAAAAGCCACTTGAGTTCAAGCTCCTCCATTACAGCAACCCTAAAATTGCTATAGGCGCAAAATCAAAGGCGCGGCGAGGGTGGGGCACCCAGCTTTGGTGCAACGACAAGCGGTCAGAGACCCCGCATCCAGATTTCTGTAAAGAGCAGAAGTGAAAATGCTCTATGCCGCCAGTTTTCTCACACTCACCGGCCTGTCCGGCTCCGGCATGATCCTGGGGGCACCGGCAGCGGCCAGACAGACCTTGCGGTGCTCTTCCAGTTCGTACCTGGCGCGCTCCATGTCGACATTCTTCTGCGCTGCACCCATCGTGCTGACGCGATAACCCGCCGAGGAGCGAGCCTCAAGGTACTCGTTTAACTCAGCCAGATAAGCCCGCTCCAGATATGCACAAATTTCACAACTCATTATTGCCTCCTGCGCCTTCCACCAGGCCAGCGGCAGATGAGATGCAATGCTTCCTGCCCGGTTAATTCCGGTTTACCGCTCGAGGATTTCCTGTTCGGCGCGGAACCAGTCGTCCTCATCCTGACCGTGTTCACCACCGCGGCTAAGGTACAGTTCATACGCCCGCTCTCTTACCGTGACTTGCCGTAAGCCGACTTCTGGCGCCGCTATGGCCTTGGTGCCTGGCGCCGCTATGGCCTTGGTGCCTGGCGCCGCCGCCTTGGCAGGAGCACCTTTGGAGGCGGTCACATCGCTTACCTTCTTCTGCTTGCGTGCCTTGGAACCGTTCACTGGAAAACCTCATGGACTTAAGAAATGTAAAAAAAACAGGACGCTTCGTATGGGCTGACTTAGCTCAATGAAGCTGCAAAATGAGCGCTTAAACTCATCCCTTCTCTGAGTTTCGCGCTGTAACCTTGCGCCTGTCAAGCATTTCTTCCAGAACTTTCTATTCTTTTCCAAGCCGTCCAAGTCCTGCGGTGTCAGGAAGGAAACCCGAAGGACTGGGTTGACGGTTGCGGTTCCTTGGGCGCAGTTTCAGCGCCGCCCCACATCCCAATCATGGCGATGCGTCGGCCGGAGCGGCAGTGCTCCAGCGTGAAGTCTTCGGCAAACGTCAGCCGATTGACCTGTGTTTTCTCCGGTCCTGCCCCGGAGGAGTTGACCTTGCCGGGCTGCCCCGCCGACCTGCATGGATATTGATTCTTGCTGCGGCCGACAGAGAAACGAGCCCTTGCATCATAATTTTTGAGGATGCTCATAGCGGCTCTCCCCGTTCGGTTGCTTGCCTGAATGACGCCCGTCTGGAACGAAGCCTGGACTGCTCCAAGCGGGATGGACCTATCCCGGCCACCCGAAGCAGACACACCCGGCGAGGCCCAAATACCGCCCCCGCCGTAGTGGGGGAACTTTCCAGGCGGCAATCTTATATGGCTCCGGTTGCTTGCGAGCCCTGGAGCGCATTCCGAAGCAGGCTCACCGAGCCAATAACGGAAACCACTCACATGAAACAGCCGCCTCCCTTTCAGAGAGTCTGAAGAAGAGGAGACGAGGCCCACCCATTAAAGTGTGACGCCGATGGCCCCCTCTGTCAAGCGCGGTTTCCAGTTTCTTTGTCTATCCACTCATTTATTCGTCATTTATTCGCATAAAAAATATTCGCATAAAAAACGAAAAAACAGGCAAACCCCGGAGACTACCGGACAAACTTTCTCACGCTGCGCGAATCCCCAATTTTCCCAGGTCCCAAAAACGGGACCTGGGCCACCCAAACTTTTGTGACCGGCATTCAAGCCGGGTGGTCACGGTGCGAATGCACCGGCGATGCCGTCAATCCTGGACTCTTGGTTCTGAATTCATGGTTCTTGGGCGCGTAGCGCGGGCCGATGGAGCCGGTGACCTGCCTCAGCGTCGCCCGCAAGCGCCGCGCCCGTTCCGCCGGACGAAGCTTTTGCGCAACTATCTCATTCATAAGCAACAATTTGGCGGAAAGACTGGCGGACAGTTTGATCTCCCGCTGACCGCCCTGCGGCCTCGATAACGCGGGAGCTGTCCGCAATGCGACCCAAGCCTGCTCGCCATCGGAAGCTGGCGGAGTCTATGGGAAAAGCGGGAGCCGGGAATCGTTTCGCATGGCCTGCCGGTTGCCACTCCGTCCTGATACACTTTTTCTTGGAGTTTTGAGCGCGCTTTTCGTCAACCGGCCACGGTCGGGAACGCGGCGCCGGAAGCTGGCCATTGAGGCGGATTCGACCGGCGGCAAGCAGGCCGTGGCATGTTGGCAGGCCGCTCAGAGAGCGCATTTCCATTTTCCGCAGCTTTTTTCAGCCGCGCGTGGGCTCTTTCGCGAAGAATGAGCCGCTCGGGACCGGCAAACGCAGGCGACGGCGAGGGGAAGTTCGCAGGCAGTTCAGATTTCCCGACGGGTTCGGGATAGGCCGTTCCGCGGTTTGACGAGGCGGGGCGGGGAGGATTCANNGTTTTTGACGCTTGTTTGCTTGTTGTGCCTGGCCATTCCTGCCGGGATTTCGATCTCCGGCTGCAGCAGCAACCCGAATGCTAGCTATTGCAATGGCTTGGGCTACGGATTGAAGACCTCGGCCGTGGCCTCGATCAGGCTGTCGCCCGCGACCACGGGCATCTCCCTGGCCTTCGGGCAGACGCAGCAGGTGGCCACGCCCTCGGCCTTGACCTGCAAAAATGTCGCGGCCAAGGTCAGCTCGTACACCTACGGCACCACCAACAGCCAGTTAGTCGACATCTCGCCCACCGGCAACATCTGCGCCGGCACGTGGAACCGGAACTCAGGCGGCGGCATCGCCGATTACACCGTCTGCAGCGCGCCGAGCCCGCTGCCCTCGACCGGCGACCTGCCCTACGGCACGGCCTACATCACGGCCGCGGCCGATTCGGTGACCTCAAACCAGGTCGAGGTCTTCGTGCACGCCCCGGTGACCGCGGTCAGCCTTGTCGGGCCGACGGGCTGCATTTCGCAGAACACCACAGCCACGCTCGACGCGGAGGCCTGTTACGGCAGTGCGCAGAATGAGCTTTGCGCTCCCTCCACCCTGACCAGCTATACGTGCAAGGGGGGACTGGCTGGCGTAACCTCGGTGCCCACTTGCACGGCCTCCATCGGCACGCTCACCTACACGGTGGGCACCTCCGCCATCGCCTCCATCTCCACCAATACGACCTCAAACCAGGCGACGATCACCGCCGGGCAGCCCGGCACCACCCTCATCACCGCCTCGGTGGCCGGCTCGGGCTCGTCGGCCGGCTACTTCTCCACCTGCCCGCCAAAATCGATCTCACTGACTCTGCCCAACGGCAGCATTTCGGGCACCATCACCCCCAGTTCGCCGCAGACCCTGGTCACCACCGTCACCGACACCAACGGCAACCCTCTCACCGGTCTGGCCCTGGACTACCAGTCCACCGATCCGATCGACATCTCGGTGGCCAGCACCGGAGCCGTTGCCACCTCCTATCCCGGCGTGGCCTCGATCTATGCGGTCTGCCAGCCATCGAGCTGCAATCCCGCTCCCAGCAATGTGATCGGCCTGTACGGCACCGGACTGCCACTTTCCTCGAACCCGGTCACGATCACCTCTCCCGGCACGGCCAGCGAATACGTCTGGTACGCGGCTCCCGGCCATTCGCAGTACTTCGTATCCGTTGATATGTACACAGGCACGGTCGGCGCCGCAACGGAACTGCCCTATGTGCCGAACTCGATGGTGATGGACCGGCTGGGCAACAATCTTTACTTCGGCTCCTCCCACGAGTTGATGATCTACAGCACCTCGACCAACGCGCTCATCACGCAGAACACCAATTTCCCCGGCGTGGTACTGGCCGTCTCGCCGAATAACTCGACGGTGCTCGTCAACGACCAGGTCAACAAGATCTTCTATCTCTACAACGTCTCCACCAACACCTACACGGCCTCTTTTGGCGGCCTGGGCAGCGCGGCCGCCTGGACTCCCGACTCGAAGACGCTCTACATCACCGACAGCGCGGCGCTGAACGACACGGCGGAAGGCATCACCGGCCACACCGACACGCTATACGTCTACAACGCGAATACCAATTTGACCACCCACGATTTGAGCGCGACGACCGGCTCCAAGAGCCTGGCGATTACCATCCCCAGCGTGGGCGCCTACCTTAGCGGTGATCCCACCGTGGCCCACACCTGGTGCCCCACCGGCACGGTGGGCGACTTCGCCAGCATGATCTTCTATCCTCAAGGGCCGGACAATACGGCGACTGCGCAGACCGACGCGCTGGCCGCCACCACCGATGGGCAGCACATTCTGGGCGCGGCCGTCACCGGCAGCGAGGTCACGCTCACCGACATCGGGCTTACGGTTCCCGCGACCGAATTGACGACCGGCATTCTGGCCCCGAATGTTTGCCCAGGCGTTGGCAAGCAGCTACCTCAGCTAGGCGGGACGCTCTCAGCGCTTTCGACTGATCCGTGGATCAATGGAACGCTTCCCGTAACGGTCAATTCGACCCTCGCCGACACGGCCATCAATCAGGTGGTGGCCTCGCCGGAGTCGAACCTGGCCTTTATCACCTACACCAACAGCGGCAGCGCTACTGGCGCTCAACTGCCCTACTACGTGCCCAACAGCAGCGCCAGCAGCAGCGACCCCCTGGCGGGCGCGGTCGGCTATGTCACGCTGAGCGACTGTCCGGCAACGAACGCTTCCTATCCTTGCAATACGGCCATCACCGCGCCGGTGGCCGGCGCCTTCAGCCCGGACGACCAGTACTTCTTTGTCTCCACCTCGGGCGACAACATGATCCACTACATCAACGTGCCGACCTTGACCGACAAGCAGCAGATCAGCCCCAACCTGCCAGCCTGTTCGTCCAGCACCGACCTCGGCTGCACGAATACGACCGTGCCAGCCGGCGACCCCGTCCCGGCCACGGCCATCGCCGTCAAGCCGCGCTCGACCACGTAACGCGACAGGCAGCATACGAAGCAAAGAGGGCCGGCCGCGCGCCGGCCTTTTTTGCCAGGCTCACGAAGCGGGTTTTTCCGCTTGTTCCCCAACTGCATTCGGCCGCTTGTTTCCCGGACGGGATTTTTACAATTTATCGAGGAAAATCCGCGCAGGCCGGAGGCCATACCTCCCGCCCGCACACGATAGAATCAAGACATGATCAAGGGAATTTCCTTTCTTCGTCCCGCAGGCAGCCGGGCGGCTTATGACCGGCTGACGAGCTTCTTTTCCGCGCTAGGATTTGCGCCCGGCAAAGGGTGGGAGGACCACTCCAACGACGAAGCACCGTCGTCGGGGGCCAAGACAGCCAGTTGTGGCGCCGCGTTCCTGGCTCCGCTGGGCAATCTGACGTTTGTGGACGGCCAGTTCCCTTCCCCCGCCGATGTGCTGGTGGAGGTGACGGCCCTGGACGCCATTTATCAGACCGCCGCTACCTGGCTGCGCGCGCAGTGGGGCGAGGCCGGCGTCGAGTGCCTTTCGCCCATCGAGGAGACGCACTGGAAGTCGCGCCTCTTCACCGCCGAGCCGGAGTCTGACTTCCGTTTCAGCTTCTGGGCCTGGAGCGATCCGGTCAAGGGCAAGCCGTTGGCCGTCGAGGGCGATCTCTCCGCCGAGGGCATGAAGTTTGGCGTCATCGCCGCCCGCTGGAACGCGGTGATCACCGAACGGCTGCTCGATGGCGCGCTCGACGCGCTGCTGCGCTCGGGCGCCCGGCGGGCCGACATTGAGCTGGTGCGCGTTCCCGGCGCATGGGAGATTCCCGCCGCCGCGCGGACTCTGGCGAATCTGGGCCGGGTGGACGCGATCGTGACCCTCGGCTGCCTGTTGCGTGGCGAAACCGCCCACTACGAGGCCATTTATAACGAGGTTGCCCGCGGCATCGGCCAATCGCAGCAGGAGACCGGCATTCCCCACAGCTTTGGCGTGCTCACCTGCGAAACCCTCGAGCAAGCGCTCGACCGGGCGAGCATCAAGGCCGGCAACAAGGGCTTCGAGGCGGCCGTGGCGGCCATCGAGATGGTCAGCCTGAGCCGCAAACTCCAGGCCGGCGGCCAGCAGCAAGGCGGCTCTGCTTGACCGCCGTGCAGCATCATGCGTCAGGGCGCCGTAAGTCGCGCGAGTTGGCCATGCAGATGCTCTTTCAGGCCGACATCGGCAAGCATTCGCCCGACCAGGTGCGCGCCACATTCTGGAAGTCCGGCGACGAAGTGGAACCGGAGGTGCGCGGCTTTGCCGAAGACCTGTTCCGCGTGGCCATCGCCCACCAGGAGCAGATCGACGAGCTGATCGTGGCCAACTCCAAGCACTGGCGGCTGGAGCGCATGCCGGCCGTCGATCGCAACCTGCTGCGCATGGCGGTGGGCGAAATGCTGGGCTTCAAAGGCACTCCCTTCCCCATTGTCATCAACGAGGCCCTGGAAATCGGCCGCCGCTACTGCGCCACCGAGTCGATTAACTTCCTCAACGGAATGCTGGACGCGATTGCGCGCTCGCTGATCGGCAAGTAAGAGGCGCTGGAGCCCCGCTTGCGCTCTTCAGACCAGGGAGTGAACCCCCAAGGCGCAAGAACAATCTTCCCTACGCCAGTTCCATTCCCATGCGCCGCGCCCGGTTTAGGGTGCGGACAGAGAGTTGCGGTTGTGGCTTTTGGGCAATCAGGCCGATCCAGAGGCTGCCCACTGGCTTTGCGCCAAGGCTTTTGGCCGCCAAGCGCAGCGCCTTGGCCGTTCCTGTAGCGAATGGAATCAGAAAGCCCGGCATGGCGGACGAAGCCACCAGAATGGCCTTGCGCGCCAACAGTTTGCTGCGCGGACGGGGCGCATTCTGCCCCCAGGGCCAATAGATAGAGCCCAATAATCTCTCCAGAAACCGGCGGAAGAGGGCCGTCGCGTCGTAATAGCTGACCGGCGAAGCGAGCACGACGGCGTCCGCCGCCTCGATTTCTGTCAGTATCGCCTCCAGGCCGTCCTGCAGAACGCATTTGCCACGTTCCGGGCCCGGCTGCTGGGTGCACTGGCGGCAGTGGGTGCAGAATTCAATGTGCTCTTCAGTCAGATAGAAGGTGCGCGTCTCCGCGCCTCGTTCCCTGGCTCCGGCCAGAATGGCTTCCACGGCACCGTCGATTGCGCCACCCTTGCGGTAGCTGCCGACAATCGCCACAATCTTTTTGCTCATTCAGCTCTCCGGTTCAATTTGCGGACAGAATACTCCTCCCCTGGGCCGCCAGCAATGAAAACCCGTGCAAAAAACCGTGAAAACCTTCCTTGCCTTTTAACTTTTGCTGGGGACGGGCGGCCAGAGCAGCCTAACCGCGAGCGCCGGTCCTGTTATTCTTGTTTGGTGATTCAGTACTCAAGATTCAAGGGATTTTTGGCGATGGCCCTGCTGTTGGGTGTGGCCTTGACCGCCTGCCATAAGGAAGAGCAGGCCGTCGTTGGCGCCGCCCAGAACGCGGTCAACGCCGAGCACAAGGCCGAGGCCAAGGCCCAGGCCACCGCCACCGAAGGCGACCAGCAGCGCACCGCCCTGGCCCTGATCCCACTGCCCACCAAGAGCATGTACGTGGACGTGCATGAGCCGGATGCGTGGGCCAACCCCTTTCTTTCGGTGGGCGCCGACACTCTCGACCTGCGCATCACCCTGGCCGACGCCAACCCCAGCACCGTCGGCCAGGGCACCATGCTGCGCCCGGAGGCCGCTCGCCGCCAGGAGATCCAGTTGCGCCCTGAAGAGCTGGCCCAAGCCCTGGTGGCGCTGCCCGCCGGCGCCTGGCGCTATGGCCGTGTGATCGCCGTCGCCGAGTCGCCCTTGGCCAGCCCCAAAGACCGCCCCAAGGTTCGCCGCAACGTCGAAGCCGCTATTCAGCGGCTCAACGACCTCGGCATTGTGGTCGAAGAGTGGCCCGCGCGGTAGGAACTGCTACTGCTAACGAGGTTTGCGGTAAAGAGCGAGGGACCTCGCGCAATTTTGGGGCGGCGATAGGGCCTTCTGCCTTCGGGCAAAAATCCTCGGCAGGCTGCTACTGCTCGCGCGGCTCCTCATCCAGATGGTCGAGGTTCTCCAGCACGGCCAGGGTTTCGTCCGGAACCTCCCACTGGCGGAGGATTTTGTAGATCACCCCAGTCGAAAAGCCGGCCGCGACCAGGCGGCGCATAATGCGCGCAGTCTCTTTTTCATTCTCCGGCTTGCGGATGCGCTTGCGTTCCAGGTGCTCACGGGCCAGAACCTCCTCGTTGGTCTGGCCGTAGCGGGTTTCCAGGGTCGCGGCGATCAGTTCGGAGTTGACGCCCTTCTGCTGCAAGTCTTGGCGGACGCGGCGGAGGCCGAATTTCTCGTTCTCCTGGCGCAGGCGGGCGTAGGTCTCGGCAAAGGCAGCGTCGTCCAGGTAGCCGTATTCGCGCAGGCGCGCCAGAACGGCCGCAATCGCCGCCTCGCCCCCCTCGCCCGGCTCGACGCGGGTCTTCATCAGCCGCCGCAACTCAGCCTCCGAACGCATGGCGCGGCCCAGCGACTTGACGGCGTAATCAAAGAGGCCGGCTTCGTTGAGGAAGGGGCGAGGCTTCGAGGATTTGCGTTGGAAGGGCAGCTCCTAGCTCCTGGCTTCTAGCTTTTCTTGGTGAGGCGGAAAGCAGTTGGAATCTGTTTCTGGCTTTACTTTCCCAGGTCCCAAAATCGGGACCTGGGGCACCCTGTTGGTTGCGCTTACGAACAGGCTAACAGCTTAGAGCTAGCAGCTAGCGGCTGTCTTTCGTCCACTCGTCCACCCAGCCGTTCACCGTCTTGTACCAGAGCTCGGAGTTCTGCGGCTTCAGCACCCAGTGGCCCTCGTCGGGGAAGTAGAGCATCTTCGACGGCACATGGAGCCGCTGGAGCGTGGTGAAGAGCTGGAAACCCTCGGCCACATCCAATCTGTAGTCGAGCTGGCTGTGGATGACCAGAGTTGGAGTGTGAAAGTTTTTGGCCGAGAGCGCCGGAGACCACCTGCGGAAGGGGTTCTCGCTGTCCGGCTTGCCGTAGTAATCCCAGGGCTTGCCCTTGAACTCCCACTCGTTGAACCAGAGCTCTTCCGTCGAGCCGTAGGCCGATTCGGGCGAGAACATTCCGTCGTGCGAGACGATGCACCTGAAACGGTCGGTGTGACCCAGAATCCAGTTGGCCATGAAGCCGCCGTAGCTGGCGCCGAGGGCAGCTTCGCGCGTCTTGTCGATGAAGGGAAAGTGCTCTTCGGCGTAGTCGAGGCCGGTCATCAGGTCGGTGAAGGGCTTGCCGCCCCAGTCGCCGTTCACGCCGTCGATGATCGCCTGCCCGTAGCCGGTCGAGCCGCGCGGATTGATCATCACCACTACGTAGCCGTTGGCGGCAAAGAGTTCGGGGTTCCAGCGGTAGCTCCAGGAGTCGCCCCAGGCTCCTTGCGGGCCGCCGTGGATCAAGAATTTGACCGGGTACTTTTTCGCGGGATCGAAGCCCGGAGGCCGGATGAGGAAGCCTTGCAGCCTGGTTCCATCGGCGGCGGTGAACCAGAAGGACTCCTGCTGGGGCAGGTTGAGTTGGGCGAGGAGGGCGTCGTTGAGGTGGGTCACAGGAATTGATGTGGTGTGAAAAATCGCGCTGCATCCAGCCCCTGGGCATTCGCCAGCAAAGCCGTGAAAGCTGAATCGGACGACCTCACTGGGCTTCTGGACGCTCATCTGTGAAGCCAGAAGCGAATCTCCATCCGCCAGCGGGTGCAGGCCGCTGAGCTCGACCTGATCGGCTAATTTTGTAACCTCGCCCTCCAGATTAGCGGCAAAGAGCGGCTCCTCGCCCTTCTCGCCCGCGACGAAGAACAGCCGCCTGGAGTCCGACCCCCAGGCAAACTCCTCCACCCAGCGGTCAAAGCTGGGCAGTAAATCTTTGACCGTCCCGGCCGCGCGGTCGTAGACGACCAGCCGGAATCGGTCGCTCTCGTAGCCGGCCCGCGCCTCCGAGCGCCAGGCCAGAAACTTGCCGTCGGGCGAGTAGGCGGGGTTGAAGTCGCCGCCGGCTGACGTGGACACCTTCACCGGCTTGGCCGCCGGGTTGGTCAGGTCGAGGGTGAAGATGCTGGCGCTGACGCTGATGGCCGGCTCCGGATCAAGGTTTTCGGTGAAGGCCAGCTCTTTTGAATCGGGCGCAAAAGCGCAGCCGCAGCCGCCGCCCTCGAGCGAAAAGGGCGGAACGTCGCGCGGGCCGTTGGGCGTCAGGTCGCGGATTCCACCGCTCTCAACCGAAAGCAAAAAGAGGTGGAACCTCTTCTCGCCGGTGTAGTGGTCCCAGTGGCGATACAAAAGATGAGTGAAGATTTGCGCCTTCACCTTGCTCGACGCAGCCGCCGCGTCGCGATCGGCGTTGCACTTATCGCCAGCGGACCACCCCACGGACGAAGACCTGTCCCCACCCGGAGAAGCAACGGCAGCTTCTTGGGAGCCCCGGCTGTCCGTGGGGTCCGTGGCGGTGATCGCCGGGCAGTCCGGATAGACGGAGGAGGTGAAGAGAATGGAGTTTCCGTCGGGCGACCAGATCGCGTCGCCGGCTCCGGTCGCGATGGCTGTCAGCTTCTTCGGATTGGAGGCGGTGCCGGTGGCCGGGTCAAACTCCGCCAGCCAGATCTGCCGTGAGCCCGAACGGCTGCTCAAGAAGAGAATCCGCTTGCCGTCGGGAGCAAATTGCACGCCACTATCGCCGGGCTGAGCGATTTCGAGGGGTTTGAGAGTGAGCGGTGTTGCGTCGCCCGACGCGGCGCCAGCGGCCGCGATGGGCTGGATGAACAGCTCCGGCGTTTTAGTGTTCTGCTCCAGGTTGACGATGGTGGCGGAGTAGGCCAGCCATTTGCCGTCTGGCGAGACAGCAGTATCGCCCAGCCGATTCATCTTCATCAAGTCCTCGAAGGTCATGGGCCGCCGGGCGTGGACTGCAGCAGTCTGTGCGGTTTGGGCTTGGGCGGAGGAGAGAAAACCGAGCGGAACGAAGACAGAGGCGAGTGCAACTGAGTGGACGAACGCGAATTTGCGCATGAAGAACCCCGATTCGCGCGAAGGAAACGACGGCTCCGGCGCGAAGAAAAAGTGTACACCGGCTATAGCGGAACCAGAGTAGCTGTATCCCGAAAGCAAGCCCGCCAAGTGGCTTTTTCCGGCCGGGGTCCCCACGGACAGGTCTTCGTTCGTGGGGTGGAAGTAAAAGCCACCTTCAAGACTCTTTGTAAGGACACGTTTACTCTGGTTCCGCTCTAGAGCGTTTTCACTTCCGCGCATTACAGAAACCCGAATGCTGAGTGGATCCTATTTGAAGAACAGGCCGTCCGGCGTTGCGGCCTCACTCCGCCTCATTGCAGAAATGCTTTATTTTCGCACCCATCTGGCCGCCGCGCAGCATCCAAATCAGCATGAGCGCACACAGTCTCTCCGCATCCGCCAGCGGCCGATTCCTTATCGGCGGCGACCTGCCTGTTCACCGTCTCGGCTACGGCACCATGCGCCTGGTGGGAGATGGCGCCTGGGGCGAGCCCACCGACCCCGCCGAAGCCCACCGCGTCCTCCGCCGCTCCGTCGAGTTGGGCGTGAACCTCATCGACACCGCCGACGCCTACGGCCCGGAGATTGCCGAGCGCCTGATCGCCGAGGCGCTTTACCCCTACCCCGCCGGCCTGGTTATCGCCACCAAAGGCGGAATCACCCGCCAGGGACCGGCCAAAACCGAGGTCGTGGGCCGCGCCGGCTACCTGATCCAGTGCGTGGAGATGAGCCTTCGCCGGCTCAAACTCGACCGCATCGACCTCTACCAGCTGCATCGGATCGACCCGCGCACCCCGCTCGAAGAGAGCCTGGGAGCACTGCGGCGGATGCAGGAGCAGGGCAAGATTCGCCACATCGGCCTCAGCGAGGTCGCGCCGGCCGAGATTGAAGCGGCGCGCAAGATCGTCAACATTGTCACCATTCAGAATCGCTATAGCCTGGCCGACCGCCGCCATGAGGAAACGCTCGCCTGGTGTGAGCGGCAGGGCATCGGCTTTCTGCCCTGGTACCCCATCGCCGCCGGCAAACTGCTCAAGCCTGACAACCCCTCGGCGCAGTCCCTGGCCCGGTTCGCGGCCCGCCACTCGGCCACCGCCGCCCAGCTTTCGCTGGCCTGGCTCTTGCAGCGCTCGCCGGTTCTGCTGCCCATTCCGGGCACCTCCAAGGTTGCTCATTTGGAAGAAAATATTACCGCTGCCGGCCTGAAGCTCAGCGCGGAGGAGTGGGCTGAGATCGAAGAGGGTGCCGCCAGCGAACCACGCGGGTAGCGCATTTTCGGAATGCTGCCTGGCGCACTGAGACACTTCCACAGAGCTTGAAGAACTCCTTCGAGGACTTCGGAATTGCCGGGCGAATGATTGGCGCGCGAGTGTGGCTATTTTCCCTTGCGTCCGGTACTCTGGAGCAAGCAGCGGCAGCACTATGGTGGGAGATTGGCTTGCGATGAGATTGGCGGGTAAAGTGAAAGGCCCACTGGTATCACAACCGGCGCCAGTTCTGAAGCGATGTCCTGCCGGGCTCGTTCGCTATCTGCGCAAGACAAACAGAATAAACAAGATAAACTGAATAAATTGGTTGAATAGTATTCCGGGCCTGTAGCTCAACGGTNNATAATCCCTTGGTTGGGGGTTCGAATCCCTCCGGGCCCACCATTATAATCTATACAAAATAAAGGGAATAGAAGCCACTTGAGGGAATAAGCTCAGGTGGGCTTTTCGTCTGGTGCCTGTTCTGGTGCCTGTTGGAGGCTGCACATGCCTTGGAACAGGCACCTGTACTCCATGGTGCATGTTTAAGGGGACTGTGATAAGTTTGAGTCACTTAAAATATGCACCACAGTGGTGGGATGAAAAAAGAAGAGAAGCCGGTCAGGGGAGTTTTCGAGCGGCCAGCGGGGTCAGGCTGCTGGTGGATCAACTACTATGTGGGTGGTAGGCAACACCGCGAAAAAGTGGGCCGGAAGTCTGATGCCGTCGCCCTATACCAGAAAAGAAAAGCTGATGCACGGAGAGGCGTCAAGCTGCCCGAACTGGTGCCAGGGAAAGTTGTGACTTTTGGGCAACTTTCAGCCATGGCGGTCCAGTATGCCACGGAACATTGCAAGTCCGAATACGGATATGAGATCAAAGCCCGCATCCTTCAACCCGTATTTGGGGATCGCTCCGCAGCAGAGATCACGCCGCAGGAGATCGACAGATTTTTGTCCAGCCACTGCAAAACACCCGCCACGTGCAACCGGTACCGGGCATACATCAGCCTGTGCTATCGGCTTGGAATGGAAAACGGAAAGGTCTCGACAAATCCGGCACGACTGGTCAGGATGCGAACCGAGAACAATTCCCGCCGTCGCT
>PMPH01000115.1 GCA_003161045.1 Acidobacteriaceae bacterium
CAAGCTGGCCTCGGCGGCGGAAAGGCCTGCTTCCCAAAAGTAGCGCCTTTGGAGAAAGTGCGTGCGAGCGGAACTCGCTCAAAGCTCAGGCGTCATCCGGACCAAGGCTCACTTCAGGGCTAGAGCCATGGGCCGGAACAGGAACCAGGGCCGTGGAAAAGTTGAAGGCTTTCTTTGCTTTCTGCTTTTTCATGGTCCTTTTTCCAGCGCCGCCTTCGCCGTGCGCCTTTAAGGGATTTCCGGAAATGAAGTAGCGAGCCTTCCATCTTGTGATGGCCGCCACTTCCGGGAGCACACCGAGTAAGAGCCAGAGGGCTTGGTCTTCGGGATTTCCTAAAACTCTATAAGGCAGGCGGAATTTAATTCCGCTGAGATTGTGACCAGGGTTGGCGCTGTTGGACTGAAACTGATGGGCTGGATTGGACGGGTATAGCAATTTCAGGGTTGCTGTAATGGAGGAGCATGAACTCAAGTGGCTTTTTCCTCAAGAAAAAGCCACCCTGCTCGATCTACGCTACCGCACGTTAACCCTGAAAATGCTCTAATAAGGCGGCGCCTTGCGCACCTCCGTCTGCTCTTACGGCTTTTCACGAACAAGATTCAGAATGCATGACAATCCACAACTCGACCGGGCACAGAAAAAGCGGATGCGCTACGCCGAAGGCAAGCTGCGCGAGGCGCAACGGCGTCTCGCGCGGGCTGAGCGCAGTATTCTCCACTGGTCCCGAATACTCGCTGATCTGCGGCATGAGAGAACCCGAGCCATTCAGCCGCCGCTTTGGCCGGAAGAGGAAACGAGCGCGAAAAACTGAGCTGGCGCGGGGAACGGCTTACGCCAGCTCAGTTTTGTAATACAGGGCTGCCGGTTACTCGGTACCAGCTGCCTTCTGTGCCGCCCAGCGCTTTTTGACCGCCTCGGCGATCCGTTTCCGCCCCTCGGGAGACAGGTTTCTCTTCTTCTTCTTCGCGGGCTTGGCGACTGCAAGGGCTACCGGCGCTGTCTTCCGGGGTGCATTCACTTCCTTCTTGGGTCTGCCCGCGGTTCTCTTCGCCGCCGGCGCGTTGCCACCGCTCAGCAGCGCGCGTGCCTGCTGCAACTGGGCAATGTCGCGATCAATGCTTGCCAGAATGTCTGAAATTGCCATGTATTCTCCCTAACTGATTCAGGCAACCGGTCTAACCGCCGCAGGGCCTGAGTTACAACGCCGCGCAGGGTCAGCCAATCGCTTCATAAATACCATACGCAAATACTGCCTCTTTTACAAATAAAATTAATAAGTCGTATCCGGCGTTCATGGCTGGGAGTATCTTTTATTACTGATCCAGCGCGAAACGTCAGGTTATAGCTCGCGCATCAAGGCGGAAACAGGTCAAGGCTTTACTCCCAGAAGAAAGTATTCATGGCTGTTTGCATTTCCACGGCAGATAAATCGGTTTTCCAATAGCAGTGCGCCGAAATTCGGCCGAAAAGTGGCTTTCCCCTGAAGAAAGCCGCCTCGCATGGATATGGCAAAGGCGCGTGAATGGGAGAAGCGCTCTAAGTGCAAAGCATTTTTCCTGTTCCGTCATGCGGGCTTCGTGCTATCCCACCCTAGCCGGAAAAACAAAGGCGCGGCGAGGGTGGGGCACCCAATTTGTTTTATCGTTCAGGGCCGGATCAGCAAAATACAACCGGCGCCGAAGTTGCCGGCGCCGGCAGGCACTGCTTGATGCGGGTGACTACCGCAGGACGACGAACTGCGAAAGGGTCTCTTCCGCGGGTTGAGAAGATTCTTTTTGACCTAACTCATCGCTGAGTGGCTGGCGGGCTTTGGTGGCAGCCGCGCTCTGACTGGCGTTGCCGAAAGCAGCTTCGCCGCCGCCGGACCTTCTGCCGCCCTGGCCCTCGCCAACGGAACGGTTCAGCCGCTGAATACGTCCGCGCAGGCACTGGTTGCACTGTGTCGCGTCCTCATCGACGCAGGCCTTGCCGGGATAGATCTGATACATCTGGCGGTAGGGCGAGGGCGTGAGAATGGGCATGAAGACGTTGGCGCCGCTTTCGAGGCCATGTTCGCGGCCATCGACGGTGTTGATCGTCGCCAGGGCGGTGGTGGCGGGCATGTTGGCCTCGGGACAGACCAGCCGGGTGAGGGCCACCGCCTTCAGCACCATCAATTCGCTGTTGGGAACCTGATCTTCGCCAGCAGTGGCCACGTCAGGCGCGCCCAGCGGCGTCTCGGGATGGGCGATAAAAGGGCCGATGCCGATCATGTCCAGATCGAGCTCGGCGAAGAGCTCGATGTCGCGCGCCAGAATCTCATAAGTCTGCCCCGGAATGCCGGCCATCACGCCGCTGCCGATCTCATAGCCCATTTTGCGCAACTCGCGCAGCAACTCGACGCGGTCGCTGATCGCCGCGCCGCGCAGGGGATGAATGGCGGCATAAAGCTCGGGGTCGGAGGTCTCGAAGCGCACCAGGTAGCGGTCGGCCCCGGCCTGGCGCCAGAGGCGCGCCTCGTCGAGCAGCCGCTCGCCCAGGCTGAGCGTGATGGCCAGAGGGGTTTCGGACTTGATCTGGCGAATCACTCCGGCCAGCCACTCGGCCTCGATGCCGAAGTCCTCGCCGGCCTGCATGACGAGCGTGCCAAAGCCCAACTCGACGGCCTTGTGGGCGCAGGCCACGATTTCCTCGCGGTTCATGCGGTAGCGCGGCGTGGAGCGCGCGGCGCGCAGGCCGCAGTAATGGCACTGGCGCACGCAGTAGTTGGAGATTTCGACCAGGCCGCGCAGGTGAACCGCGTCGCCGACGCGCTCGCGGCGCACCTGATCGGCCTGGGCAAACAGTTGATCGAGCGCGGCTGGACGGGTCTCCCGCAACCAGCCGAGAATCTCTTCGTGAGTAAGTCGCTGCATTCTGTGGCTCCGCTTTACACGAAGACGCCGCGCTTGCCGGTGCGGACGGCCTCGATCATGGGTTTGGCAATGCTCTTCTGCTTGTCGTCCACGGCCGCAATCTGGTGGAAGAACCGCTCGCCGGACCGCCTGGTCTCGGGGCTGGCGCAGCCCTCCAGCTACTGTTGATGCTATTCCCTGGCCAGGGCGATAGCAGTGATTTAAATCACATTTACAAGATGCGGCCGCGGCAATTTATGCGTCAAAATTTCTCCCAGTGCAGGACGTCGGCCAGGGTGCGCTTCTCGACGACGGGGGCCTCGGCGGGGTAGCCGAAGGAGACAATGGCGATCAGCTTGCGGTCCTGGGGGGCTCCAAAGGCCTTGGCCACGGCGGGCGCGTAGGGCTGCGGCGCGCCCGCCACCCAGCAGGCTCCCAGCCCGTGGGCCTCGGCGGCGATGAGCAGGTTTTCCGTGGCCGCGCAGCAATCCTCGACGGCGCAGGTGGCCTCGCGCGAGAGAACCAGCACGGCGAAGGCCGCGTTGGCGACGAACTCGGCGTGGCCCAGCATGGGCGGAATCCGGCCGAGCGCCTCCTTGCCGGTGACGGCGATGAAATCCCAGGGCTGATCGTTCATGGCGGTGGGCGCCAGGCGGGCGCAATCGACAATCTCCTCGATGATCCGCCGCTCAACGGGCTGCGCGGTGTAAGTGCGAATGGTGCGGCGGCTCTGCAACGCTTCGATGGCGTTCTTCATGCGTTCTCCTTGATGCGTTTTACTGCCTGATGGGTTTGCTGCCTGATGCGTTCAACTGGCGGCGGAAAAGCTCTCCCGGCGGCGGCAAGAAAATGAATGCACACTGCCCTTGGAGCCTTGCAATCTGCCCCTTGCCACAGGACTGGAAGCTGTTCCGCCTTCATCTTCCATGCTAAGCCAAGGGACGTATTCGTGCTGCGACTTTGGTCACAGGCTGGGGTTTAAGGAACCCCTGCTTTAAGTGGCTGTTTTGAAAGGGCACGGCTTTAGCCGTGCCGCAAGACGCAAGCGATGAAAGGTGGCTTTAGCCACCGAGGGAACGTAAATTATAGAAAATACATTTCCTCAGGGGCTAAAGCCACGCCCTTTCAAAATATGACCGAATCGACTCGTGCTGAGGCTCCTTAAAGCGGTTCTCCATTTACTGTAGAGGGAAACCATTGCCGCCACCTTCCATGCCACCAGTAACTCCGGGTGAACTGGAGAACCGCTCTACCGGTGGGGTTTGCCGGCTTGTGCGCCCGGTTTGCCGGTTTGCGGACCCTGGATGGACAATGAAGTCATGCAGGAAAGCAGAGAGCGGACCATGAGTCAGCCTGGGAGTCAGAGCCAGCCCGAACGCATCGAGCGGGATTCGCTCGGGGAGCGCGCACTGCCTGCGAATGCGCTCTACGGCATTCACACGGCGCGGGCCATCGAGAATTTTCCGCTCGCCGGGCGGCCGGTGCATCCGGCGCTGACGCGGGCCTTCGGCGAGGTGAAGCTGGCCTGCGCCCTGACCAACCGCGCGCTGGGCGTGTGGGGCGATGAGGCAGGGCCGGACGGAGGCCAGGAGGCAGGGCAGGCGGCGGGTTGGGGAGCGGCCAAGGCCGATGCCATCGAGCGCGCCTGCCGCGAATTGAGCGAGGGCTTGCTGGACGGCGCCATCGTCGTGGACGCGCTGCAGGGCGGGGCCGGAACCAGCACCAATATGAACGTCAACGAGGTGGTGGCCAATCGCGCGCTGGAGCTTCTGGGTCTGGAGCACGGCGATTACAGCCGCGTCTCGCCGCTCGACGACATCAACCTGCACCAGTCGACCAACGACACCTACCCCACCGCGTTGAAGCTGGCCGCCATCCGGCTGCTGCGCAGGCTCGAACAGAGCGTTGTCGCCTTGCAGGAGTCCTTCCAGAGGGCCGAGAAGCGCTTTGCGCACGTGGTGAAGGTGGGCCGGACGCAGTACCAGGACGCGGTCCTGACGACGCTGGGCCGGGAGATGAGCGCCTACGCCGAGGCCATCAACCGCGACCGCTGGCGCATTTACAAATGCGAGGAACGGCTGCGCGTGGTCAACCTGGGCGGCACGGCCATCGGCACCGGCCTGGCCGCGCCGCGCGAGTTCATCTTCCGCGTGGTGGACCAGTTGCGCGCCCTGACCGGCATCGGCTTTGCGCGGGCGGAAAATCTGGTTGAGGCCACGCAGAACGCCGACGTTTTTGCCGAGGTCTCGGGGATTCTGAAGGCGCACGCGGTTTCGCTCATCAAGATTTCAACCGATCTGCGGCTGCTCTCCTCGGGACCCGACGCGGGGCTGGGAGAGATTCGGCTTCCGGCGCGGCAGGCCGGCTCGTCGATCATGCCCGGCAAGGTGAACCCGGTGATCCCCGAGGCCGTTACCCAGGCGGCGATGCTGGCCATGGGCAACGACAGCGTGATCGGCGCGGCCTGCGCCGCCGGCAGCCTCGAGTTGAACGCGTTTTTGCCGCTGATTGCCCATTGCCTGCTGGAGAATATGGAGATTCTTTCCCGGGCCTGCGACCTGCTGCGCCGCTACTGCGTGGACGGAATCGAGGCCGACGAGGCACGCTGCCGCGCTCACGTCGAAAACTCGACGGCCGCGGCCACGGCGCTGGTGCCGGCTCTGGGCTACGAACGCGCCGGAGAGGCGGCTCGCCTGGCGCGCGAACAGGGCCGGACCTTGCGCGCGATTGTGACCGAGAAGGAATGGATGAGCGCGGCGGAGTTCGATGAGGCGATCAGTCCGGAGGCGGTTTGCCGTTTGGGATCGCCGCGGGTGAGCCGTTGATGGGCAGTCGAGGAAGCGGTGAATCGTTTCCTGCTCGGGGGAATCTTTGATTGCATGGGAAATAACAACTTGGCTCGCCTTCGGCTGCGCTCAGGATGACAGTGGTTTTGGAGCGGCTCGGGAAGGTATGATTTGCAAGATTTGGCCGCCGTTTGATTTGGACGCGTTTAAGGAGACGTTGAAATGAGCACCACTCCCATGAGCACCACCCCCAAAGGCTTGCGCCTGCACATTGGCTTCTTTGGCCGCCGCAATGTGGGCAAGTCGAGCCTTTTGAATGCCATTACGCGCCAGCAGGTTTCCATCGTCTCGGAGATTGCTGGAACTACAACCGATCCGGTCGAGAAGCCGATGGAGCTGCTGCCGCTGGGACCGGTGCTGTTCATCGACACGGCGGGCATCGACGAGGAGAGCGTCGCGGTGGGCAGCCTGGGAGCCCTGCGCGTGGAGAAGACGCGGAAGGCGCTGGAGCGGACCGAGATTGCCGTGCTGGTGGCCGGGCCCGGTGTCGGTTCTGGCGCTGGTTCCGGTCAGTGGGGCGAGTTTGAAGAGAGCCTGCTGCGGGATTTTTCCGCCCGGCAGACCCCCACCCTCGTGGTCTTCAACAAAAGCGACGTGGCCCCGCCCGACCCGGCCCTGGTAGCCCATCTGCGCGAGGCCAAGTTGCTGGTGGTCGAGGCCTCGGCTCTGACCGGTCAGGGTTTGCCGGAGCTGCGCGAGGCGCTGCTCGAACTGGCGCCGCCGGAGTTCATCGACTCGCCTGCCATTGTTGGCGATCTGGTCGGCCCCGGTGAGCTGGCCGTGCTGGTGGTGCCGATCGACAAGGAGGCGCCCAAGGGACGGCTGATACTGCCCCAGGTGCAGGCCATCCGCGATCTGCTCGACTCCGATTCTTTGTGCATGGTGGTCAAGGAGCGGGAGTTGCGCTCGGCCCTCGACCGGCTGACGAGGCCGCCCAAGCTGGTGGTCACCGATTCGCAGGCCTTCCTCAAAGTGGCCGCCGATACCCCTCCCGAAGTTCCTTTGACCAGCTTCTCGATCCTGATGGCGCGCTTCAAGGGCGATCTGACCGTCCAGGTCGAGGGCGCGCTGGCCATCGAAAAGCTGCGCTCCGGCGACCGCGTGCTGATCGCCGAGGCCTGCACCCACCACCCCATCGGCGAGGACATCGGCCGGGTCAAGATTCCCCGCTGGCTGACGCAGTACACCGGCGTCAAGCTGGAGTTTGTGCCCATGCAGGGCCGCGACTTTCCCGATGACCTGGCCGACTACAAACTGGTGATCCACTGCGGCGCGTGCATGTGGAATCGCCGCCAGATGCTCAGCCGCATTCTCAGTTGCCAGCGGGCGGGGGTGCCGATTACCAACTACGGGCTGACAATCGCCTATAGCCTGGGCATCTTCGAGCGGGCCCTGGAGCCGTTTCCGTCGGCGCAGGCCCGCTACCGCGCGCTTTCTGGCGCAGGACGGAAGGCCTGAGAGGTCTTTCGCCCATGCGGGCAGATTGATCAGCCTTTTATCCCATATAGTGATTTCTTTTTGCGTAGTGAATTGTGGTTCGTGGTGTAAATTACTGGAAATTCAGGCTATTCCTGTTTTTTGATGGTCTCCGGCTCACAGGCTGCCGTGACGGCCATCACGAATTCCCCTGCCATCCGGCTCGTAGAGTTCATTACAAAGAGAGATTGCCGTGAACGGCGGCGCTTTGACCTGCGGCAATTTGCGCGCCGCGGCGAGGAGCCGTGTCGAAACATTCTCTCAGGGGCGGAAATCACTCGGCCCCGGAAAGTTCGGCGGACAGGACAACTGATGAGCACACCGATCGAAGCAACGACAGTGAAGGCTGCGGCTCCCAAGGGCGATATGATCTCGACCTTGGCGAATAAATGGAAGAGCAAGCCGGGCAGTTTGATCATGGCGCTTCACGAACTACAGGTCAAGGTAGGTTTCGTGCAGCGCGAGTCGGCCATGCGGCTGGGCCACGAGATGGGCGTCCCACTGGCGCAAATCTACGAGGTTGTAACGTTTTACAACTATTTCAAGACCGAGGCGCCGGGCAAGTACATCATCTCTGTCTGCCTGGGCACCGCTTGCCACCTGAAGGGCGCGGGCGGCGTACTGGCCAGCCTGTCGGCGGAACTGAAGGTTCCCGAGGGCCACAGCACACCGGACAAGGAGTATCACCTGCAGGCGGTTCGCTGCCTGGGCTGCTGCGGTCTGGCTCCGTGCGTATCGGTCAACAACAAGGTGTACGCCAAGCTGAAGCCCGAAGATGGGCGCCATGTGATCGAGTGCATCCAGATTGACAAGCCCATGATCGATATCGAGCAGGAATCGGTCACCGACTAACTCCCGTCCGCGGGACTTTTTCCAAACGAAACCACAGGAAGATTATGAAACCTGAAGAACTTGAAGTAAAAGCAGCTGCGCAAATCGCCAAGCAGCAGGCTTTCGATGTGCGCTTGTTTACGTGTTCGAGCAGAGGCTGTCAATCGGCCGACGCCTTGGGAGTCATCACCGCGTTGAAGGCGGAGATCAAGGCCAAACAGCTCGACGCCAAGGTGCAAGTCAGTGGCAGTGGATGCCTGGGGCTTTGCGGCCGTGGCCCACTGATCCTCATGAAATCCAAGACGCAGAAGGACGTGATGTTCTGCGATATGACGGCGGCTCTGGCGCCGAAGATTGTCACCCAGGTAGTGGTGCCGATGCTGAGCGGCTCGAAGATCGAGCAGCCGGGCGGTGATCTGGCCACGAAGACGCTGGATCTGAACGATCCGTTCTTCGCCCTGCAGGAATTCGTGGTTCTGTGCAACAACGGCAAAATGGACCCGGAGAAGCTGGACGAATACATTGCCTGCGGCGGCTACACGGGCCTGCGCAAGGCACTGGGGATGAGCGCCGAGGATATCTGCAAGGAGATTCTGGCCTCTGGACTGCGCGGCCGCGGCGGCGCAGGCTTCCCGACGGGCCGCAAGTGGGAGCTGACGCGCAAGGTTGAAGGTGATGTGAAGTACATCATCTGCAACGGTGACGAGGGCGACCCCGGCGCGTTCATGGATGGATCGACGCTGGAAGGCGATCCGCACACGGTCATCGAGGGCATGCTGATTGGGGCCCGCGCGATCAACGCGACCCACGGCGTCTTCTACATCCGCGCCGAGTATCCGCTGGCGGTGGAGCGCATCGAGAAGGCTCTGCGGCAGGCGCGCGCGGCCGGCCTGGTGGGCAAGAACATTCTTGACTCGGGCTGGAACTTCGACTTCGAGCTTCGTCTCGGCGCCGGCGCCTTCGTCTGCGGCGAGGAGACGGCTCTGATCGCCTCGATCGAGGGCAAGCGCGGCACGCCGCGTCCCCGTCCGCCCTTCCCGGCGGTCAAGGGATTGTTTGACAAGCCCAGCTGCATCAACAACGTGGAGACCTTTGCCAACGTGACGCGCATCCTGCAGCACGACGCGGCATGGTACGCTGCGCGGGGCACGGCCGAGTCCAAGGGAACCAAGCTGTTCGCACTGACCGGCAAGAGCAAGAACAATGGCCTGGTCGAGGTGCCGATGGGCATGACGCTGCGCACGATCGTCGATCTGGTGGGCGGCGGCACGGGCACCGATCACAAGGTCAAAGCCATTCAGACGGGCGGACCCTCGGGCGGCATGATTCCGGTGCATCTATTTGACACGCCGGTCAGCTACGAGCATTTGAAGAAGCTGGGGTCCATCATGGGCTCGGGCGGCATGATCGTCATCGATGATCACGACAGCGTGGTCGAGTTGGCCCGGTTCTACCTGGACTTCTGCGTCGATGAGTCCTGTGGCAAATGCGCTCCCTGCCGTATCGGCGGCAAGCAGATGCTGACTCTGCTGGATCGCTTCGTCGCGGGCAAGGGAACGGAAGAGGACATCAAGACGATCCGCCGGATCGCCAAGGCGATGCAATTGGCCTCGCTGTGCGCATTGGGCCAGACCGCGCCCAATCCGGTGCTCTCCGCCATTCATCACTTTGAACCGGAATTCCGCGCGCGGATGCAGTCGCCTGCGGCCAAACAAGCCTGACCACTACGGATCGAGAAGAATCTGCCATGAGCCATACTATTCACGCTACGATCAACGGGCTGCCCGTTGAAGCCGCCAAAGGCACCACCATTCTTGATGCCGCGCGGCAGGTAAATGTGCGTATTCCCACGCTGTGCAAGCATCCCGACCTGGATGCGACCGCGGCCTGCGGAATCTGCATCGTGCAGGT
>PMPH01000155.1:0-18882 GCA_003161045.1 Acidobacteriaceae bacterium
AGCCACCGTGTCCGCCGTAGCCGCCGCGACCGTAGCCGCCGCGACCACCCCAGCCGTGGCCCCAACCCCAGCCGTACCATGGCCCTATGCCGAGGAAGATTCCGTCGTAGAACCAGCCAGCCCCATAATAGCCATAGGGAGCGCAGGCGTAGGGGTAGTCAGGGTAATAGCCCCAGTCGCAGGCCGGCGGCCCGTAAACCTCAGGCGCTGGCACCACCCCGGGACCGACACCAACCCCCACATCCACTTGGGCGTTGGCCTTGGCCGCAAACGGCAGAGCCAACAGCATCGCTAACAGAACCAGGCTAACTCTTCGCATAACAACCTCCTCGTGCTGCCCAGTCCCGCTTCTTTCGGACCGGAGAACCGGAGGCCAGCTCCGTTCTCAGCACTCGCCAGCTCCTGGACTTCTCGTCCCAACCGGCTTCTGTCTTTTCAAACAGCATTCTCGCAACTAAGTTGCGGTCCCCGTCAAAAAAACTTTCGTCCGGCGGCGCGAAAAACCCTTCCACCGGCCTCGGCCGGCTTCTCTCCCTCGCTGTGAGACAATGCTCTCGGCAGCCTTCCCATCCCCAACTCCCCTGCTGCCGGACAAGACTTCATGGCATTGCCTTCACGCGCATTGGATCTGCTCTTCGGCCGGCCGCTGGCCACCAGCGAGGAGCGCGCCGAGCACATCGGCCCCATCGCCGGAGTTCCCATCTTCGGCCTGGACGCCCTCAGCTCCGCCGCGTACGGCCCCGAGGCCGCCCTCACGCTGCTGATTCCGCTGGGTTTAGTGGGCGTGCACTACATCGTGCCGGTGATCTTGGCGATTTTGGGCCTGCTGGCCATCGTCTACTTCAGTTACCGGCAGACCATCGACACCTATCCCCGCGGCGGCGGCTCCTACACGGTAGCCAGCCAGAACCTGGGCGAGGGCGCGGGCCTGCTGGCCGCGGCCGCCCTGATGGTCGATTACACACTCACCGCCGCCGTGGGCATCTCGGCCGGGGTGGGCGCGCTGATCTCCGCCGCCCCTGGCTTGCAGCCCTACACCTTGCAATTGTGCCTGGCGGTGCTGGCCATCCTGACCGTGATCAACATGCGCGGCGTCCACGACACCGGCGTGGCGTTCCTGATTCCCACCTACCTGTTCACGGGAACGCTCTTGATTGTCATCGCAGCCGGCCTCTGGCAGGTGTTGCACAGCGGAGGCCATCCCCACCCGGTCACGGCGCTGCCCCCGCTGCCGGCGGCCACCGTCGCGGTCAGCCTCTGGCTGCTGCTGAAGGTCTTTTCTTCCGGCTGCACGGCCATGACCGGCGTGGAAGCGGTGAGCAACGGCGTGATGGCCTTCCGCGACGACACGCGCCGCAACGCCAAGATCACGCTGACCATCATCATCGTCCTGCTGGCGGTGCTGCTGGCCGGCATTGCGTTCCTGTGCAGCGCCTACGGCATCGCCGCCACCAACCCCAACGGACCCGGCTACGAGAGCGTGCTCTCGATGCTGACGCGCGCGGTGATGGGCCATGGAGCCTTCTATTACGTCACCATCGGCTCGGTCTTGCTGGTGCTGGCGCTCTCGGCCAACACCGCCTTTGCCGATTTTCCGCGGCTCACCCGCGCCATCGCCGTCGACGACTATATGCCCCACGTCTTTCTGCTGCGCGGACGCCGGCTGCTCTACTCCTGGGGAATCTACGTCCTGGTGGCGCTCACCGCGCTGCTGCTGGTCACCTTCGGCGGCGTCACCGACCGGCTGATTCCGCTTTACGCCATCGGCGCCTTCCTGGCCTTCACGCTCTCGCAGGCCGGCATGGTGATGCACTGGAAGCGCCAGGGCAAGGCCCGGCTGCGGATATTCGTCAACGGCCTGGGCGCGGTGGCCACGGGCATCACCACCCTGGTGGTGCTGGTGGCCAAGTTCGCCGCGGGCGCCTGGATCACCGCGCTGTTGATTGCGGTCATGATCCTGCTGATGCGCGCCGTCAAGCGCCACTACCTCCGCGTGGACCGCGAGACGGACCTCGACCAGCCCATCGTGCCTGCCGAGGTCGCCCAGCCCATCGTGGTGCTGCCCATCGACCACTGGAGCCGCATTACCGAGAGGGCCCTCACCTTTGCGCTGGGTATGTCGAACGATATTCGCTGCCTGCACATACAGACCGGCGAGGAGCCGGATTCGATCAGCCAGGATTGGGAAAAAGACGTGGCCGCCCCACTGCGCGCGGCCGGCAAGTGCGTTCCCAGACTCGAGATTCTGCAATCGCCCTTCCGCTATGTCCTGACGCCAGTGGTCGATTACATTCTGGAGACGGAACGGGAGTCCAGCTTCCGCAAGGTCTGCGTGCTGGTGCCGGAGCTGGTGGTGCGCCACTGGTGGGAGAATCTGCTGCATAACCGCCGCGCGGATATGCTGAAGGTCATCCTGCTTCTGCACGGCAACCGGCGCATTGTGGTGATCAACATTCCCTGGTACCTGGAACGGGATTAAGGGGCGATCAACTGCCCAGGAAATCCTTGATTTTCTGGAGGAGAACGTCGCGGCTCACGCTGGAGATGGTGTTGGTGAGCGGAATGCGCTTGGGGCAGACCTCGACGCAGTTTTGCGCGAAGCCGCACTCCTGAATGCCGCCGTCGCCGGCCAGGGCGCGCAGCCGTTCTTCCTTCAGAACCTTGCCGGTGGGGTGCGAGTTGAAGAGCTTGACCTGGGCGATGGTGGCCGCGCCGACAAAGCCCGTCGCCTCGTTGAACTGCGGGCAGGCCTCCATGCAGCAGGTGCAACTGATGCAATTCGAGAGCGGGTAGTTCACCTCCTGCTCTTGCGGGAAGACTCTCGGGCCGGGCCCCAGGTCGTAGGTGCCGTCGATGGGAACCCAGGCTTTGACCGCCTTCAGGTTCTCGAACAGAACCGACCGGTCCACCTGCAAGTCGCGGACCAGGGGAAACTTCGAGAGCGGCTCGACGCGGATGGGCTGGTCGAGATTGTCCACGAGCGCCGAGCAGGCCATGCGCGCCCTGCCGTTGATGCGCATTGCGCAGGAGCCGCAGATCTCCTCCAGGCAATTGGAGTCGTAGGTGACCGGGGTGGTCTGGCAGCCGTGAGAGGTGACCGGATTGCCGGCGATCTCCATCAGCGCGGAGGTGACGTTCATGCCCGCGCGCCACGCGAGTTCAAAGCTCTCCCAGACGGCGGGAGCATCGGGGCTGGCCTGGCGCCTGATTTCAAATTGCACGGTTCTGGTTGCCATTGTCAGTCTCCTTTGCTCAGTGGGCCGCTTCGTAGCTGCGCGGGCGCGGCGGGATGAATTGCGTGTCGACCTCTTCGTATTCGAAGCGCGGGCCTTCGGGCGAGCCGGTGAAGCTGGCTTTGGTGGTTTTCAGGAACCGCTCGTCGTTGCGCTCGGGGAAATCGGGCTTGTAGTGCGCGCCGCGCGACTCGTCGCGCAGAATGGCCCCCTGGACAATCACGCGGGCCAACTCGAGCATGTTCTTCAACTGGCGGGCGAAGGCGAAGCTGGTGTTGGCCCACTGGCTGCGGTCGGCGAGGTTGACCTTTTTGTAGCGTTCGAGCAGCTCGACGATTTTTTCATCGGCCTGCCGCAAATTCTTGTTGTAGCGGATCACGGTGGCGTTCTCGGTCATTGTCTGGCCCAACTCGCGCCACAGCTTGAAGGGATTTTCCGTGCCCTCGTTCGTGAGCAGCCCCAAGTTGATTTCGGCCTGGCGGGCTATTTCCGCCGCGTGGCCGCCGTCGCCCTCGGCCGCGGGCAGGTTCCTGGCGTATTCGAGCGCATTCGGCCCGGCAAGGAATCCGCCGAAGATGCAGCTGAGCAGCGAGTTCGCGCCCAGGCGGTTGGCGCCGTGGTACTGGTACTCGCATTCGCCAGCGGCGAAGATGCCGGGAATGTTCGTCATTTGTCCGAAATCCACCCACAGGCCGCCCATCGTGTAGTGCATTCCGGGGAAGATTTTCATGGGAATGTCGCGCGGGTCGTCGCCCACAAACTTCTGGTAAATGTCGAGGATGCCCTCGAGTTTCCGGTTGAGCGTGGCGCGGTCGATGTGCGTCAGGTCGAGATAGACCATCGGCTGGCCGTCGATGCCGAGGCCCTCCTCGTAAACCACCTTGTGAATGGCGCGGGTGGCGATGTCGCGCGGAACCAGGTTGCCGTACTTGGGGTACCACTCTTCGAGAAAATAGAAGCGCTCGGCTTCGGGGATTTGTTTGATGGGGCGCTGGTCGCCGGGGGTGCGCGGAACCCAGACGCGGCCGCCCTCGCCGCGCGCCGACTCCGACATCAGGCGCAGTTTGTCTTCCCCGGGGATGGTGGTGGGGTGAACCTGGATGAGTTCGCCGTTGGCGTAGAAGGCGCCCTGCTGGAAGATGGCCGATTGCGCCGAGCCGGTGCAGACCACCGAGTTGGTGCTCTTGCCGAAGATGGCCCCGATGCCGCCGGTGGCCAGAATAATGGCGTCCGCCGCAAACGAGCGCAGCTCCATGGTGCGCAGGTCGAGAGCGGTGATGCCGCGCGCCACGCCCTTCGAATCGACGACGGCTGAAAGGAACTCCCAGCCCTCGAATTTGCGCACCTTGCCCTCGGATTCGTGGCGGCGCACCTGCTCGTCGAGCGCGTAGAGCAACTGTTGCCCGGTGGTGGCCCCGGCAAAGGCCGTGCGGTTGTAGAGCGTGCCGCCGAAGCGGCGGAAGTCGAGCAGCCCCTCGGGGGTGCGGTTGAAGGTGACGCCCATGCGGTCCAGCAGGTCGATGATGGCCGGAGCGGCCTCGCACATCGCCTTCACCGGCGTCTGGTTGGCCAGAAAATCGCCGCCGAAGACGGTGTCGTCGAAGTGCTTCCAGGTGGTGTCGCCCTCGCCCTTCAGATTTTTGGCGGCGTTGATGCCGCCCTGTGCGCAGACCGAGTGCGAACGCTTGACCGGGACAATCGAAAACAGGTCAACCGAGCCGCCGGCCTCGGCGATCTTGATGACCGCGGCCAATCCGGCCAGCCCTCCGCCAACCACGATGATTCTGGGTGCTGCCATGAATGAAATCCTTTCAAAAAGAAGGGGTCAGGGGTCAGGGATCAGGGGTCAGAACTTGCCGCTACGCGACAAAAACTTCGCCTGATGTTCTATTGTGAGAGATCAATTCCGGCAATCCGCTTCCGAGCACCCCATTAGCCTCCGCAACCAGTCCCGGCTGCCGCACTTCGGGCTTCGGTCCCTGATCCCTGATCCCTGACCCCTGATCCCTGTACTCAGGTCCCACGAAGGCCCAAATGCTGGCCAGGCCCAGAATCGCCAGCCCCAGCCCCAGCGCGGCGCAGATGTAGCCGAAGCGCTTGCGGGCCATTGCGCCGGGGGTAATGCCCCACTTGGCCGCGAAGAGCCAGATGCCGTAAGAAAAGTGCCAGCAGATGGCGATCATGGCCACTATGTAAACCGCCAGCATCCAGGGGTTGGCCAGCTCGTGTTGCACCTTGGCGAAGGCCGCGTAGGGGTGCTCGGGCAGGCTGACGCCCATGAAACGCTGACGGATCACGTGCTGCCCGATGTAGAGTATGGCAACCAGCCCGGTGTAACGCTGGACGGCGTAGAGCCAGTTCCCTGCCCAGGGGTAGTAGACGATGTTCGACCGGCCGCGCAGCCAGATCCAGGCGCCATAAAAGCCGTGATAGAGGAGAGGCAGAAAAATGAAGACCCACTCCAGCAGACGGACCAGCGGCAGGCTGTTGAGAAACTGCACCTGCGCCCCGTAAGCGGCCGGGCCTTTGAGCGCCTCGTAGTTCGAGAGCAGGTGCTCCAGCAGGAATGCACCCAAGGGGACGATGCCCACCAGCGAATGCAGCTTGCGGCAGAGAAAGGAAATTCCCTCGCCAGCACGCAGCGGCTGGACGCCGCTATGAACAGTGGGGCGGCCAGCGGGCGTGGCAGTGGATTCAGCGGTTTCCATGACGGTGTTGGCTCCTAATGGGCTTTGGGTCCAGGCTTTGGGCCTGGCGGCTAGAAGAGAATGAACCGCGGCAATCCCTATTATTTCACGCGCGCGATTGGCGTCCGCATGGCTCCGTTCAAACCACTCCATGGAATCTGGTTTTGGACAAGATTTGCGGGAGATTCAGAGGCCCAGTTGGGGAAGGAGCGCCTGAATGGCGCGGCCGCGGTGGCTGAGCGTGTGCTTGGTTTCGAGATCGATTTCGGCCATGGTGCGGTCCAGCGCGGGCAGGTAGAAGAGCGGGTCGTAGCCGAAGCCTCCGGTGCCGCGCGGAGCTCCCAGAATCAGCCCCCCGACCGCGCCCTCGGCGGTGTGCAGAAGTTGGCCATCGCGGGCCACCGCCAGCACGCAGCGGTAGCGCGCCGTGCGCCGGCAAGGGGGAACACCAACCAGCCGTTGCAGAAGCACAATGTTGTTCCACACGTCGGTGTTGTCGTTGGCGTCGGGCGAATCGGTCAGGCCGGAGTCGGCGGCAAAGCGGGCCGAACGCACGCCGGGCGCGCCGCCGAGGGCGTCCACCTCCAGGCCGGAGTCGTCGGCCACAATCAGTTCGCCGGGGGCAAAGCGGGAGTAGTAAACCGCCTTCAGCCTGGCGTTTTCAGCGAAAGTCAGCCCGTTTTCCTCCGGCGCGGGGATGGTCTTGAGCCCCGGAAGAGGCTCGATGCTCAGGGCGTGGGCCTCGGCGGCGGTGCGGAAGTCGCGCAGCTTGCCCTGGCTGGTGGTGGCGGCGTAAAGGCAAAGGGCCATAGGGAGAGTGTAATGGGCGGAGGTGGAGCGGCCAACGAATTCAACCGGGCAGCGGCACTTCCGCGTCCAGGCCGGCGGCGATCAGTTCTTCCCGCAGCCGTTCTACGCTGGAAAACTCGATAGCTTGAATGCCCAGCGCCTGCGCGGCCTCGATGTTGACCCGTTTGTCGTCAATAAAAAGCGTTTCTTCGGGCTGAACCCCCAGTTCAGCCAGCGTGTGGCGATAGATCGCCGGGTCGGGCTTGGCGACGCCCAACTGATAGCTCCAGACCCGCACGTCGAAGCGGTGAATCCAGTCGAACTCTCGCTCCATACTGGCCAGCACCGCGTCGCCGATGTTGGAGAGGATGGCGGTCAGCAGGCCGCGCCGCTTGAGTTCCAGTTGCCAGGCCAGCATGACGGGGTTCTGCACCGTCCACAGGCGCGCGTCCCACCGGTTCAGCTCTTCCACGCTTTCGCGCTCCGTCGGCAGCCCGGCCTCGCGCAGCAGCTTCTGCCAGTAGGCGATGCCGGTCAGCTTGCCCTCGTCGTAGGCCTGCCGGTCGGCCCAGTAGAGGGGCTCGAAGAGCTCCAGAGGCAGACCGGTAAGGCGCAGCAGGGCGGCGTGCGCCACCGCGTCCGGCTGCCCGGTCAGCACCATTCCATAGTCGAAGACCACCGCGCGCAGAGCCAATCTTCCTCCCGTCATCCTCCGTGTAAGGTTGAAGAGGACGCCTGCTTCCATTGTGCCTGATCGCCGCCGTGGGCGGCTTTTGCGAATCAGGTTGCAGGCTGGACGGAGACGATGGTCTTTTCACATCGAACGGACTGGAACACGGAAGAAAGCGAGCTGGCGCGGGCTCACCGGCTGCGCGTCGAGGCCGGCGAACCCATTGCCGACCTGACGGCCTCCAACCCCACCCGCTGCGGCTTCGAGTACGATCCGGGGCTGCTCGCGACCCTGGCCGACGCGCGCGCCCTCGACTACGATCCGCAGCCGCGCGGGCTGCTGCGCGGGCGGGAGGCGGTCTGCTTGTACTATGCCGGCCATGGCGTGGCTCTTGCGCCCCAACAGATTGTGCTCACCACCAGCACCAGCGAGGCTTACAGCTTCCTCTTCCGGCTGCTGCTGGACCCGGGCGACGAAATCATTGTCCCGCAGCCGGGCTATCCGCTCTTCGACTTCCTGGCCGGGCTGGATGATGTAAAGCTGAAAGCCGCCCCACTCGTCTACGACTACGGCTGGCAGATCGACCCGGAGGGCTTCCGGCGCGTCCTTTCGCCACGGACGCGGGCCATTGTGCTGGTTCATCCCAACAATCCCACCGGCCACTTCACCAAGCCCTGGGAGGCCGCAGAGCTGGCGCGGCTCTGCCGGGAGTTCAACCTGGCGCTGATTGTGGACGAGGTTTTTCTCGACTACCCGCTCGCCGCGAACCTCACCGGCAGCGCCACCGGCCCAGGCGTGAACCTTGCCGCGAACGCGGCCGTGAGCTTCGCCGCCGGGATCGAGGGCGTTCCAGTCTTCGTGGTCAGCGGGCTGAGCAAGATTGCCGGGCTGCCGCAGATGAAGGCGGCCTGGATTGTCACCACCGGTCCGCAGGCCACAGCGGCGCTGGACCGGCTGGAGGTCATCGCCGACACATTCCTCTCGATGAACGCGCCGGTGCAGTGCGCGCTGCCCGCCTGGCTGGAAGGCCGCCGGGCAATTCAGCGGCAGATTCTTGCCCGCGTCGCGGCCAATCTCGCCGAACTTGACCGGCAACTTGTCCGGCTGCCGGCGGTGAGCCGGCTGAAGATCGAGGGCGGCTGGTACGCCGTGCTGCGCATTCCGGCGCTCCAGCCAGACGAACAGACAGTCTTGGCGCTGCTCGAACGCGGCGTCTGGCTCCATCCCGGCTACTTCTTCGGAATGCCCCCGTCGGGCTGGCTGGTGGTCAGCCTGCTGGGGCCAGAGGAGGAGTTCCGCGCCGGAGCAAGCTCTCTGGCCGCCTATCTTGATGCATTTTTAGGGACTTAAGGAATTTTTAGGGACTTAGGGCATTTTTAGGCAATTTTCACGGATCGGGTAATTTTATGGGTGCCCCACCCTCGCCGCGTCTTTGTTTTTACGGCTAGGGTGGGATAGCTTTTTGCGGCCAGGGTGGGATACCACAATGCCCTGATTACAGAAATAATGGAAACTCTCCGACTAAAGCGGTTCTCCAGTTGCTGTAGAGGGGAACCGCAGCCGCTGAGTGGCTTTTTCCTCAAGAAAAAGCCACCTCACACGGCTCTCAAAACTCCACGTTAACTGGAAAACCGCTCTAAAATGCGGCCACCGTCTGACGCAGGCTGTAAGAGCTGAGCGTCTTGATGTAGTTGCCGCGGTCGAAGGCCGAGGTGTCGGGCACCGAGCGGCGGCTCAGGCAGCCGCGCGTCTCCCACAGCGAGGCGTATTCGCGCTTCTCCAGCCAGTAGCGCACGTCGGCCAGCACCCGGCCGATGTGCTCGATGCCGTGAATGTGCAGGGCCGAGGCCATCATCGCCACGCCGCCCCCGGCCATAATGCTTTTGAGCACATCCTCGGCCGAGTGAACGCCGCCGGTGATGGCCAGGTCGAGGTTCACGTGGCCATAGAGAATCGCCGCCCAGTGCAGCCGCAGCAGCAACTCCGAGGGCTTGGAAAAGTGCAGCGTGGGCCGGACTTCCAAGGTCTCGATGTCAAAGTCGGGCTGATAGAAGCGGTTGAACAGCGCCACGCCGCGCGCCCCCACCTCCTCCAGCCGGACAATCAGGTTGGGCAGGCTGGTAAACGACTGCGACAGCTTCACCGAGACCGGCACCTTGACCGCCGAGGTGACCGCCGCCACCAATTCGAGCAATTGCTGCTCCATATCCGCCGAGGTCTGGCTCTTGTCGGTGGCCAGCGCATAGGTGTTCAGCTCGATTGCGTCGGCGCCGGCCTGCTCCATATCCCCGGCAAAGCGTACCCAGCCGCCTTTTGTGGCTCCATTCAAGCTGGCCAGAATGGGGATCTTCACCGCCTCTTTGGCGCGCCGCAGGTGCTCCAGGTAAACTTCCTGCGTCATGTGGTAGTCGCTCAGGTCGGGCAGGTAGCCGAGCGACTCGGCAAAGGACTCGGTCCCCCTCGACAGGTCTTCGTCCAGGGCCTTCGATTCGAGGGCCAACTGCTCCTCGAAGAGCGAGTGGAGCACGATTGCCGCGGCTCCGGCATCCTCCATGCGGCGAATATTATCGATCGACTCGGAGAGCGGCGTGGAAGAAACCACGATAGGACCGTTCAGCTTCAAACCAAGATACTGCGTTGAAAAATCGATCATTTCTCACCTCGGGCAGCTGCGGCCGCCAGCTTTTGTTCGGAATTTTCTTCAGCCTTCTCCGCGGAATCAATGTCGGGCGTCTCGCCAAGGCCCGGCATCGTGGCCCGCGCCGAGTAGACGCGCCACTGGAGATCGACATCTTTCTGCGCTTCCTTGAGTAGCTCCGCCGCCCACTTCGGATTGCTCCGCGTCAGCATGGTGTAGCGGGCCTCGCGATAAGCGTACTCCTTGAGCGGGATCGATGGCGGCCTGGAGTCGAGCTGGAAGGGATTCTTGCCCGCCTCGCGCAATCCAGGATTGTAGCGCATCAGCGGCCAGTAGCCCGACTGCACGGCCAGCTTCTGCTGCTCCAGTGCATGCACCAAGTCGTAGCCGTGGGCGATGCAACTGGAGTAGGCGATGATGATCGACGGGCCGTCGTGCGCCTCGGCCTCCAGGAAGGCCTTCGCCACGTGGCTGTCGTTGCCGCCCATCGCCACCCGCGCCACATAGACGGAGCCGTAGCTGACGGCGCCCATGGCCAGATCCTTCTTTCTGTTGCTCTTGCCGCTGGCGGCAAACTTGGCCACCGCGCCGCGCGGCGTGGATTTGGACATCTGCCCGCCGGTATTCGAGTAGACCTCGGTGTCCAGCACCAGCACATTCACGTTCTTGCCCGAGGCGAGCACGTGGTCCAGCCCGCCGAAGCCGATGTCGTAGGCCCAGCCGTCGCCGCCCAGAATCCACACGCTCTTTCTGACCAGCGTGTCGGCGATGGCCAGCAGGTTGCGCGCGTCACTGGAATTGTTGCCGGCCAGCTTGCCGCGCAGCGCCGTCACGCGCTCGCGCTGCTGGTTGATCTCGGTTTCCGTCTTCTGCGAGGCCGTTAGCAGCGCCGTCACCAGATCATCGCCAATAGCCGCCGCCAGCCTTGTCACCAGCAGATCGGCGTAGGCCTTCTGCTGGTCCAGCGCGATTCTCATGCCGAAGCCGAACTCGGCATTGTCTTCAAACAGCGAGTTGGCCCAGGTCGGGCCGCGACCCTCGCGGTTGGAGGTGTAGGGCGTGGTGGGCAGATTGCCACCGTAGATCGACGTGCAGCCGGTGGCGTTGGCGATGTACAGCCGGTCGCCGAACAACTGCGTCAGCAGCTTGATGTAGGCCGTCTCTCCGCAGCCCGCGCAGGCGCCGGAGAACTCGAAGAGCGGCTGCAGCAGTTGCAGGTCCTTCACCTGGTTGAGCGACAGCTTGGAGCGGTCCACCTCGGGCAGCCCAAGGAAGAACTCCCAGTTCTCCCGCTCGGCCTCGCGCAACGGCGCCTGCGGCGCCATGTTGATGGCCTTCCGGCTGGCGTCGCTCTTGTTCTTTGCCGGGCAGATGTCGATGCAGACCCCGCAGCCGGTACAATCCTCGGGCGCAATCTGCAGCGTGAAGAGCTCCTGCTCCATGCCCTTCCATTTGGCCTTGGTGAACTTGAAGGTGGCCGGCGCCTTTTCGGCCAGCTCCGGGCTGTAAACCTTGGAGCGAATCACCGCGTGCGGGCAGACCATCACGCACTTGCCGCACTGGATGCACACCTCTTTGTCCCAGACCGGAATAAACTGCGCAATGTTGCGCTTTTCCCACTGCGCCGTCCCCGTGGGGAAGGCCCCGCCCGGAGGAATGGCGCTGACCGGAAGCAAATCGCCGTGGCCGGCGGCAATCTGGCCCAGCACGTCGTGGACAAACTTCGGAGCCTTGTTCGAGATAACGCCAACAATATCGAAGTCGGAGGAAGCCGCCGCGGGCAGCTCAACCTTGTGCAGATGAGCCAGCGCCGCATCCACGGCGGCAAAGTTCTTCTGCACCACCGCCTCGCCGCGCTTGCCATAGGTCTTTTTGATCGCCTTCTTGATCTGCTCGATGGCCTCCTCGCGCGGCAGCACGCCGCTGATGGCGAAGAAGCAGGTCTGCATGATGGTGTTGATGCGCGTGCCCATGCCGGCCTCGCGCGCCACCGTGTAGCCGTCGATCACATAAAACTCGATCTTCTTGCGCAGCATCTCTTCCTGTATGGTCTTGGGCAGATGGTTCCAGACCTCCGCCGCCGAATACGGCGAATTGAGCAGGAAGACCGCGCCCGGCATGGCCGCCTCCACCGCATTCATCTTCTCCAGGAAGCTGAAGTTGTGGCAGGCCACAAAGCTGGCGCGGGTAATCAGATAGGTTGACCGGATGGGGTTGGGGCCGAACCTCAGGTGCGAGGTGGTCATCGAGCCGGACTTCTTCGAGTCGTAAACGAAGTAGCCCTGGGCAAAGTTCGGCGTTTCGCTGCCGATGATCTTGATCGAGTTCTTGTTGGCGCCCACGGTGCCGTCCGAGCCGAGGCCGTAAAACAGCGCGCGCACCGTCTTCGGGTCTTCGGTCGAGAAGGCCGGATCGTAAGTCAAACTGGTGTGCGAGACGTCGTCGTCAATGCCAATCGTAAAGTGGTTCTTCGGCTGCGGCTTGGCCAGCTCGTCGAAGATTCCCTTGACCATGGCGGGGGTAAATTCCTTCGAAGAAAGCCCATAGCGGCCGCCGATGACTGTCGGCATGGCGTAAGGCAGGCTGGCGGCGTTTTCACCCAATACGGTGAGGATGTCCTGATAGAGCGGCTCGCCCAATGCGCCGGGTTCCTTGCAGCGGTCGAGAACGGCAATCGACTTCACCGTCGAGGGCAGCGCGGCCAGGAAGGCCTTCGAGTCAAACGGCCGGAACAGGCGAACCTTGACCATGCCGATCTTCTCGCCCTGCTTGACCATCAGGTCCACAGCCTCTTCGGCCGTTTCGGCGCCGGAGCCCATGAGGATGATCACGCGCTCCGCATCGGGCGCGCCATAGTAATCGAACAGGTGATAGGCGCGGCCGGTCTGCTCGGCAAAGCGGTTCATCACCGACTGCACAATGCCCGGGACCGCGGCATGGTAGGGCGTGCAGGCTTCGCGGGCCTGGAAGAAGACGTCGGGATTCTGCGCCGTGCCGCGGATGATCGGGCGATCCGGGCTGAGGGCGTTTTTGCGGTACTCGAGGATGTACTTGTCGTCCAGCAAGGCGCGGATCGTCTCGTCGCCGATGGGCAGGATCTTGCCCACTTCATGCGAGGTGCGGAAGCCGTCNNGAGCGGCAGGCCATCACGTCCGAGTGGTCGCCGAAGATCGACAGCGCATGGGTGGCCACCGTGCGGGCCGTCACGTGCATGGTCGCCGGGGTCAGCTCGCCGGCAATCTTGTACATATTGGGAATCATCAGCAGCAAGCCCTGCGAGGCCGTGAAGGTGGTCCCGAAGGCCCCGGCCTGCAACGCGCCATGCAATGCGCCCGAAGCGCCGCCCTCGCTCTGCAGTTCCTCCACAATGGGCAACGCGCCCCAAATGTTCTTTTTTCCCTCCGAGCGCCACTGATCGGCCCACTCGGCCATCGGCGACGAGGGGGTGATGGGGTAAATGGCGACTACTTCGGAGAGTCGGTAGGCTACCGAGGCGGCCGCCTCGTTCCCATCCAGGATTACCATGGTCTTTTTACTCATTCGCTTGCCTCTTAGCACAGCCGGCGGAAAATAAACCGTCAGTCTGAGTCTCATCTCTGGGAGGGGTGGAGTGGCAGTGATGCAAGACACAAGGCGGGTTGTGCCTCCCACATTGCGAAAGCGATTTCACCAACTGAAATCGGGGCCCTGAAATCAGGGCCGAAGCCGAAAAGCCATGATCTTGCCCCATTCATTTTTTGCCTCCACCGTTTCCCAGTGTGCATTTTACTCCCGGCGGCGCACCTTTACTCCACTTTGATTGCCGGGGCCCCCTCGCCCTGCTCCTTTCTCCCCCGGCAACCCACCGGAGAAGACGCGAAAAGTGATTCAAGTCACATCGCAAATTCGTTTTCGCTGATAAAAAATAAACAGTTCGTATGGGTAAAAACAGCTCATTGTTCCGATGAATTGAGCCAGAGGGGGCAGCGCGTCCAGCAAAAGACTGTAAGGAATTGGCGGGCCGGTGGCCAGCCGTCCTGCCGGAGATTCCGCCCTGCCGGAGCACGGGACAGAAAGCGCGAAAGGGAAACGGAAAGCGCGGTACGGAAACCAGAGAGCGCAAAAACGGGCGAAGTGGAAGAAGTGGAAACCGAGAGGCTCGGCAGCCCGGAAGTCCAGCGTTTGCAGAGCCGGCGGCAATGGTCGTATACTGAATTAGGACAATAATGGTCGTAGTTTAAAGGGCTGTTTTTTGGGCAGACCTCGGAGTCCGGTGAGTGAGTGTATTAAGCCAACTGAATGTAGGCGAGAGCGGGGTTCTTGAGGACCTCGACCTGCCTGAATCCGTGCAGAACCACCTGATGCACATGGGCTTCGTTCCCAATGCCTTAGTAACCGCGTTGCGCCGCGCGCCGGCCGGCGACCCCACCGTTTACGCCATCGATGGAATGGAGATTGCCCTCCGGCGCGAGACCGCCGCGGCCATTCACGTGCGCGCCGCCGAAGTTCCGGAGGCAGTCGGCCAGAAAGAAGCGGCAAGCCAAAAAACCGAAGGCCAGAAGACAGAAGACCAGCGCATCGCCGCCAGCGGGCAATTCGAGGCCGCGCAATGAGCGGCTGTTGCGCTTCTCCCGCATTTGAACCGCCCCAGCCGCCGCAGCCCTCGGGGCAGTTGCGGACGGTGGTACTGATCGGCCCGCCGAACTCCGGCAAGTCCACGCTTTTCAACCGGTTGACCGGTCTTCGCCAGAAGGTGGCCAACTTCCCCGGCGTCACGGTTGAACAGCGGATGGGCCAGATGGCCGGCGTGGGCCGCGAAGACCTGACGCTGATCGATCTGCCCGGCATTTACTCTCTCGACCCTTACTCGGAGGACGCCCGCGTCTCGATCGAGGTGCTGCGCGGCCAGATGGCGGGCACGCCCAAGCCGGATGCGGTGCTGCTAGTGATGGATTCGCTCCACCTGACGCGCCAGCTGATGCTGGCCGCGCCGGTTCTGGCGATGGGGTTGCCCACCCTGGTGCTGCTCAATATGAGCGACCTGATGGAGGAGCGCGGCGGTTCCATCGACGCGCTCAAGTTGGCCCGCGAACTGGGCGCTCCGGTGGCCAAGATCAGCGCCGTCAACGGCGGCGGCATGGGCGCCATTCCGCTCTTTCTGCACCAGCATACCGACCGCGCGGGCGCCCAGCCACTCACGCTGCCGATCCTCGGCAACGCCGCCAGCGCGCACAGTTGGGCCGCGCAGATCAGCCGCCGCACCGACTACCGCGCCCCGCTCTCGGTCGAGGGCACGCGCAAGATCGACAACGTCCTGCTGCACCGCATCTGGGGACCGCTCTTGTTTCTGGTCGTGGTGGTGGGCGTTTTCGAGGTGGTTTTTTCCATCGGGCAACCGCTTTCGGACGGTTTTGGCGGCATTCTGGTCCGCATTGGCGAACTGGCGCGGCCGCTGCTCCCCTCCGGCTGGGTGCAATCGCTGATTCTCGACGGCGCCTGGAAGGGCATCTCCTCGGTGCTGGTCTTTTTGCCGCAAATCCTGCTGCTGTTTCTCTTTATCGGCGTTCTGGAAGACTCCGGCTACCTTTCCCGCGCCGCGCTGATCGCCGACCGCGGAATGCGTTCGATCGGACTGAATGGCAAGGCCTTCATCCCGCTGCTCTCGGCCTATGCCTGCGCCGTCCCGGCCATCATGGCCACGCGCACCATCGAAAACAAGCGCGACCGGCTGGCCACGATTCTAGTCACTCCCTTCATGACCTGTTCGGCCCGGCTGCCGGTCTATATGCTGCTGATCGCCGCCTTCGTTCCCAACATCAATTACCTGCACGGCTTTCTCGGCCTGCGGACGCTGGTGATGCTGAGCCTTTACTTGGCCGGCTTTGTGGCCGCCCTCGGCACCGCGCGCCTTTTGAAGAGCTCGATCCTCAAGTCCAGCGAGACGCCGTTCATCCTCGAACTGCCGCAGTACCGCATGCCCACGCTGCGCTCGCTGTCGCTGCGCCTGGTGGATCGCGCCCGCATCTTCCTGCGCAATGCCGGCCGTGTCATTCTGGCCGTCACGCTGGTTCTGTGGGTTCTGGCTCACCTGCCGGTGCTGCACACCGCCTCCGGCTCCTACGCCGCTCCCCAGCTGGCCGAAAGTGTGATTGGCCGCCTGGGGCACTTCATCGAGCCGGCCATTGCCCCGCTGGGCTTCAACTGGAAGATCGGCATTGGCCTGCTTTCCAGCGTACTGGCCCGCGAAGTGATGGTCAGCACCATGGGCACACTCTACGGCTCCGATCCCGGAACCCAGGCGCTGAGCCTGCAAACCGCCCTGCACCACGACCTCAGCCTGGGCGGCGCGCTGGCGCTGATGATCTTCTTCGCCTTCGCCATGCAGTGCACCTCGACCATCGCCGTGGTGCGCCGCGAGACCAACAGTTGGAAGTGGCCCGTTGTTCAGTTTGTTTACATGCTGGCGCTGGCCTGGGTCGCGGCCTTCGCGGTCAACCACGCCGTCATGGCCTTCGGCGGGTAGAAATCGCGCCCCCACCACTCCTCACCTCGCCCGGCCATTTTATCCGCCCAGTTCCTCGACTCCCGCCAGGCGCTCCTTTTCGGCCGCGATGATGACCGCCATCAAATGGCGAATCTGCTCGGCTTTGCGCGGGCTCACGTCGGTAAACTCGATGCCCACCCTGGCATTGTTCTCTTCCATGTGAATCACCACGCCCGCCAGCCGCAGGGTGAAGCCATCAAGGTACCGCAGCACCTCGACCCGCTCGCCGACCCGCGCCGGCAGGGGGGCATCGGTATCGATGTGGCAGCCTCCCAGGCCCAGGTTGAGCAGGTAGCCAACGGTTTTTAGCCCCTCGGGCAGCAGGTTGATCCAGGTCGTCCCCCAGCACTGCGAACGCGGATAAATCCGCCGCTCCTGCCCGCCGCTGATCGTCTCCGGCCCTCCCGGCTCAAAATCCCTTCGTCTTGAATCCATTCCCTTCCCCGATGAAAGCCGCCGAAGGCATTCATTCCGGCGACTCTTCTGAAAGGGATTATCGGCCAACCACTCCTTCACCGTGAATGAATTTAAGCCGCCCGCTCGACCCCACCCGCGCAAAATCCCCGGAAAAACCGCTTTTCGCGCCCGTTTCCGTATTCAATTCATACCGGCGGAAAAACCCAAGCCGCCACTCGTGAGAAACTGGAAGAGTAGCAATTCGCTTGGGGCCTGCCCGTGCGTGCGCCCAAAACCTTGATTCAACCCAGCTTCACCCGGCCACGCCGAGCCGTTGCCCGGCTGCGGCTCGCAATTAGGAACTAGAAAAAGAATGATCAGTGTCAGCAATGTGACCATGCGCTACGGCTCGAAGGTGCTCTTCGAGGACGTCAGTGTCAGCTTTGTGCCTGGCCGCCGCTACGGCCTCACCGGCCCCAACGGCAGTGGCAAGTCCACCTTCATGAAGATCCTCACCGGCGAGCTGGACGCGCAAAAGGGCAACGTCGTCCGCCCGCGCAAGCTCGGCGTCCTGCGCCAGGATCAGTTCGCCTTTGACGCCTATCGTGTCATCGACACCGTCATCATGGGCAACAAGCCCTTGTGGGCAGCTCTCGAAGAACGAGATCGGATTTATGAGAAGCCCGAGCTGACCGACGCCGACGGCATGAGGCTGGGCGAGCTCGAGGGCGTCATCGGCGACGAGGACGGCTACACCGCCGAATCCGACGCCGCCGTCCTGCTCGACGGCCTCGACATTCCCGAGGAGGTCCACGAGCGCCTGATGGGCGAACTCCAGGGCGGCCAGAAAATGCGCGTCCTGCTTGCCCAGGCTCTCTTTGGCAAGCCCCAGGCCCTCCTGCTCGACGAGCCCACCAACTACCTCGATCTGGAATCCATCCACTGGCTCCAGGACTTCCTCAACAACTACGACGGCACGCTGATCGTCATCAGCCACGACCGTCACTTCCTGAACTCGGTCACCACCCACACCGCCGACATCGACTACCAGACCATCATCACCTATACGGGTGGCTACGACGACATGGTGATGGCCAAGACGCAGATCCGCTCCACCCTCGAAGCGCAGAGCGCCCAGCGCGAGAAGAAGATCGCCCAGCTCAACGACTTCATCGCCCGTTTTGCCGCCGGAACCCGCTCCTCGCAGGTCACCAGCCGCCGCAAGGAGGTCGAGCGCCTGCAAACCAACGACCTAGCCCGCTCCAACATCGCGCGCCCCTACATCCGTTTCGATCAGGAGCGTCCTAGCGGCAAGCACGTCCTCGAGTTCAAGCACATCACCAAAATCTACGGCGACCACAAGGTCATCGACGGCTTCACCGCCAGCCTCCTGCGCGGCGAACACATCTGCCTCATGGGCCGCAACGGCGCCGGCAAGACCACCCTGCTCAAGAGCCTGCTCTCGACGTACCCCAGCCTCGCCGACCCCGAGTTCACCCTCGACGCGGGCACCGTCACCTGGGGCCACGCGGCGCAAGTCGGCTACTTCCCGCAGGATGTGGGCGCCACCATTTCGCACGGCCTCACGGTGGCCGAGTGGCTGCATGGCTGGAATCCCGAGGCCCACATCGAGGACATCCGCGGCATCCTCGGCCAGATGCTCTTCAGTGGCGAAGAGGGCGACAAGCAAACCGCGGCCTTGTCGGGTGGCGAACAGGCCCGCCTGGCCTTCTGCAAGCTCATCCTCACCAAGCCCAACATCCTCATCTTCGACGAGCCCACCAACCACCTCGACCTCGAAGCCATCAACGCGCTGAACATCGCCCTGCAGCGCTACGAAGGCACGGTCCTGTTAGTCACTCACGACCACGACTTGATTGACGAAGTCGCCACCAGACTCTGGGTCTTCAAGGAAGACGGCATAGAAGACTTCCAAGGCCCCTACG
>PMPH01000155.1:18920-23275 GCA_003161045.1 Acidobacteriaceae bacterium
ACTTCGAGATTGAGCGCGGCCAACTTCAGATAGCTCTCCTGAAGGACTCTGCTTTAATTCAGGCTTGGTTCATTGGTAAACGTCTGGAGTTCCCGGGGAATTTTTGAACTGCTCGGAGTCAGCGTTGAAGTTTGGGCGTAGAATAATAGCGAGAACTGTCGCCGAGGACCGAGTCTCGGTTTTGAGGATTTGGTCCTTCTTGATCGAACCCAGTTTCGGACCTCGTTCTTCATGATGACCATTCATGGTCTCTCCTGGTCCCGAAGAGGAGAGGCTTAGGCTTGAGGCGCGACGCTGCTTCTCGGCCAAGCACTTCCCCATACATGTCAAGAAGATTGGATGTAGACAAGGTTGCGAGGAGGAGTCATGGAGCTGACATTAAGCGTTGAGGAGCAAGAGCTCCTGTCAAACATCCTGGAGCGATTCCATCGAGAACTGTTGAATGAAATTGCGCACACGGATAACCGCGAGTTCAAACAGGGACTGCGTAAGGACGAAAAACTCCTCGTTTCCTTGATTGGTCGCTTGCGAGGAACAGCGGTGTAGGAATTTCGTGGGTGACTATTCATCATCCGGCACTGATGACGGAGATCGCTGAAGAAATTTCGACGATGAGGGGGGCGGGTGGCCCAGGTCCCCAGTCGGCGGTATATCCGAATCTGGGTGCCCCAGGTCCAGATTTTCGGACCTGGGATATTGAAACGTCGGCAGGCCGGACCGGTAGACCGGGTTTTACCCCCTGAGGGTTGCTTTTCCTTCCTACTCCAATTCACTGGAATTCAAGAGACATCCACCGGCGTTTCCAACCTGCCGGGTATGAAAATGACGAATCGTTGCCAAACATTGCAAATAAAGTATAATTAAACCATGCGATGGGCCGTAGGATTTCTGGACGAGGAGACCAAGGAGGCGCTCGACGCTCTTCCTCCCGATCTTCGAGCCAGCTTTCAGCGCATTGTGGAACTTATTCAGGCCCACGGCTTGGAGCGAGTCTGCGAGCCGTACCTGAAGCATTTGGAAGGGCCGCTCTGGGAGATGCGATTGAAGGGCAAAAGCGGAATCGCCCGCGCGGTCTATGTGACAGCTTCCGGTATGCGCATCGTCGTCGTGCACGTCTTTGCCAAGAAAACGCAGAAGACACCGCGCAAGGAAATCGTTCAAGCCCTCAAGAAGGCCAAGGAGGTTCAATGAAGCCGAAATTCATCCCCGTGGAAGAGTCCTTCAAGCAGTGGAAGAAGGACCCAAAGTACGTTGCGGCTTATGATGCGCTGGAAGGCGAGTTCGCCCTGGCATCGGCCATGATCAAGGCGCGCGCCGATGCGGATATGACGCAGGAGCAGGTTGCCGAGGCGATGGGGACGACGCAGGCCGTCATAGCGCGCCTCGAAAGTGGCCGCGTGCTGCCATCGACGCGCACCCTGGAACGATTTGCGAAAGCCACTCGCACGCGTTTGCACATCAGCTTCGCGCGTTAAAGCGGTTCTCCCGTTCTCCTCAAGCCGCGGTAGGAACCTTTGGCGGGTGGCCCGGTCTCCAGCCGGCCGTAAACACAAATCTGGGTGCCTCAGGCCTGGATTTTCAGACCTGGGAATTCTCGAGCCTCAGCCCGCCCGGGCAAATCACGCCGCGTCCTTGTGAACCAAATATTCGTCGAGCAGCACGCTTACCAGCACTGTCGTGGGAACCGAAACCATGATTCCAGGAATGCCCGCAAGCGCCGCGCCCAGCAGCAGAGCGACGAGGGTGGCCAGAGCTGGCAGCTTCACCCGGTTCTTCATAATGTGCGGGACGAGAAATGCGTTTTCCACCTGCAAATAGACCACGTAGAAGATGGCAATACCGAGCACCCGTCCCCACGAGTCGACGACTGCCACCAGCAGAGCGAGCCCTATGCAGACCGCGGCGCCCGCCACGGGAATGATGTTGAGCAATCCCGTCAGAACACCCAGTGCGTATGCGTAGCGAATGTGGAGCGAGAGATAGGCGATCGTGCTGCTAACCCCGAGGATGAGCATCAGTATCCCTTGGCCCAGCAGCCATCTGCCCATGCGGATATTCGCCCGCTGAAGGGTCTTGTCAAGGCGTGCACGGCCCTCGGGTGGGAAGAAGGAAAGAAACCACCGGTAGGCGCAATCGCCTTCCAGAATGAAATAGACGGTAAGGATGAAACCCATGACGATGTCGAAGAGCGTGCCCGCCCAGTCTCGAATCGAGAGCAGCAGATAAGTGGCCGCATTGCTGACGAAATCCTGAAGCCGGGAACTGATCTCCGCGGTATTCAGGTGTTGAGTCAGGGGAACATTTTTAAGCTTCTCTAAAAGTCCGGGTAACCGTGTTGGCATCTCTCGGGTGAACTCTTGCAAGTCGCTGATGACCGGGGGCAGAGCGAGGAACCCGAAGGCGGTAATCGCTGCCGCCGCGCCGAACAGGAGAAAAAAAATGGCGGTGCCCTTGAAAGGATGCCAGCGGCCGATATGGAGGCGAGAGGTAGAGCGCACCAGGGGGCCGAGCATGACGGCGAACAAGGCGCTTACATAGAGCAGCACCAGCACCTCGCGGACCAGCCACGCCAGGTAGCAGGCCAGGGCAAGGACGAAGACAAAGGCAATGTCGCGACGAAGATTGCGGGGGCTACCGGAGGGCTCAGTCATGTGTGCGCTTCCTGCTGACGGAGTATACGCTGCCGGTGATGCCCTGCTCGTCCATGGCCTTCTGCGCCTGCCACGCCAAAACCCGCTTGACGGCGTAGTTGGTCACGTCCTCGTAAAGCCCCTCTTCCTTGAGAAAATCGTCAAGCGAAGAGCCGATGTGCGGATTGCTTTTCATAGCTCAACCTCATGCGTGGCTCTGCCCGTCAAGCCGCGGTAGGAATCTTCGCGGTCAGCTCGATCCCCAGAGCCTTCATGACGGCCAGCGTTGTCTTCAGCGTGGGATTTCCCTTGGCACTGAACGAGCGATAGAGCTGCTCGCGGGAGAGGCCGGTCTGGCCGGCGATCTGGGCCATTCCCTTGGCGCGCGCTACCACCCCCAGCGCGTGCGAGATGTAGCCAGCGTCGTTGGTCTGAAATGCCTCCGCCATGAAGATCGCAATCGCCTCGTCCGATCCAAGGTCCTCGGCCGGATCATAAGCGGTCAATTTTTTCGGTTTGGTTTTCTCAGGCATTTTCTTCCCTCCATTCTTCGGCCAGGCGCTTCGCCGTTTGGATGTCCTTCGCCTGCGTGCTCTTGTCGCCGCCGCACAACAGGATGATGATGGTGTTGCCCCGCCGTGTGGAATAGACCTGGTAGCCCGGTCCATGGTCGATGCGCAGTGCACTGATTCCGCGGCCAACCGGCTTCGCATCCCCCGCATTCCCAAAGGCCAGCCGGTCAAGGCGAGAGGCGATCAGCGCGCGTGCCCGTTCGTCCTTCAGCCGTATCCGCCGCTTGCGGAAGGTCTCGGTTTGTTTCAATTCGATCATCGCGAAACTTGTAGTTTATAGACTACCACAGGATTACGCCGGGGCCAAGTGCCCCAGCCGGGTGCCCCAGGTCCGGATTTTTGGACCTGGGAGGCGCTCAGCCCCACCGCCGGTGGTTTGCCGAAAATTCCCTTCCCCCAGCGCATACTGTAGGCAGAAGAGTGTGCGAAACCCCGCATTGACCGGAGAACTCATGCGCAACCCCAGCCCCGCCAACCTCAGCCCCGCCCTCGCGATCAATTTTTAGCCCCGTTTTTGTTTTTTTCGTTTTTGCCTGTGAAACTGTGGAGCATTGCATAAACTATTCAAAATAAATAGATTCCGCTCGCCCTCCGCACAGAAACACATAAACTGTGAAGCTGTGAAACGGTGGGCTCCTGGTCACAACGGCGCGCCGGGTGCCGGTTGTTCGTTGCATCAGTCTTTACGCTCGTGGCCTTTACGCGTGCGGCTCGGGCCGGTATGATAAATCTGCTGGTTTATAGTTAGCGATTGATGACAGACAGGCAAGCGGGAGTAGTTCAGTGGTAGAACGTCAGCTTCCCAAGAGTCGAATTCGCCGATTTCGAGTAAACCCCTTAAAAATCATATAATCAACGTAAAATCAAAGACTTGAAGGTGAAACTTTCCGGTTGCATCCGTGAGCATATTTAGCGCATTTTGCCAGTTTTTGCAGGATTTGACGATCGTGGATAGTAAAAATGGATAGTAAGCTGATGGGCATTTCTTACCCAAATTGCCTCGATTCTTGGCCCAAGTTTTGCCTAAGCTTCTTGCCCAGCTTTTGATTCTGCATATTCGCCTCGTCTTCGCCTATACTGTATCAATGGCATTCGGATTCCCAACCGTCGAGCGGAGACAGTTCGTGGTCACCTGCAAGCGGTGCCGCCGCGA
>PMPH01000031.1 GCA_003161045.1 Acidobacteriaceae bacterium
GTTCCGGTGAAAGATGCCAGTCTTTCCCGAAACGTTCGTTGCAATATCGGGCGCAAAACTCCCAGAAGGACGCAAACCACGGCGTGCTGTCTCCGGGCCGCACGCCAGGGCTGGCTGAGATCAGCCAGCCTTTCATGACCGATTGCATGAATCCACGCTTCAGCAGACGGTCTCGATGAACCCGGCTCAATTCGCTCGATTGAAAGACACGACGCCCGTCTTTCTGCAGTTCCTGGAGAACGCTCAGAGATGCCGCCAATTTTTCGTTCGGTGTCGCCATTTGCGCCTGTCCCCTTCTGGGCGAATACAAGTTTATCGAGCTGCTCTATTGCAAGTATATACTGATGTGCGAATACAAGTACATTATGCTGTAGGGATGCACGTCTTTGGGCGGACAACGGGGATTTGCTTGCTTCGCTCACATTCGGCGTTGCAAACCACCGCGTACGATGGCTGTTTCCAGCCCGGTTTTCGGCAGCGCTTCCCAAATCTCTGCAAAGGAAACGGTTTCGAGTTCCACGATGTCCGACCTGCCTGCCAGCGATTCGGAAACGTTTGCAAAATATGCGATAGAATCGCATATTTTGCATAGCTGGTTATTTACTTCATTCAGGTAGCCCCTACAGGTTGTGGTCGCGGTTTGCACCATTTCCGGCACAAAGGATTATCGACTTGTATGGGACTGGATCGATCGCAACCGCCTGCTGCACCATCCGGTAGAAAAGCTTTCCTCGGTTCTTGGAGCTTCGCCGGTTGAACCGGAAGATGAATTCGTCGAGATAGAATTCCAGGTGCTCGGGGCTGACCGCCCCTTGGTGAGTGCCCAGCATCCATCGTTTCAGCAACGCCGCGATCAAGTGAATTTGGGGCAGTAGTTCCGAGGCGGATTCTTTCTTGCCTTTGACAACGGTGACCTGATGGACGTATCCCTTCTCTTCGGCCGCGGAGTAGCCCTGCCACCCGTCGGTACGCACGGTGCTCCCCGGCTCAATCGTCTCTTGAAGGAAAGCCATCAGGCGGTCACCGGAAGCATCTGGAATCCGCTTCATCCGAATCCGCCCAATGCCCGGACCATCCTCCTGGGAGGCTATAACAATCAGCGACTTACGCTCCGTCTGGCGGCCACGTACGCCCTCTTCCAAGCCGCCCAGATAGGTCTCATCCACTTCCACTCGCCCGCTCAGGCGGTCCCGGCCAGGCCGCACCATCGCTCGCCGCAGCTTATGAAGCCAGGTCCAGGCCGTCTTATAACTGCCCAAACCAAGCACGGCCTGCAACCCGAGCGCACTGGCGCCATTCTTTTGGCTCACCAGCCAATACATGGCCCGAAACCAATCCACAAGCGGTTTGCGGGTGTCCTGGAAGATCGTTCCCGCCGTAACCGAGGTTTGATGATCGCAGCGCCGACACTGCATCCACACGGAACGCACCGGCCAGAAGCGATCAAAGCCACAACTCGGGCAACGAAACCCCTCAGGCCAGCGAAGCAGAAACAGGTAATCCCGGCACGCCTGATCGGTCGCAAACCGTGCCTCAAACTCGCTCAGATTACGCGGATCGTCCGCCATGAGCCGAAACACTACAGCTTGTGGCTACCTGAGTCAAGTAAATAACCAGTTACATCGATTCGCAGAGCGCCATCGGGCTATCTTTCATGAGAGATGGCTGCTATTTATTGAGTGACCTAACTAATGTATGCTCGGCTCATGCACGAGGAGGTTTTCCCCAGGCCCGCCAACCCCGAGTCCGGCTCTGCCAACCTGCTGGGAGAGTCAGCCAGCGCCTATCTGCGCTCGGCGCGCCATCAGCCGGTCAACTGGCGTCCGTGGGGCGAGGCGGCCTTTGCCCAGGCCCAGGCCGAGGACAAGCCCATTCTGCTCGACATTGGAGCGGTTTGGTGCCATTGGTGCCATGTGATGGACCGGGAGTCCTACGAAAACCCAGAGATTGCCGACCTCATCAACGAGCATTTTGTGGCCGTGAAGGTGGATCGCGACGAGCGGCCCGATGTGGACATACGCTACCAGGCCGCGGTTTCGGCCATCACCGGCCAGGGCGGCTGGCCGCTGACGGCCTTTCTGACGCCCGACGGGCGGCCTTACTTCGGCGGCACCTATATTCCGCCCGAAGACCGCTTTGGGCGGCCCGGATTCAAGCAGGTGCTCACGACGCTGGCCGAGGTGTGGCGGGAACGGCGCGAAGAGGCGCTGGATACGGCCGCGAGCACGATGGCTGCAATCGAACACAATGAGAACTTTTCCGGGCACGGCGGGCAGCTTTCGCTGGCCCTGGCGGATAAGATTGCCGGCGCAATCCTGGCGCAATTCGACCCGCGCAATGGCGGCTTCGGCTCGCAACCCAAGTTTCCCCACCCCTCGGCGCTCGACCTGCTGCTGGAAGTAGCGATGAACCGCGGCCATGAACCGGCTGGCCAGGCCTTCGCCACCACGCTCGAAAAAATGGCGCGGGGCGGAGTGTACGACCAACTGGCCGGCGGCTTTCACCGCTATAGCGTCGATGAGCGCTGGCACGTTCCGCACTTCGAGAAGATGCTCTACGACAACACCGAGTTGCTGCGCAACTACCTGCACGGCTACCAGAACCTGCGGCGCGAGGATTTTCTTCGCACCGTGAAAGAAATCGTAGGCTGGCTGGATGCGACCCTGAGCGACCGCGAGCAGGGCGGCTTCTACGCCTCACAGGACGCCGACATCAACCTCGACGACGACGGCGACTACTTCACCTGGACGCTGGCCGAGGCGCACGCGGCGCTGAATGCAGCCGGAACTGATGCAACCGTATTCGCTCCATCCGAACAGGAGTTTGTCCTGCGCTACTGGGAGATTGGCGAACGGGGCGAGATGCGCCACAACCCGGCCAAAAATGTGCTCCACGTCAAGCAGAGCCTGGAGGAGATGGCGGCCGAAACCGGCCGGAGCGTGGACGATTTGCGGCGGCTGGTGGATGCGGCCCGCGCGGCGCTGCTGGCGGCCCGCGCCCAGCGGCCCACGCCGTTCATCGACCGCACGCTCTACACCGGCTGGAATGCGATGGCGGTCACGGCCTACCTGGAGACGGCGCGGGTGCTGGGTCTGGATTCAGCGCGCGAGTTTGCCTTGCTCACGCTGAACCGGCTGCTGGGCAAAACCGGAAATGGGGGAGCCTGGGATGGAGAGCAGACGCTCAGCCACGTAATCGCCTACGGCTCCCGGCCAGGCGAGCCGGTTGCGCCGATGGAAAAGGCGCCGGGCACACTCGACGACTACGCCTTCACGGTTCACGCCTGCATCGACGCCTGGCTGGCCAGCGGCGAGATGGAGTTTTACCATGCAGCGGTCAAGCTGGCCGACTCCATGATCGCCAGCTTCTATGACCACACGGCCGGAGCCTTTTATGACACCGCCGCGCCCCAAGCCGACGGCATGCCGGTGCTGGGCGCGCTGGCCGCGCGGCGCACGCCCTTGCAGGACACGCCCACGCCGGGCGGCAATCCCACTGCGGCTTCAGCCCTGCTGCGCCTTGAAACCCTCAGCGGGCGCAAGGAGTATCGCCAGATTGCCGAGCAGACGCTCGCCTCCTTTGCCGGCGTCACCGCGCGCCTCGGCCTTTATGCCGGCAGCTACGGCCTGGCCCTGGGGCGGCTTTTGCTCGATCCGGTGCGAGTGGTGATCGTCGGCTCCGGTTCCCAGGCCAAAAGTCTTGAAGCGCTGGCCATGGCCCGCTTCGCCGTCAACAAAACCGTCATGCGCGTCGATCCCCACCGGCTGGTTCCGGGCGGCGTTCCCGAGGCGCTGGCCGAAGTCCTATTTGAGGCTCCAATTCCGGTTCCGGTCCAGGCTTCAGCGCCGGGCGGCGCGCCGGCATGGGCGATCGTCTGCCGCGGACGCACCTGCCTGCCGCCGGTCACCACCGCCGAGGCGCTGACCGAAGCCTTGGAAAGCCGAGATTGAAAGCAGAACGAGATTGAAAGCCTGGATTCAGACGGGCTTTAGAGTTGTTCTCCAATTCACGCACACTGACCAACCTTGTTCAAGGGCACATTTACTCGGGTTTCGCTCTAAAGCTCTCGAATAGCGGCGATCATCTACTCGCTGGCGAAGGGATTACTCTCCTGCGACTTGAGCATGGTGGGGTCGGGCTGCGGCGCAGCCTCCGCAGCCGGCTGGCTGCGGTCATCTGCTCCGGCGTCAAGAAAGGTGTTGAATACGCGGTAGGGGCTGCCGGGCAGCAGATGGTGCTCCTCGAGCGCCAGCCGCACACGGCGGCGGAACTCCCGCACCGGGGCGTACTGCCGTGTGGCCAGCGTCTTGAAGACCACCGGGAAGATCAACTCCGAGCCTTTGATTGCATCCACGCCCAGAATCTGCGGGTCTGCCACAAAAACCTCCCGGAACTCGTCGCTGTTGCGGATTTCCATCGCGATTGCCTTCAACAGCTCCAGCACCTGGTCGGGGTTGGCGGAAAAATCCACACTCACATTGATGGTGGCCACCGAGTAACCCACGCTCTGGTTGGCCACGGTGGTGATCTGCGAGTTGGGAACGATGTAGAGCGTGCCGTCACCGTCGCGGACCGTGGTCTTGCGCAGGGTCATCGCCTCCACAACCCCGGTAAGGCCGGCCAGGCGCACCGTATCCCCCACGTTGAACTGGTCCTCGATCAAAATGAGAATGCCGTTGAGCACGTCCTTGACGATATTCTGCGCAGCCAGGCCGATGGCGATCCCGGCAATCCCGGCCGAGGCCAGCAGCGGCGCCAGATTCACGCCCAGGGTGTCCAGAAACTGCATGCCGGCGATCAACCAGATGATCGCCAGCCCGGCATTGCGCATGATGCCAGAGAGCGTCTTGACCTGCGCAATGTGCCCCGGCGAAGGCGAGTGCCGCTCGGCCACGCGGATCATGTGAAAGGTGACCAAGTGCAGCAACCGGATAAGAACAAAGGCGATGGCCGCAATCACCACCAGGTGCGGCAGCTTGCTGCGGACAAACTCCTGGGCATCGTCGCCCCACCCGTCCAGTACACGGCCCATGAACCGCCCTTCGGCAAACAGGCCCATTCTTGCCGCGAACAAAAAGACAAAAGAATGCATCCAGAAACTCCTCACTCTAGACTAGTACCGTGACCGTGTGGTTTGGAATGCCGCCACGAAAGTTTGGGTGCCCCAGGTCCCGTTTTTGGGACCTGGGAAATTACAAATTCACGCGGTCGCAGCACTAGGCCTCTGACCGTATGATTTTGTACATCGAGTTCATACAATCCCAGGTCCCAAAAACGGGACCTGGGGCACCTATGCGTGGTACAACAACAAGCGGTCAGAGACCTAGACGGTGCGCGAGATGAATCGGAAGCCTTTCCCCGGTTTTGCCCACAGATCGAAGCTTCCTCTCCGCCGCGAGTGCTGAATCTTCTGGATTTTTTGATTTCTGCCGATTTTCTCTTTTTTTGGCCAGAGCCACGAGTGGGCCTGGCCGGAACCGCGCAGGGCTCTTCCGTTCTGCCCTGCTCTCCGGGTTGTTACAATCAGGACTGGAGCTTCAATTTCCCCGTAATCGAGAAAACCAGATTTTTTGAGGAGTGAAGGGAATGGAACCGGCAGTTTCCAACGCTCGCGAATCCCAGCCGGCTGCCAGCTCTGACGGCCTCGGCGCGCGGCAGATGGTCCAGATCTACCGGCTCATCTACACCTCCCGCCGCGTGGACGACCGCGAAATCCTGCTCAAGCGCCAGCAGAAAATCTTCTTCCAGCTCTCCTGTGCCGGCCATGAGGCGCTGCAGGTTGGCGCGGCCCTGGCCCTGCGTCCCGGCTACGACTGGTTTTTCCCCTACTATCGCGACCGCGCGCTCTGCCTGGGGCTGGGTGTCACGCCCACGGAGATGTTCCTGCAGGCCGTTGGCGCGGCCACCGATCCGGCCAGCGGCGGCCGCCAGATGCCCACTCACTGGTCGAGCCGCGCTCTCAATATTGTCAGCACCTCCTCCTGCACCACCACCCAGGTGCTCCACGCCGTGGGCTGCGCCGGGGCCGGCCGCTACTTCAGCCGCCATCCCGAGGCCGCGGCGCACACTGGGGTTCCCTGCGACAGGTCTTCGTCGCAGGGGTGGTCTGCGGAGGGAGACTACCGCGCCTTCCGCGACGTCACCTTCCACGGCGACGAGGTAGCCCTCACCCTGCTCGGCGAGGGTTCCACCTCCCAGGGCGAGTTCTGGGAGGCGCTCAACACCGCCTCCAACCAAAAGCTGCCGGTCATCTTCTGCGTCGAGGACAACGGCTACGCCATCAGCACCCCGGTCGAAGTGAACACGCCGGGCGGCAACATCTCCCGCCTGGTGGCCAACTTCCCCAACTTCCACTTCGCCGAGATCGACGGCACCGACCCGGTGGCCAGTTTCCAGGCCTTTCAAGCCGCGGCGGCGCATTGCCGCGCCGGGCTGGGGCCGGCCCTGGTTCACGGCCACTGCGTGCGGCTTTACTCCCACTCGCTCTCCGACGACGACCGGATCTACCGCTCCCAGGCCGAGCGTGAGGCCGGAGCGCTGCGCGATCCGCTCACTCTGATGCGGGCGCGCCTCCTGCGCGAGGGGATTTTGACCGCTGAAGAGATCGCCGCGCTGGAGCAGTCGCTGGACCGGGAGGTCTCCGAGGCCGCCGAGCGCGCCCTGGCGGCGCCGCTGCCCCTGGTCGCGGACATCGCCCGGCACGTTTACTCCGAAGACCTTGACCCCACCATCTCGAGCTTTGCCACCGAAGAGGCCGCCGCGCCGGGGACGGTGACCGGCGGCAGGGCGGGCACCGCCAAAAGCGTCGAGCCGCGCACCATGGCCGACCTCATCAACGCCTGCCTGCACGACGAGATGCGCCGCGACCCGCGCATCATCGTCTACGGCGAGGATGTGGCCGACGCCAGCCGTGAAGCCGTTCTGGCCGAGGCCAAGGGCAAGGGCGGCGTCTTCAAGCTCACCGCCGGCCTGCAGCGTGAGTTCGGCTCCGAGCGGGTCTTCAATTCGCCCCTGGCCGAGGCCAACATCGTCGGCCGGGCTGTCGGTTACGCCTTGCGCGGCATGAAGCCGGTGGTCGAAATTCAGTTCTTTGACTACATCTGGCCGGCTATGCACCAGATCCACAACGAACTGGCCCTCTTGCGCTGGCGCTCGAACGGCCAATGGGCCTGCCCGGTGGTGATTCGCGTGCCCATCGGCGGTTACCTGACCGGCGGCGCCATCTACCACTCGCAATCGGGCGAGAGCATCTTCACGCACATTCCCGGCCTGCGCGTCGTCTTCCCGTCCAATGCTCTGGACGCCAACGGCCTGCTGCGCACCGCCATCCGCTGCGACGACCCGGTCTTGTTTCTCGAACACAAGCGGCTCTATCGCGAGACCCACGACCGCGCGCCCTATCCGGGGCCGGAGTTCGCCATTCCCTTCGGCAAGGCCAAGATCGTCCGTCCCGGCACGCACATTACCCTCGTCACCTACGGCGCCCTGGTGCCTCGCGCCCTGCAGGCCGCCGAGCGGGCCCACCGCGAGCACGGCATCGAGGTCGAAATCCTCGACCTGCGCACTCTCAACCCCTACGACTGGGAGGCCATCGCCACTTCGGTCAGGAAAACCAGCCGGGTGATCGTGGCCCACGAGGACATGCTCAGTTGGGNNCAGTTGGGGCTACGGCGCCGAGCTGGCCGCCCGCATTGCCGACGAGCTCTTCGAGGACCTCGACGCCCCGGTCCGCCGCATCGGCTCGATGGACACCTTCGTCGCCTACCAGCCGATTCTGGAAGACGCCATCCTGCCCCAGCCGGAGACGATCTTCAAAGCCATTGTCGATTTGAAGGCGTTTTAAGAGCGTTCCGTAAATTGCGATTTTTGTAGCGCCGCTCTCCAGAGCGGCTGTTGTGCAGGTCTCCTGACCTGCACCCACCGTCTCTGGCGGCTTGGAAGCCGCCAGTACAGCCGGTCTGGAGACCGGCGCTACAATTTACGCGTGGCCGGAAAAGTAATTTTGCAGATTTGCTGGGTGGCCCAGGTCTAGATTTTCAGACCTGGGAAATTCAAGGGTGGCTTCCTGCTATCCTATGTCTCAAAAACGAGACACGGGCCACCCGCCCATATCAAGGAAATAGTGGTAGAGCGGAAGAGGTAGTTAAGCGACCCTCTTCAGGAGAACATCAGGCCCATGAGACTAGCTGCTGTTGTGTTGATCTTCATTGTCACTACCTCCCCTTCATTGTTTGCTCAACAACCTTCCCAGACCGCACTTCCTGTGGAGCCTAGCCCAAGGTATCAACTGTTCGCTGCTTCAACAGACGAACCTCTGAGCGGACCAGCGAAACGAGTGTTCCTTATCGACACGCAAACGGGCGATGTATGGGAGTATCAACCCCCATTTGTATGGACATCGCCAGACGGGAAAAAGACGGTAACGGCTGCCAGCTTTCAAAAAATTCCGGAAAGCTTTCCAGCTCCAGCGCGTCGCTAAATGTGCTGAAGCCATCTGTGGAACTCTTTTCCATCGAAAAGGGGGTAAACCGATGGATGAATATCGCGCCCTACTGGCTAGTGAACTGACCGCCGACCCTGAACGGGCTACCCGCCAGTGCGGGCGCTGTGGCAAGCTCTACATCGTTCCTGACAACGTTTGTAACTATCAATGCCTCTGCGGGTCGAGGACGTTGTACTCGACTGTCGGCGGCAATGTATCGGCGATTCCCTGGAGTCCCGAGGTGGAAGCGGCTTCTCGGTACAAACCATAGGTTTTGGCGGGTGGCGCACCATAAGCTTTTCGGAATCTTAACCTTACCAGAAAAGTGGGTGCCCCGTTCTTTTCGCGCTCTTTGCGAAAAGGGTGGGAAGCACGAACTTAAAGCGAGCGGATAGCGAGCAGTTGGCCCCACCGCAGGTGGCAGGTGGTCAATGCTCGCCCGGCGGCAGCTTGCAGCAATCTCCGGCGGCCCCTGGCTCGTTGGCGCCCGCATCCAGCTCGACCTTCCAGTTTCCGTCCACCTGCTTGCGCCAGATGGTGATAAACCGCCCCGTCACCGTTACCGGATTGCCGTTCATGTCCTTGCTGCGGCCCTCGAAGTGGCCCCAGGTGTAACCCTCGTCGCCCGACGGGCCCATCTGGGCATCGGTTGGGGTCCAGGTCAGTTGATAGACCCTGGGGTCCCAGTTGGCGCTCCGGGCAATCGCCACGCGGCCCACCAGCGGAGCCTTGCCGTTGCCCAATGCCACGCCGTCCGGGGCAAACCACTCCGCAAAGGCCGCTCCGCCGCGCTTGAGAACGTCCTGGGCAAAGCGCGCCTCCAGGTCAAAGAGCAGAACCTTGCCGGGATTCACCGTCGGGTCGGCCAGCGGATTGGGCGCGGCCTGCGCGATCGCATCGGGAAACCCTAACTGGCCCAGAGCCGCCCGCGGAGCCAAACCTAATCCCGCCCCCGCCAGCGCCGCCCAACAAAGAAAAACTCTCCAATTTCCCGCCACGTTCCCCAATCCTTCCGCATCACATCAAGACATATGTGCCCATCGTACAACGATGGGTTTGATGGTTGCGTGGGAAGGTCACAGGAGGGCGATTTGCGCGCCGCCGCCAGCGGTCCTCTGGGGATTGTTGAATCTCAATCAGAGCCAGGCTGAGGTGCACAATATTGAGCAGACATCATCCAGCAGACCGCGCCAAAATCAGTTCGGTAAAGAAGCGATCAGGTGTAAAAGCCTGCTCGCGGCTTGGTGATTGAGGCTTCAGATGGACCTCCGGCAAGCCAAACGCTCTTTAATGCGCTCGCCGGGGGGCAGGTGGATGGGCGTAATCCAACCGGCGGCATAACCCACGATCGACAACCCGCAGTGAAGGAGGTCTGAGATGCTCATCATACTCATTATTATTCTGGTGCTCGTATTTGGCGGCGGCGGCGGATACTACGGCTATGGCCGTTGGGGCGCCGGCGGAGGAGCAGGCATAGGGCTTGGCACCATACTGGTGATCCTGCTGATTTGCTACCTGCTTGGGCTTTTCAGATAGAGTGTTTTGCGCCAGCTTCGCCTCGCTGCCGGAAGATCGGCGGCGGGACGGGGGTTTCTGTTTGCGCGCGAAGCGGGCAATGAAACGGAAGTGCGGAGGAAAGAGATGCGGATCGCAATGGGCAATGCGCTGGCGTTGGCGGGCCGGCATGATTTTCATTTCCTTGACGATTTCAGCAGCCGCGACTTTTTCTGGTTGCTGATCGGGGTGGTGCTGGCCGTCGTGGTCATGTGGGCACTCTCACGGCGGCGGCGGCGCTGGTTTTAGAAACCCGCGCATCAAACAGGTGCCTGCAGGAAAGCAACGAGCGTATTCGAAGTAACTACAAATCAATCGGCAGTCCAAATCAACCGTCCTCGCAGAAACGGTTTGAGTGACGGCAATCCGGGTCCTCGTCAAAGTGTGCAATTGAGAACAGACCCGGCGCCGCTGGCAATACTTAAATCGTCGCGTGGTGAATCCGGAATGGAGCTACGTTGAGAAATCCTGGGTCGAAGCCGATCCCCAATATTGGGGGAGCGAGCCGGCCACCAAGCCCGGGCGCTGAGCAAGACTGATCAAAACACGAAGGGCGTCGTTACGCGAGGACGCCCTTCGTATTTCCATTCACACAAGTGATTTGATATCGACGCCGCCCAGCCCCGCATCCGCGCTGTCGTCCTTCAATCCGTAGCCATAAACTGGCCCCCATCTATTACCCGCGAGCGATCCCCAATCATTCAAAGCGTCTCTTCCATCCCGCGTAGAACCTTGCCGCCGTCCAAGCCGTCCAACCCTTCCAGCGGCTTGAATTCACCGCATTGGTATACTAAAAACTGGCAAAGCTGGTTTTGATGGCCCCGGCCTCCGGGGGCGTTTTTTGCCTGGCTGCCCAGCCCTTTTTTCCGGGGGAAGGATCACCATGGGAACATTGCTGGAATCCATTCACTCGCCCGCCGATCTGAAGCGCCTGAGCCTTGCGCAGATGACCGGGCTGGCCGAGGAGATTCGCGAGTTCCTCATTCAGACGCTCTCGAAGACCGGAGGCCACCTGGGCCCCAACCTGGGTGTCGTCGAGCTGACGCTGGCCCTGCACACGGTCTTCAACACTCCCGACGACAAGCTGCTGTTCGACGTCAGCCACCAGGCCTACATCCACAAAATGCTCACCGGCCGCCTCGACCGCATGGAGACCATCCGCCAGCCGGAGGGGCTGAACGGCTTCATGCTGCGCACCGAGAGCGAGCACGACTGCTACGGCGCCGGGCACGCCGGGACGGCTCTTTCGGCCGCGCTGGGCATGGCCGTGGCGCGCGATCTGCTGGGCGGCTCCGAGCACGTAATCGCCGTGGCCGGCGACGCCGCCTTCACCAATGGGATTACCTTCGAGGCGCTGAACAACATCGCCGTGCAGACCAAGCGGCTGATTGTGGTGCTCAACGACAATGAGTGGTCGATCGACCGCAATGTGGGCGCCATCGCCCGCTACTTCCACAGAATCGTCACCAACGAGCACTACAAGAATCTGCACGACCACGCCCATCGCATCATCGAGAAGATCGGCGGCAAGACGGCGGCCGAGGTGGCGCGCCGCGCCGAAGAGGCCGCCAAGAGCATGTTGTGGCCCTCCATCCTCTTCGAGGAGTTCGGTTTGCAGTACTATGGCCCCGTCGACGGCCACAATCTGCCGCTGCTGATTGAGACCTTCAAGTTTCTCAAGGCGGAAAAGCGCCCCGTGCTGCTGCACGTGATCACGGAAAAGGGCCACGGCTTCCAGCCGGCGCTCGACCACCAGAAAAAGTTTCACGGCCTTGGCCCCTTCGACCCGGAGACCGGCGAGACCAAGCCCGTCGGCGAGCCCACCTACGCCGAGGTCTTCGCCAACACGCTGGTCCAACTGGCCAATAAAGACGAGCATATTGTGGCCATCACCGCGGCCATGCCCAGCGGCACCGGCCTCGACCTCTTCCGGCTTCACCACCCCAAACGCACCTTCGACGTGGGCATTGCCGAGGAGCACGCGGTGGTTTTTGCCGCCGGCATGGCCACGCGCGGCTACCGGCCCGTCTGCGCCATCTACTCGACCTTCCTGCAACGCGCCTTCGACTGCATCGTGCACGACGTGGCCCTGCAGAAGCTGCCGGTGGTCTTCTGCATGGACCGCGCCGGCCTCTCCGGCGACGACGGCCCCACCCATCACGGCCTCTTCGACATCATGTACCTGCGTGGCATTCCGGAGATGGTCCTGATGGCTCCCACCAACGAGGATGAGCTGGCCGATATGCTCAAGACCGCCCTCGAGCTTCCGGGTCCCAGCGCCATCCGCTACCCGCGCGGGGTGGTGGCGGGCGTGGCCCGCAAGTCGGAGCCGCTGGAAATCCCTGTCGGCAAGGCCGAAGTGATCGAGGACGGCTCCGATGTGGCCATCCTCGGCCTGGGCCCCATGATCTCTCTGGCCACCGAACTGGCCGATCGCCTGAAGCTTGACGGTTACTCCGCCGCGGTCATCAACCCCCGCTTCATCAAGCCGCTGGACCGCGAAATGATCGAGACCTACGCCGGCCGCGTCGCCGCCTTCGTCACTTTTGAGGACCACGTGAAGATGGGCGGCTTCGGCTCGGCGGTTCTCGAAGCCCTTCAGGAGCTGGGCAGTTCCGTTCCGGTCGTGCGCATCGGCTGGCCCGACCATTNNTCATCGAGCACGGCAAGGTCGACGCCCTGCGCGCCAAGTACGGCCTCACCGTCGAGGCGGCCCGGGAGCAGTTGCTGCCTTTGCTCACCCGCTGCCAGCGCCCCACGCTGGTCGCCAGTTAGAGGCATTTTCACTGATGGTGTAAGGTCTGGGTGCCCCATCCTCGCCGCGTCTTTGTTGTTGCGGCTAGGGTGGAATAGCACAAAGCACGCCTTATAGGAACCCTGAAAATGCTTTAGAGCCTGAGCCGAAGCTCCGCGCTGCCGTCCCCTCTGCTCAATCGGAATTCCCGCCAAACGCGGCAGGCCAACTCCCCATGGACGCGTTTTTGCAGGAACGCCGGTCTTCAACTTCGAAGCTGAAGCCGGCCTGCGAGGGCCTGTTCACTCTACCTGGGTGGATTTTCGCCGCAATCTGAAGGGGTGCCGTCTGAGTCGTGTAAACAAGCCTTCATGCGCGGCTGGGAATTTCCGCTAACCCTCCGGCAAATGTGGACGATGAACTAGCTGTGTTCTTGATTCCGGCTGACTGCGGAGCGCCAGGTCCGCTGGTGGTTGCAGCAAGGAAACTGGTGGATGCGGCAAGTAGATGGGGCAGCGGAATTGCTGGACACAGCAAGTCGACGGAACAAGTGGATGGAGCAGCGGGATTGATGAAAGCAGCAGAATGACCGTTGGCCTGATCCGGTTTCAGAAGACGTTGACCAGTAATCTTTTTCAGGCTGGCTGCCCTTCGGGGCTTGTCCCTGACAGGAGGCCATGCTCTTGCATCTGGATAGCCAGGGAGCCATTTGATGCGCATTCCATGCAAGAGAGACCGGACGCGATTTCGCGGCGTGGCGCGTAATAAGACGCCGGAGCGCTGGCCGTATGGCTGCCCAGATGGCTGGAGGCCGCTTTGCAGCTTCCAGCATGAGGAGTTTTCATGGCAATGACAATTCTCGTCGTCGATGACTCGGCCACCATGGTGATGAGCCTTAAAACCACCCTGACGATGCACGGCTTCGCGGTGGAGACGGCCGGCAATGGTCAGGCGGGGCTGGACAAGCTGAAATCGGGACTCAAGCCCAATTTGATTCTGACCGACGTCAATATGCCGGTCATGGGAGGACTGGAGTTCATCGGCAAAGCGCGCGCCCTGCCCGGCCTTCGCTTTACCCCCATCCTGACGCTGACCACCGAGAGCGAGGCCTCCAAGCGCGACGAGGGCAAACGCCAGGGGGCGACGGGCTGGCTGGTCAAGCCGGTCAGCGGCGATGACCTCATCCGGGTCATCAAGAAAGTACTTCCAGGAGCATAAGGGAGCCTCAGCGCAGTATGCCTGACGGCGCGTAAGAAGTTGGGACGAAAACGTAAAAATTCAACGAGAGCGTAGAAGATGATGCGGGCGCCGTCCATGGTACGCAAGGCAATTTTTCCCGGAAATGGCGCTCTCGCGGCAGTAGTCAGGGAGATCGGATTATGACGGACACCAAAGCGCGCCTGCGTCGAATCCGCAGCCGGCTCATTAGCGAGGGAGTGGTCCGAGTCGTCCTCCTGGCACTGCTCTGGCTCTGTTTGCCCTATGCCCTGGGGCCTGGCCTGGCTCCTTACCGGCTGCGTTTTGCAGGACTCCTGTTCCTGTTCGTCCTGCTTCCTGGGCTGATCTACAAGCGGTGGCACTTTGCCGAGGCCCGCAGCGCCGTCTCCGATATGTGGGCATTTGGGCAGCTCAACTTCGATGAAATCTCGCGCGAACTGGCAACCCGCAAGGCGATCGCGGTTGACATCAGGGACGCCAAGCCCTACATCGACGTGATGCACGGGCAGATCGGTGATTCGCTGGCTGAATCCGAGCGCGAGGTCATGCAGGTAATCGAGCAGATCGGTTCCCTGAATGAGAGGAGCAACCGCCAGAGGGAGCGCATCGCCCAATCCATCCAGAGCGGCAAGGCGCTGACCGAGAGCACCCATCAGCGCGCGGAAAGCAACAAGCAGATCGTCGCCGCCCTCGATGCCCAGTTGGAGCAGCAGACCCACGAACTGAGAGAGGACTTCGAGCGCATACAGAATATGGCCACCGAGGTGCGCGCGCTGGCGCCGCTGATCAAAATCATCACCTCCATCGCCCAGCAGACCAGCCTGCTGGCTCTGAATGCCGAGATCGAGGCGGCCAGAGCGGGCAGCGCTGGACGCGGCTTTGCCGTGGTGGCCTTCGAGGTCAGAAAGCTGTCGGTCTCCTCCACCAAGGCCGCCAGCGACATTGCCGCCAAGATCAACGCCACCTGCAAAAGAGTGGACCGGGAGATGGCCGAGGCCCGCGTTTCGCTGGAAGAGCACGAATCGAACGAGACCATGAATCACCTGGTAGCCGACCTGAGCGAAATGCAGGCCGAGTTCGGCCATAACAGCCAGTTGCTTCTGGAAGTCATCACCGATGTGGACGCCAACTACGAGGAGAATGTGCGGCGGCTCTCCGAGGCCCTCGGGCATATTCAGTTCCAGGACATCATGCGNNCTTCGACACCAACTTCAAGACCATGCTGGCCGATCACCTTGGCAAGTACCACATGGCCAGCCAGACCGCTACCCACCTCAATGTGGCCGGCGGCGCCATCGAGCAGGACAATAGCCGGCCCGCCATTGAACTGTTTTGAGCACGAGTACCGGCCTGAAAACTGAGCACTTTGAAGGGGATGGGCTTTCAGAGCCTATTCGCGGAGTTTTCAGAGTCTTTTCGCGGCGAGTGTAATGTTCTGGGTGCCCCACCCTCGCCGCGTCTTTGTTTTTGCGGCTAGGGTGGGATTTACCGCTCCATTCCAAAGGGGACGGATCAATTGGCTGGCTATACTGAAAGTTAGAATACGGCTTTTGAAGCCGCAAAAACCTCATTGACCGCCAAAGCCCAATCCGAAGCCGATTCCGCGCCTCAGCGCGCCCCTGCCGCATTGCCCCGCCGCATCGTCCTCACCGGCTTCATGGGCTCGGGCAAGACGACCGTCGGCCCGCTGGTCGCCAGCCGGCTGGGCTGGAGCTTTGTCGATGTGGACGACGCGATCGAGGCCGAGGCCGGCACGACCATCGCCGAGCTTTTTGCCCGCCACGGCGAGCAAGCCTTCCGTGAGCGCGAGCGCGCGGCCATTGCGCGGTTGGCCGCTGGCGACGGGCTGGTCCTGGCCCTCGGCGGAGGCGCCATCGAGCACCCCGCCACCCGCGAATTGCTGCTCACCACCCCCGGCACACTGCTGGTGCACCTGGAGGTGAAGCTGGCCACCACCCTCTCCCGTTGCAAAGGCACCGAGTACGCCCGCCCCGTCCTCGCCGACCAGGCCAACCTCGCCGCCCGCTACCGGCGCCGCCTGCCGCTCTATCGCCAGGCCCACCTCTCGATTCCCGTCGATGCGCTCACCCCGAAGAAGGTCGTCGAGGCCATCCTGCGCGCGGCCCGCCTGGGCTGAGACGGCACACGAAAATTGCCCACAACGCACCAGCGCCTTTTCACATGCAGCCCTCTGCGGATTGAGTTTCGCCGAAGGCTGCAAACTGAAGACTAAAAACTGTTAGCTGTTCGCTGTCACTGCAAAATCGGAATCCCCGCGATGCGCCGCTGCCACTCCGCCGGGCCGGTCTGGTGAACGCTGGTGCCCTTAGCGTCCACAGCCACGGTCACCGGCATCTCCCGCACATCGAACTCATAAATCGCCTCCATCCCCAGATCCTCGAAGGCCACGACGCGCGCGCCGCGAATCGCCTTCGAAACCAGGTAGGCTGCGCCGCCCACCGCCACCAGGTAGACCGCGCCAAACTCCCGAATCGCCTCGATCGCCTCCGGCCCGCGCTCGGCCTTGCCCACCATCCCCAGCAGCCCGGTCTGGGCCAGCATCTGGCGGGTGAACTTGTCCATGCGCGTGGCGGTCGTCGGCCCGGCCGGCCCCATCACCTCGCCGCGCACCGGGTCCACCGGCCCCACGTAGTAGATGAACCGCCCGCGAAAGTCCACCGGCAGCTTTTCACCCCGGTCGAGCATTTCCGTCAATCTCCGGTGGGCGGCGTCGCGGCCGGTCAGCAGTTTGCCGGTCAGGAGCAGCCTCTCGCCTGGCTTCCAGGTTGCGACTTCCGCGCGGGTCACCGTCTCCAGATTCACCCGCCGCGCCGTCGAGACGTCGTAGCTCAGCTTGGGCCACTCGTCGAGGCTCGGCGGGTCAAGATAGACCGGCCCCGAGCCGTCCAGCACGAACTGCGCGTGGCGCGTGGCGGCGCAGCTGGGAATCATCGCCACCGGCAGGTTGACGGCGTGGGTCGGGTAATCGAGCACCTTCACATCCAGCACGGTCGTCAGCCCACCCAGCCCCTGCGCGCCAATTCCCAGCCGGTTCACCTTGTCGTAAATCTCGATCCGCAGCTCCTCGGCGCGGTTTGAGGCCCCGTGCGCCTTCAGCTCCTGAATGTCGATCGGCGCCATCAGCGACTGCTTGGCCAGCAGCATTGCCTTCTCCGCCGTGCCGCCAATCCCGATCCCCAGCATTCCCGGCGGACACCACCCCGCGCCCATCCCCGGCATCGTCTTCAGCACCCACTCCACAATCGAGTCCGAGGGGTTCAGCATGATAAACCGGCTCTTGGCCTCCGAGCCTCCGCCCTTGGCCGCCACCGTCACCTCAACCGTCGCGCCCTTGACCAGTTCCACATTCACCACCGCGGGCGTATTGTCCTTTGTATTGATCCGCTTGCCCGCCGGATCGGCCAGAATCGAAGCCCGCAGCTTGTTCTCCGGGTCGAGATACGCCCGCCGGACGCCCTCATCCGCCATCTCCTGCAGGTCTTTTGGCTGCTCGCCCGGCGCCGGCTCAAAGCGCGCCTCCAGACCCATCTTCACGAAGACGTTCACAATCCCAGTGTCCTGGCAGATGGGCCTGTGCCCCTCGGCGCACATCCGGCTATTGACGAGAATCTGCGTGATCGCGTCGCGGGCCGCTGGCGACTCTTCCCGTTCATAGGCCCTGGCCAGGCTGCGAATGAAATCCACCGGGTGGTAGTAGCTGATGTACTGCAACGCCGCGGCGACACTCGCCACAAAATCTTCCTGCCGGATGACGGTCATAGTGGCTCCTTCAACTCTTTAGAGTAATAGATTGCAAGGGTTGGAGTTGGTCGCAATTTCAGGGATAGTGCAAGGTCATGAGCGTCCCACTGTGCCCCACGCTCGCCTGTCATTCTGAGCGGAGCGCAGCAAAGTCGAAGAACCTGCTTTTTGATCCCTTGCGGCTAGTACTACAGTTGCATTTCCCTCAAGTCCTGGAAAAGCGGCAAAAGCCCGGGCCTGAAGGCCCTGCTCATCCGCGTGGGTAGCCATCGGCGCGGCGCGCTTTCACTATGCGGTACATAGCGTCAGAATGTGCTCCCCGTCACAGACGTAAAGAGACAACAAAGTGAGAATTTTTATATAGTTATTAAGAATTTAATCGTAGCTTGGAAGGCTTGCCAGCCATCCGCTGTGCGGGCTCGGAGACAATACCCATGAACGATCTTGCCCCGCTGGTTGAAGGTATAGCCGTTAACCCGCTGATCGGCCATCCTGCCGACTTTCACGTTTTTCACAAGTTTCTCGACCGCTGTAAAGAGTTGCCGGCCATCACCACCTCGGTCTGCTGGCCATTGTCGGATGTGGCGCTCAGCGGCACCGTGGAAGCTGCCGCCGAGGGGCTCATCCGCCCCACGCTGATCGGCGACGAAGCCGGGATCAGGGAGTTGGCCGCCAAAATTGGCGTTGACATCAGCGCCTTCCCCATCGTCCAGGCCGATACCGAGGCCAAGGCCGCCGAATTGAGCGTGGCCATGTGCCGCAACGGCCAGGCCCAGGCGATGATGAAGGGCAGCCTGCACACCGACGAGCTGATGAGGGCGGTCATGCAGCGCGAGACCGGCCTGCGCACCTCCCGCCGCATCTCCCACGTCTTCATCATGGACACCCCGGCCTACGAGCGCACCCTGCTGATTACCGATGCGGCCATCAACATCGAGCCCGAACTCGAGGACAAGATCGACATTGTGCAGAACTCCATCGACTTGGCCCATGCGCTGGGCATTCCCCAGCCCAAGGTGGCGCTGCTTTCGGCCATCGAGACGGTCAACACCAAGATCAAGTCCACGCTGGACGCCGCGGCCCTGTGCAAGATGGCCGACCGCGGCCAGATCACCGGCGGCATCCTCGACGGCCCTCTGGCCTTCGACACCGCGGTTAGCCTGAAGGCCGCCCAGATCAAGGGGCTGGTTTCGCCGGTCAACGGGCAGGCCGACATTCTGGTGATGCCCGACCTGGAAAGCGGCAACATGCTGGCCAAGCAGTTGCAGTACTTGGGCGGCGCGCAGTTGGCCGGCATCGTGCTCGGCACGCGCGTTCCGGTCATCCTCACCAGCCGCGCGGACTCGGCCGAAACTCGGCTCACCAGTTGCGCCGTGGCCGTGCTGCTGCACTACGACTCTCATCCGCTGGAAAAGGCATAGGTTTACCTCCCATTCGCGGCAGGCAGCGGGCGCCACTCACTCCGGGGGTCCCCGGCGACAGGTCTTCGTTGCCGGGGTGGAAGCAGGAATGGCGCCCGTTCCGCTTTGCGCCGCCGCCAATCCTGAAGAACCTTTGCCGCCGCGCTGGCATCTAATTTTTATGCGGGGAGGGGCGCGGACGCGTCCGCCCTTGGACGTCCCGATGGCCCTCCCGGCAGAGGAGATCACCGATGTCCACACACAGCCACGATAAATCGACTATGCCCATGCACACCGGCGAGAAGCAGTCGCAAGTCCCCAAGTTAATGGTTCCAGACGGCTTCTCCCCGGAAGAGGTTAGAAACCTTTCCAGCGTACTGAACGCGCTGGTCGCCGACAGCTTTGCCCTTTACATCAAGACCAAAAACTTCCACTGGCACATGAGCGGGCACACCTTCCGCGACTATCACCTGCTGCTGGACGAACAGGCCGCGCAAATCTTCGAGATGATCGACGCCATGGCCGAACGCGTACGCAAGGTGGGCGGCAACACCATCCACTCCATTGGCCACATTGCCCGGCTGCAGCGGATTCACGATAACGACGAGGAGTATGTCAGCCCTATCGATATGCTGAAGGAGCTGTGCAACGACAACCGGAGCCTGGTGGAGAGTCTGCGTGGCGCGCATGTGGTCACCAGCAAGGCCGGCGACTACGCCTCGACCAGCATGATCGAAATCTGGCTTGACGAGGCCGAACGGCGCGCCTGGTTCCTCTTCGAGGCGACGCAGTAACGCACCTTCAACCCGCACCCGCACTTGGAACCCGATCACTGCACGGGAGCACGAAGACTGCACCGGGAACCGTGAACACCCCGCCGGGAAGGCGCTGGCCACGCCGGTGCGGGCGAAGGTGCTGACCCTGGATACAAAGACCAATCAGATTCTGACGATCACTGCCGAGTATGGGCCGGTGCCCGTCGCACCGGCCCAGGCAGCGGGCGCGACTCCGCCTGCTGGCGGTCCGCCGCCGGGCGCTCCAGCTTGGATGCGCGGCCCTCGCGCGCCGATGATCCCAGGCTCTTTCCAGATACTTGTGATCGGCAAGTAATCAACTGAAACTTCACAGCTAAAGCCATCCCGGCGCCACGGGCGTTTCCCAGGACGTATTCCGTGCGGGGTTGGTTCCGGCCGCCCCTGGAGGGACGCCCCGGGGGCATCGAGGGCTTCCAGGGGCCTGCCCTCGTTGTATTCTTGGTACATCTTATTCATGCGATTACCCTGTAGTGTGGGAAATGCCCGCACACGGCGTACACTTGGAAGCAATTCTTAGGGGTTCTTGAAAGTTTCTTGAAGACCGTTCCGGCTTTTTCCGAGGAAAGAGGTATGCCGTGTCAAGGGGAGACTGCGGACACCAGAGAAGACCAAAATGCCCAATCAAACTGAAGCGAATCTCTCGGCCTTGATCGAAAGCACCGAAGACCATATTTGGTCGGTGGACCTGAGTTGTCGCTTGATTCTTTTCAACCGGGCATTTCAGCGGCACGTCGAACAGATTTATGGCGTCCAAGTCGCGGTGGGGATGCGCCCGGAGGATATGTTCCTGCTAGAGAGAGCGGCGCCTTGGCCACAGTTATTTAAGCGGGCGCTGTCTGAAGGCCCTTTCCGGATCGAGCATTCTCTGCTCGACGGGCACACTCTTGAGATGGCTTTCAACCCGATCATTGCCGATGGGGAAGCAATGGGCATTTCGGTCTTCGGGAAGGACATCACCGAGCGCAAGCTGGCGGAGATGCAACTGCGCGATAGCGAGGAACGTTACCGCGCGACCTTTGAGCAGGCCGCGGTGGGCATCGTTCATGCCTCATTCGACGGAAGGTACCTGAGGTGCAACATGCGTTTCGCCGAGATCGTCGGCTACGCTCTAGAGGAAATTCCGGGCATGACTTTCCAGCAGATCACGCTGCCGGAGGATCAGGCGAAGTGTGAGGCTGCGCGCCAACAGATGGCGAGCGGCGCGATCGAAGGCGCCAGCCTGGAGAAACGCTACCTGCGCAAGGACGGCAGTTTGACCTGGGTAAAGCTTACGTGCTCGACGCAACGCGACGCCGAGGGACGCGCGCTTCACAACATCGCCGTCGTTGAAGACATCAATGCCCGCAAGACAGTCGAGGAGAGCCTGGCAGCGGCTCAGGGAGCACTGCGGTTGAGCGAGGAGCGCTATCACACCGCATTCCAGACCTGCCTCGACTCCATCGCTATCAGCCGCCTGAGCGATGGGAAATATATTGACGCCAATCAGGCTTTTCTCGACAACATAGGATTTGAACGCGAAGAAATCATTGGCCGAACTCCGCTGGAACTGGGGATCTGGGTAGATGCTCGCGACTGGCAGAAAATAACAGAAATGCTGCGCCAGAATTCGATTTGCCGTGGTTTGGAAGCCCGGTTCAGGAGGAAGAACGGGGATATCTTCTGGGGGCATATATCGGCGTCGGTGTTCGAGTTTGACTGCGCTCCCTGCGTTCTTTCCATTACCCGGGATATCTCCGATGCCAAGTTGGCGGAGGAGGAGATCAGAAATCTGGCTTTCTATGACCCGCTAACAGCTCTGCCCAACCGCCGTCTTCTGTTGGAGCGGTTGCGCCAGGCCTTGGTCGCCAGCGTCCGAAGCGGCCGCTCGCAAGCGCTGCTGTCCATCGATCTGGACAACTTCAAAACGCTGAACGACACACTCGGCCATCAAACAGGCGACCTGCTGCTTCAGGAGGCCGCCCGGCGCATCGCCGCCTGCGTCAGCGCAGCCGACACCGTGGGCCGGCTGAGCGGAGATGAGTTTTTGCTCATACTCGAAGACCTGAGCGAAGTCCCCGAGGAAGCCGCGGCGCAGGCCGAGGCCGTCGGCGAGAAGATTCTGGCTTCAATTCATAATCCCTACCTGCTCGAGGGCCGTGAATGCCGCAGCACCTGCAGCATCGGGATCACCATCTTCGGAGGTCGACGGAACAGCACCGATGAAATCTTGCAGCAGGCCGATATTGCCCTGCATCAGGCCAAGGCGGCCGGCCGCGATACCATACGCTTTTTCTCCCGGGCCTTGCAGGCTGCCGTCAACGCCCGCGCCGCGATGGAGGAGGATCTCCGCCAGGCGATCAAGACAAACCAGTTCCTGCTTTACTATCAGCCTCAAGTGGAGTGGGGCCGCTTGACGGGCGCCGAGGCCCTGATTCGTTGGCGACACCCCGCCCGCGGCATCATGCCTCCGGACGAGTTCATTCCCCCGGCCGAGGAATCGAGGTTGATTCTGCCTGTGGGAGATTGGGTTATGGAAACCGCCTGCGCACAAATTGCGTCATGGGCAGGCCAAAAGAACACAGCCCATCTATCCGTAGCAGTCAACATCAGCGCCCTGCAGTTCCGCCAACCGGGGTTCGTCGAACAGGTGCTGGCGGCCCTCGATCGCGCCGGAGCCAATCCGGAAAACCTCAAGCTGGAACTCACCGAAAGCATGTTGGCGAACAATATCGAGGACATCATCGCCAAGATGACCGAACTCAAATCGCATGGCTTGAGATTCTCCCTGGACGACTTTGGCACGGGCTATTCGTCGCTGGCCTACCTGAAGCGCCTTCCCCTGGACGAATTGAAGATCGACCGGGCCTTCGGGCGCGACATTCTGGTGGACGCCACCAGCGGCGCCATTGCGCAAACCATCATCTCCCTGGGCCGGGCGATGGGTTTGTCGGTGGTCGCCGAGGGCGTGGAAACCGAAGAGCAACGGAGCTTTCTGGCCGCTCTCGGCTGCCATGCCTTCCAGGGCTACCTGATCAGCCGGCCGCTGCCGCTGGAGGAGTTCGAGGCCTTCCTCCAGAACTTCGCCGAAAGCTGCGCCCCGCTTCGAGGGGCATGGGAATCCTATGCACGTGAAATCGGGACCGGAGAGCCCATCTTGAGCAGGTGGGCGATGAGCCTTACTTCCCAAAATGAAAATCCAAGGGGGAAAATCTCTCTGGAATTGCCAGGTTGGAGGGAGAAATAGACGCCCGCGCTCCTATGAGGAACACATTTCGGCACTGAAAGAAATCAATCTCAGCGACAAAAAACCTTCTTCATGCGATAGCCCTGCTCTGAAGGTGGCCCCGCCGACCCTCTACACCCTGTTCCCTGCTTTTTCTCAATCCATCGCCATGCTCAACTGGTGGCGCACATCGGCGCCGCGAATCCAGAAGATGACATCGGTGGCGATATTCGAGGCGTGGTCGGCGATCCGTTCCAGGTTCTTGGCCACCAGGATGCCCTTCATCGCCTGCTGGGTGAAGCCCGGCTTCTGCTGGATGAGCCGCAGCAGGTCGTCGTAGGCGCGGCGGTTCATGCGGTCGATTTCGTCGTCCATCTCGCGCACCTCTTCGGCCAGCCGGGCGTCACCCTCCAGCAGGGACTGGAGCGCCGAGCGGATCATGCGGCCGACAACCTCGCCCATGGCGGCAAAATCCACCGGCAGTTCAATCTCCTCGTGCTTCATGATCTCCTTGGTGCGGCGGGCAATGGCCATCGACTGGTCGCCGATCCGCTCCAGATCGCCGTTGATCTTGATAACCGCCAGGATGAAGCGCAGATCGATGGCCATGGGNNTGGGCTGCTCCTTGGCCAGCAGGTCGTAGGCCATCTCGTCCAGCTCGCGCTGCGCGGTGTTGATGGCCCTCTCATTCTGCTTGACGAAGCGGCACAGGCCCTTGTCGCGCTGCAGGTAGGCGTCCACGGCGGACTCGACCGCCTGCTGCGAGAGAGCCGCCATGGCCAGCAGCTTGTCCTTGAGTTCGGCGAGCTGAAGTTGAAAATGAATGCGCGGCATGGCGATCTTCTCCTGTTGATGCGGCCCAGAAAATTGACTCCCGCTCCGGCCGGCCGTGCTGAACGGAGGGCGCGAGCGGAGAGCGGCGGAGTTGCTGCGCCCCGCGATGGCGCCCAGCCGCGCAATGCGTCCTGCCGCCGGCGCGGCGCTTGATTGGGCCGAACCCATCAATCATACAGATTTATGCCCACGCAATGTTACCCGCAGACGAATTTTCGGCAGCGTTTTCGGCCGCGAGCCCGAATGGTTTTCCGGGTGAAAGCCACAACGATCAGATTCTCAAGGCTGCGTTGATTCCGAAAATGCTCTAAAATGCGGGTCAGACTCCGAGAATCGGCAAAATCTCCCGGAGAGGCGGACAGCTTATGCGTCGAGCGGCGAAAATCTGTGGAAGCGGGCTTCCCGGCAGGATTCCGTTGCGGACAACGGCGTGGGGCCTTGCGGCTGGGCTTTTGCTGGCGGCCGCGGCGCTGCCCGGTTGCCGCGCCTCCGGGAGCACGGCAAAGGAGCAGAGGATGAAACTGACCACTTCCAGTTTTCAAGGCAGCCAGATTCCAGGCAAATTCACCTGCGACGGCGAGGAAACCTCTCCGCAACTGGCCTGGAGCGCGCCTCCGGCCGGAACGGCGAGTTTTGCGCTGCTGGTCACCGATCCGGATGCGCCTAGCGGCACGTTCACTCATTGGGTGCTCTATGACCTGCCCGCCGCAACGCGCTCGCTGCCCCAGGGCCTGCCCGCGCGGGGTGAGCTTTCCGACGGCTCTCGCCAGGGCCGCAACGGCTTCGGCAGCCTCGGCTATGGAGGCCCCTGCCCTCCGGGAACCGCGGCGCACCACTATATCTTCACGCTCTACGCGCTCGATTCAAAGTTGAATCTGCCCGTGGGAGCAACGCGGGCACAGGTGGAAGAGGCCATGCAAGGGCACGTCCTGGCGCGCGGCGAACTGATCGGCTTGTATCGGCGGTAGAGCACGGACCCTTGCTCACTCCGCCGTCATCTCCCGCCCCTTGGCTTCGCGACCCAGCGAGGCCAGGCCGGCCAGCAACAGCGCTACCACGGTCACCGTAAACGCCAGTACGGCCGGGTAGTTGCCCGTGCGTTCGGCAATCAGCGCCTGCGCCTTGCCGTTATACGCAGTCAGAAGTCCGCCCAACTGGTAGGCCAGGCCCGGAGCCGTGGCCCTGACCGGAGCCGGTGACAACTCGGTGAGGTAGGCCGGCACCACGCCCCACGCTCCCTGCACCATGAACTGCATCAGCACCGCGCCCACGCCCAGCGAGAGGGCCGAGTGGCCATAGGCGTAAAGGGGAATCACTGGAATCGACAACAGCGCCGCGGCGATGATGGCGCGCTTGCGGCCCCATTTCTCTGAAAGAGTGCCAAAGACAAAGCCGCCCGCGAGGGAGCCGAAGCCGTAGAGCACCCCGATCAGCCCGACGGTTGCCGGCGAGAGCCTGGCCTGGGTGAGCAGGAAGGTCGGATACACGTCCTGGGTGCCGTGCGAAAAGCTCATGAAGGCGGTCATCAGCAGGATCAGGAAGAGAAAGGTGGGCAGAAAAGCCAGCAGACTGGGCTGCCCGGCAGGCCGGACGGCCCCGGCGGCCCGCGCCAGCCGCTGCTTTTTCCCTTCCAGCCAGACCGGCGACTCATTGACCCGCATCCTCACATAGAGCACCAGCAGAGCCGGCGTGGCCCCCAGGATGAACAGCCCCCGCCAGCCAATCGAATGGAAGAAGAGGGCGAAGGCGCCCGCGGCCAGCATCGAACCCAGCGCATAGCCCTCCTGCAGAATGCCGGAGAAGGAGCCGCGGCCACCCTTGGGCAGCGTCTCGAAGACCAGCGCCGCACCCACCCCCCACTCGCCGCCCATCGCCAGCCCAAACAGCGCGCGCAGCACCATCAGCACAGTGAGCGAGGGCGCAAAGCCGCAGGCCAGCTCGATCACCGAGAAGCTGAGAATATTCATCATCAGCACCGGGCGGCGGCCATAGCGGTCGGCCAGCACTCCAAACAGCACCGCGCCCACTGGCCGGAAGGCCAGCGTCAGAAAGACCGCGCCCATCACCGCCGAGGGCTTGGTGTGGAATTCGGCGGCGATGGCCGGAGCACAGAGGATCAGGATGAAGTAGTCGAGCGAATCCATCGTCCAGCCCAGGAAGGACGCCAGAAAGGTGTGCCGCTGGGAGCCTGTAAGTCGCCGGAAGTCATTTAGAACAGACATAAAAGGGAGAATAGCAGACGGCGAGTACTGAATTCTCATCTAGCGCCACGCTCTTGCTCCTTTTTGCCGGTTCGAAACCGGAAACCGAGGGGGAAAAATGGCATTTTCTGTTTCCGGTAGACGAGTCAGGTGAAAAATAATTCGGAAATCCAGAGTATTTGTTGCAACGAATAACCCGCCCGCGCCATCTTAATATGCACAAGAAGGTTACGCGCGGCGAGGTAGCCATTTCTGCCGCTCCCGCGCAGCCCTGGCGAGCGCTACCCCCTCCGCTCTGCCCGCAACCTCAAGAACGGCCCTCCGGCCCCATACTGAAAGGATTTGACAATGAAGCGTTTATGGTTTGTAACGGGCATTCTGGCGCTGGCGACTCCCCTGGCCCTGGCGCAAACCTCCGCTCCCATCTCCACCTGGACCAGCGACGCCATGCACAGCGAGGTTGACTTCAGCATTCGCCACCTCAGTATTTCCAACGTACGTGGCCGCTTCGGCAATGTGGCGGCCACTCTCGTGTGGAACCAAGCGCAAATCAGCAGGTCCACGGTCACGGCCACCATCGGCACCGCAACCGTGGATACCGGCGTGCCGGCCCGCGATGCCGACCTCAAGAGCGCAAACTTTTTTGATGTGGCGAATTTTCCCACGGCCACCTTCACCAGCACCCGCGTTGTGAAGAACGGCAGCGGCCTGACGGTGACCGGTAACCTGACCCTGCATGGCGTCACCCGGCCGGTGGTTCTGGAGGTGGAAGGCCCCAGCGGGCCGGTTCCGGGCCTGAAGGACCACAAGCCGCACTGCGGCTTTTCCGCCACTACCACCATCAGCCGCACGGCCTTCGGTATCGGAAGCAAGTACCCGGCGGCTATCGTGGGCGATGAGGTTAAACTCACCATCGATCTGGATGTCGTCAAGCAGTAAACGCGACCTGATGGCCGCTTCGGGAGGCCGCCCATGGCAGGACTGAAACTGGAAATCGCGCAGCAGCGCGCCTTCGCCAGCCTGGAGGAGGAGGCTCTGCTGAACGTGCTGCGCACCGCCGACTGCCTCAATCGCGCCTTTCACTTGAAGACCCGCGACTGGGGCGTGACCTCGACGCAGTACAACGTGCTCCGGATCCTGCGCGGCGCGCATCCCGGCGGGCTGACCTGCTCGGCCATCGGCCGCCGCATGATCGCCGCTGAACCGGACATTACGCGCCTGCTGGCGCGGCTGAAGACGCGCAAACTGATTCGCCAGCGGCGCGACTCCGATGACCGGCGTGTGGTCTGGACCGAAATCTCCGCGGCTGGGCTGAGCCTGCTCGAGGAAATGGACCCGGTAATTGTTCGCCTTCCCCGAGAACTTCTGGGGCATCTGAAGCAGGCCGAGCTGGCGGAGTTGATTCGTCTGCTGGAGATGATCCGCGAGCGCAATCGCGAACGCCATGAGGAAGCGCGCTAGGGAGCCTCTGCACAAATCGATCCGGCCATGTTTTGATAGGGCGTGGCTTCAGCCACACCCTTCAATTGCCCCAAAAACCTTCGGGCTTTAGCCCATGAGAGAATGTATTTTCTATAATTTACGTTCCCTCGGTGGCTAAAGCCGCCCTTTCACCGCTTGCGTCTTGCGGCACGGCTAAAGCCGTGCCCTTTCAAGACAGCCACTTAAGCAGGGATTTCCTATGAGGAAGAGTGCGTCGAGGGAGCAAAAAGTGAAAATCTGGACGCTCTACTGGCCCAGCAGCTTCTGCGCCACTGCTTCCTCGTCCGCATCGGTCTGAATAATCCGGTTGTGCAGGCAATATAGGGCCAGTTCCAGCCGGTCGCTGACGCCCAGCTTGTCGTAGATCTTGCGCAGATAGTTCTTGATGACCTGCTCGGTGGTCCCCAACTGGAAGGCAATCTCCTTGTTGCGCTTTCCCTGGGTGATGCAGGTAATAATGGCCATCTCCTTGGGCGAGAGCTTGGGCTGGGTGCGCGGGCTGACCAGCGCGGCGGCCTGGGCGCGATAGGCCTCGATGACCCAACTGACCGATTGATTGTCGATCCAGGTCTCGCCGGCCGCGATCCGCCGCACGCACCTGACCAGCAGGTCGGGCGAGATGGAGCGGTTGACGATGCCGCGGACGCCGCGGCGGTAGAGCTCGACGGTCTGGTTCTCGTCGGCCGCCACAGCCTGCACAATCAGCTTCACATCGGGAGCGACGCGCAGCAACTCGGGAATGACGTTGGCTGTGCCGGCCAGCAAGCTGCCCTCGAGGAGCACGATGTCAGTGGGGTAGCGCTCGATGGCCGCACGCAGATTCTCCAGTGAATCAGCCTGGGCCACGACGCGAAGATCGTCTTCGAGCGCAAAGACCTTGCGAATGCCGACGCGGTAGATCGCCTGGGAGTCCGCGAGAATAACCCGGATCGTCCCTGGCTTGACCGGAGCGTCGATCATTTCGCCGTCAGCAGAATCGTCCAAAAGGTCCATAAGCGGTTATTGCCAAGCCTACTCTGGCCGTCACTGCTCGGCAAATCGATACTCGTCGATTGTAGCGGCGGCCTGATAGTTACTTTGGTTCATGGAGCAGCGTACCACACGCCCCTGGCAATAAACCAGAACATCGTGAGATGTACCCAACACCTCACCGGGCAGGCGCAGGGAAAAATGGATCTCCAACCCCACCTGAACCGGGCTGTCCAACTCAAAAAACACGCCGCTGGCGGAGACATTTCGGGTGACGGCGGCAATCTCACCCTTGCCGGAGGACAAAACTACAGGCAGCGCAAGAGGAAAACGCACCGCGCAACGCACTTCCTGCCGGTCAGAGGCCTGGTAGGAATGCATGGACAAAGGCGGTAACGTTGGTTTTGAAGCTTCCATAGTCGGCATCCCGAACCCCAAAATGGGCCATGCTCACTCTACCGGAGTTTTCCCGCCACTCCCATGTCACCAAAGTTTCCAGAATGGTAATCGGCATTATCGCGTGCGCCAGCCGACAGTTCCCTTGAATTTGGCCAGCGGTCACGGGACAATCGTCCGGGCTGGCAACTGCCTGGACCGCGCAGGCTGTTTACTGTGCCGATGCCGCTGATTGGCTTTACGCCGTCGGCCAACCCGGCCAAAGAGCTTTCCGGGGGCGGGGACTACTCCGCATAGCTGCGCACCCACTCCAGAATCGAGCGCACGGCGACGCCGCTCGGCCCCTTGGCGATGTACGGCTTCGCGTCTTCCACCCAGGCCAGCCCGGCAATGTCGAGGTGAATCCACGGTGTCTCTTCGACGAAGACCCTCAGAAACTCGGCGGCCGTGATGGCGCCGCCCCAGCGTCCGCCGGTGTTCTTGATGTCGCCAATCTCGCTCTTAATCTGCTCGGCGTACTCCTCGCCCAGGGGCAGCCGCCAGAACTTTTCGCCCGAGGTGGCCAGCGCCGCGTCGAATTTGGCCCAGATCGCGTCGTCGTTCGCGAAGGCTCCGGCGTTGACCATTCCCAGAGCCACGACGCAGGCGCCGGTCAGCGTGGCGGCATCGATCAGGTGAGTGGCACCGAGTTGGCGGGCGTAGGTGAGGCCGTCGGCCAGCACCAGCCGCCCCTCGGCGTCGGTGTTGATGATTTCAATGGTTTTGCCGGGTTTGTCAGCGGCAAACGGCATAGCCGTCTGCACGTCGCCGGGCTTCTGCGCTTTGCCGTCGGGCATATTCTCAGCGGCGCAGACGACGGCCAGGACGCGCACCCTGGGCTTGAGCAGCGCAATGGCCCGCATCGCGCCGAGCATCGCCGCGCCGCCGGCCATGTCGTACTTCATCTTGTCCATATCGGCGCCCGGCTTGAGCGAAATTCCGCCGGAGTCGAAGGTAATGCCCTTGCCGACCAGGCCCAGAACCGGGCGGCCATCGTCCCTTGCCGCGCCTTCGGGCTCATAGCGCAGGACGATCAAGGCGGGCGGCTCGGCCGAGCCTTGCGAGACGCTCCAGAAGGCCCCCATCTTCAGCTCATGCAGCTTTTCGGTGGAGTAGACCTCGCAGCCAAGGCCAACTTCAGCGGCCATCCGGGCGGCGCGTTCCCCAAGAATCGTGGGGGTCAGCTTGTTGCCCGGCTCGTTGACCAGCGAACGGGCGAAGTTCTGGCTTTCGCCGATGATGGCGGCCTCGACGAAGGCGGCCTCTAGCGCTGCTTTCTCCGCAGTGGCGGGCACAACCACCGTGAACGACTCCACGCTCTGGTCCTTGCGCTCGCTGCGATAGGTGTCGGGGTCGAAGTCGCCCACAAAAGCTCCTTCGACGGCGGCGCGAGCACTGCGCGCGGCGGAAAGCGCCTCGGGGACCGTCCCGCCAGGGGCTGTTTCCGTCACATTAGACGCGAATTCCAGCAGTGCGAAGACCAGCTCGCGAATGCCGCGCGGCTTGGTGAAGCGGACGGCAGTCCCGGCGGCCGAGCGCACCGAGTCCACTGTAACCTTGGCCTGCTTGCCCAGGCCAACCAGCAGCAGGCGCTTGGCGGTCAGGCCAGCCGGCGCGTGCAGCAGCAGCGTCTCGTTGGCCCCGGCCTTGAACTCTCCGCTGGCGAGCAGGGCGGCCGCGGCGGCCTGCACGGCCGGGTCGGCGGTCATCAGCACGGGCGCAGCTTTGGCCTCGCGGCCTTTGGCGGTTTGGGTGTCAGCGGCCAGAACGGCCAGCAGTTCAGTCTCTATTCCAGCAAGGGGAGCAAATGACAATTGGGTCCGCATGGTGCTCATTATTTCACTGATGCGCGGGGACGCGCGAAAGGCTCGCGTCGAGGCGGCTCCGCTTTCAATTTTTCATGGTCTGGTCAGCAACCGGCCAAGCCGCAGCGTCCACACGTGAAGTGAAAATGCTCTTGCTGGCATTGACGGCGGCCCAGGACCTATCGGAGACCGGCACGGGCTGGTTTAAAAGCGCCGGGTGAGGATCACGCAGATCGCCTCGCCGGCGGTGCGCGAACGGGCTCCGAACTCGACCTCGCCACGCATCTGCATGTGGATCTCCGTGCCGGGCAGCGGCGCGTCCAGCTCCGGACCGGCGGAAAAGACGCGGTCATGGTCGGTTCCCCGCCAGGTCACGCCCGTGCCGGTGTCGTCGGTGACCTTCCACTGCGCGTAGCCGGTGGCGCCCACTTCCACTCCCTTTTTGCCCAGGGCGCGCGCGGCGGCCCACTCAAAATGGAAATCGTCGCCCATGTGAATGTCCTGATGGAGCTTCTCGGTGTGGTATTCAAAACGGGCTAGCAGGGAGGCGTTCCATTTCCGCTGGGGATCGAGGTAGTAGGTCACTCCCAGGTCGGGCATGATGGTGTACTCATCGCCGCCCGGCTTCACCTGGCTGCTCGCATTCCAGGCGCCGGTGGGAAGAAACCAATCCGAGCCGCCGGCCAGGTCGTACCGCTTTCCATGCCAGGCAAGCAGGGTGGTGAACTGAAGGTCGCCGAGGTGGGTGGCGTGCTGATGGTAGTCCGCGACGCCAATCTTCACATCCTCGTAGGCGATGGGGATCAGCACCGAAGCCACCATGTTCCCTCCCAGGGGCTTCTGCGGCGAGACCCAGATGAGACGCGGAATGCTGGCGATTACATTGACATTCAGATCGTCAGGGAGCGGGTTGCCGTTGGCGTCCTTGATAGTGTTGGCATCGTAGTTGTAGTTGTACCAGCGGAGATAGGTTCCCGGCGGTGGAATCGTGGGCCCCCGCACGCCCTCGGCGCCGTTCACGTACTGGTTGCCGGATTTGCCGGAGTTCGGAGGAACGGCAAAGGCGAGGGTGGAGGTGGAGGCGAGCAGGAGCAGAAGAAGGGCCTTCCCTGCGTTGGCGAGCGAGAGCGCCGGAGAGTTGGAAAACCGGGCCGGAGAGATCGCGTTCAATGAGTTTTGAGCGTTCATCATCTTCTCTTTGGTCCTACCGCGGATCTTGCGCAAAGATCCGGCGAGGTATTCGCGCCGCCATGGTCGATTGCCGGAGGAATACGTTCCAAGTGACTTGCCCGGACCGGCAGCGCACTCGTTCCGCACTGCGAGGCCGGTCCTTGCTGAAAAGGAAACTGCAAAAATGAATTGTTGCTTGAAGGCCAGTTCATCATACCGGCTGAAGCGGGAAGTGTGAAACGAATATTACAGAGGCTGCGGAATAGGGGGAATCTGACCGTTTCCGAGCGGCGTTTTCTCCATCAATTTATTGTCCAGAGTTCGAAAAGCCTCGCCAGCCTGGAAAGCCACGCCGCCGCCAGGCTGCTTCAGCCGGAAATTCGCTGATTTGCGGCGAAGAATCCGCTATCGGCCCATGCGGTGCTTGCTGGCGTTNNGCCCGTTGCGGAAGTAAAGCCGGGTGGGGATGAGCGTGTGGCCCTTGATCTGCGTCTTCGATAGTAGCTTGCGAACCTCTTCGCGATGCAGCAGCAGCTTGCGGGTGCGCGTCTCGTCGTGGTTGGAGATGTTGCCATGGGAGTAAGGGCCGATATGAAGATTGAGCAGAAAGGCCTCGCCGTTCTGGATGAGGCCGTAGGAGTCCTTGAGGTTGGCCTTGCCCTCGCGGATCGATTTCACTTCTGTCCCGCGCAGCGCCACGCCGGCTTCAAACTTCTCGAGAATAAAGTAGTTGTGGCTGGCCATGCGATTGTGCGCGGCGTCCCGCTCGCCGGAGGCCACCGGGTCGCGGGGCCGGGCCGGCTTCTGCGGGCCGGGGGTCGTCGGCTGAACAATCACGTGGCTGGTCTGACGGGCCATGGCGCGGCATCCTCGAATCTCAATCCTAGCATTCAAGTGGCTTTGAGGGCCTGCTCCGAGCGACCGGACGGCGGCAGCCGAGCGGTAAACCGTGCTTTCAACCGCGTCCCAGCGGGGCTTTGCTAAAATGGGGCATCGTTGGATGAGAATTTCTNNGGGAGTTCGATGAAAAGCCGCGTTGCTGCTCCGGCTGCCTCCGCATCCGTTTTTTCGAAGTCCCTCTTCTCCGGGACGGCATTTTGGATGGCGTTTTTTGCCGTCCTGGCCGTCTTCGGCCTGTCGGGCGCACTGCTGCACGCCGAGTCGGCCAGCAGCTTCTTCAAGCGCGCCCAAAACGCCGAGGCGCGCGAGGACTACGACGCCGCCTTCGACAACTACCAGAAAGCCTACAAGAAGAACCCCAAGGATTTGCGCTACCGTACCGCGCTCTACCGGGTGCGGGTTACCGATTCGGCGCTGCACATGACCAAGGGCCGCAAGCTGCTGGAGGCCGGCAGCGAGCCGGAAGCGCTGGTGGAGTTTCTGCGCGCGGCCGAGATCGACTCCAGCAACGAGGCCGCGCAGCAGGAGATCGCCAAGCTACGGCAGAAGAACGGCGAAGTGACGGCCGCCTCCGAGACCAGCCTTCCCGAAGCGGCCGGGGTCCAGCAGGAGATCGACTCGATGGGCGCGCCAGCTGAGCTCAAGCCGGTCTCAAGCGAGCCCCTGACGCTGCACATGCAGGAGGACGCCAAGGTGGTCTACCAGGCCATCGGCAAGGCCGCCGGAATCAATGTTCTGTTTGATCCGGACTTCCAGTCGAAGCGCATTCAGGTGGATCTGAATAACGTGTCGCTGGTGGATGCGCTGCGCATTATGGGCACCATCTCCAACACCTTCTGGCGGCCGGTCACCAACAACACAATTTTTGTCGCCCAGAACACCAAAACCAAGCGCACCGAGCTGGATGAGGAGGCGGTTCAGACCTTCTACCTGTCGAACGCCTGGCAGCAGAACGACCTGACCGACGTGCAGACCGCCATTCGCAATGTGCTGCCCAACGCCAAGGCCTACGCGGTCGCCGGCCAGAACGCCATCGTGATCCGCGGCACGCCAGATGAGCTGCTGCTGGCGCAAAAACTGATCAACGACCTGGACAAGCCGCGTGCCGAGGTGGTGGTGGACATCGCCGTTCTGGAGGTGAGCAAGAACTGGGAGAAGAACCTCGGCATCGCCTGGCCCAGCAACGTCTCCGTAGCCTTGCAGGGGACCTCGACCAGCACTTCGTCTTCTTCTTCATCGACCAGCACCAGCACCAGCACCACCATCACGCCAACGCTCTACGACCTGGCCCACCTGAAGGCCTCGAATTTTGCCGTCACCGTCGGCTCGGCCCAGCTGAACATACTGCTGAACGACTCGAATACCAAGATTCTGGACAATCCGCGCATTCGCTGCACCGACCAGCAGAAGGCGACGATGAAGATCGGCGAGCGCATCCCGATCGCCACCGGCTCCTACCAGACCGGCGCCTCCACCTCGACCATCAGCTCGCTGGTCAACACGCAGTTCCAGTACCAGGATGTGGGCATCAACATCGAGTTGACGCCGACCATTCACTTTGACCGCGATGTGACGCTGAAGATCAAGATCGAGGACAGTTCACTGAACGGCTCCTCGACCATCAGCGGCGTGACCGAGCCGATCATCGCCCAGAAGACCAGCGAACAGGTCATCCGGCTGCGCGAGGGCGAGGCCAGCGTGCTGAGCGGCATGGTGAATAAGACTGACCAAGTAGCCTGGACAGGCGTTCCGGGATTGAGCGCGATTCCGGGTCTAAAGTACCTGTTCGGCTCAAAGGACCACACCATCCAGGAGGATGAGATCGTCTTCGTCATAGTGCCGCACGTCGTCCGCTCGCAGGATCTGGAGCCGGTGAATCTGCGCACCATCGACACCGGCGCCGGCCAGTCGATCGAACTGCGCCACATTCCCAGCGAAGAGCCAGGCTCGAATCCGCCTCCGGTTTCCCTGGCCCGGCCGCGGTCCGCCGTGGGCACGATCTCCAGCCAGAGCGCCACCGAAGCCGCCCCGGCGGCGATGGCCGAATTGCTCCAGGCCGCGGAGACGAATGGAAAAACCGCGGCAACGGCAACCGCCCCGCAGGCCGCTTTGCCAGCCTCCACTTCGCAACCGGCTAGGGTCAGCTTCGCCTTCGCGCCGCAGCCTGGTCCGGTAGCCGCCGGCGCCGACTTCAAGCTGCCGGTGGTGCTGAATGGAGGAACCGACATCGCCTTGGTTCCCTTGCAGATCGAGTATGATGCGGCCAAACTTTCGCTGCTCAACGTGGATAAAGGAGATTTCCTGGGCCGGGATGGGCAGCCCGTGGCGCTGGTTCACCGCGACGACGGGCCAGGCTCAATCAAAATCAGCGTCTCGCGGCCGCCGGGAGTGGCCGGGGTGAGCGGAACAGGCGTGGTCTGCGTCCTCACCTTCCAGGCCAAGGCCGCAGGGGCAAGCGTTATCACCATTACCCGTCCGGGAGCGGTCACCAGCGCCCGGACGCAGTTGCCGGTCCAGGGCGCGCAGGTCAGCATTCAGGTGAAGTAGAGCGATGAGAGGTGGTTCCAGCGGTCCAAAATGCTCAGTGGCCCATCATCCTGAGCGCAGGGTGCCCCAGGTCTCGATTTTGCGGCCTGGGAGACCTCGAATCCCGGGTGCCCCACCTTCGCCGCGTCGTTGTTTTTGCGGCTAGGGTGGGAAACCTCAACCCTCGACTAGCACGATTCGCAAGGTGGTTCGTAGCAATGAAGCAGGCCCGGCCAATCCGGATCAACCGCCCTCGCGAGCAAGGTCTCACGCTGGTCGAGTTGATTGTGACCGTGGCGATTCTCTCCATTCTGGCCTCGGCAGCGGTACCCGTGGCGCGCTTCCAGGTGAAGCGCCAGAACGAGCGGATGCTGCACTATGACCTGTGGATGATGCGCGACGCCATCGACAAGTACAAGGACGCGGCCGACCGGAACGCCTTCCAGATCAAGCTGGAAAGCCAGGGCTACCCGCCCGATCTGGAGACGCTGGTCAACGGCGTGGACGTGCAGGGCAAGAAGCTGAAGTTTTTACGCCGGATTCCGGTGGACCCCATGACCGGCAAAGCCGAGTGGGGATTGCGCTCGATGCAGGACGACCCCAAATCGGACTCCTGGGGCGGGCAGAGCGTCTTCGACGTCTATTCCAAGTCCACGGGAACGGCGCTGGACGGAACCAAGTACGTGGACTGGTAGCCAGACGGTCTGGCAGCAGAGGATTCAGTGCGAAGGACTTTAAAACAAGACGCGGGCTTTACGCTGCTGGAGCTGATGATCGTGATGGCGATCATCGGCGTGCTGATGATGGTGGCTGTGCCCAGCTTCGTCGGCGCCATCCGGCAGGCCCGGGAAGCGGCGCTCAAAGAAGACCTGCACGTGATACGGGCGGCCATCGACTCCTACACCATGGACAAGCAGAAGGCGCCGCAGTCGCTCGACGATCTGATCCAGGACGGCTACCTGAAGTCCATCCCCGAGGATCCGTTCACCCACGCCAAGGACACCTGGGTCACCGACAGCAGCGACGCACTCTATTCGCTGGACCAGACCGACCCCGGCATCGACAACGTCCACTCCGGCTCGCAGGAACTTGGCTCCGACGGCCAGCCGTACTCCAGTTGGTAGAGCGGCGGGCCGTCTTCAGCCTTCCTGACCGCCGGCGGCTTCAATTCGGGCCCAGAGTTCCTTCACGCCGTAACCGGTCTTGGCCGAGACGGGCAGCAGCTCATCCAGTTCCAAGTCTGTTTTCAGCGCCAGAAGGTTGCGCGTGCGCTGGTTGCCGCTGAGCCGGTCAATCTTGGTGGCCGCCACGGCGAACTCGCGGTCGGCCGCGCGCAGCCAGCCGATCAACTGCCGGTCGCTCTCCTGCGCGGGCACATTCGAATCCACCAGGCAGACGCACAGCTTGAGCGTTGAGCGAATCGCCAGGTAAGGCTCGATAAAAGCCGGCCAGCCGGCCGAGATGGACTTGGAAATCTTGGCGTAGCCGTAGCCGGGCAGGTCGGCAAAAACCAGCTTCCGCCTCTGGCTGGGGTCCAAAAGAGCGAAAAAGTTGATGGCCCGCGTCCGCCCCGGCGTCTGCGAGACCTTGGCCGCCTTCTCGCCCACCAGCGTGTTCAGCAGGCTGGATTTGCCCACATTCGAGCGGCCCAAAAAGGCGATCTCCGGCACATCCGGCGCGGGAAACTGCGCCGCCGCCATCGCCGAAAGCAAAAATTCTGTTGTATAGCGCATAGTTTTTTTACGTGCTGGCGCAAACTCATCCGGGTGCTGGGCACTGCGTACCCTTGATCTCGATTCTGAGACCTGCAGGACCGGTGATGCGACTCTAGTAGTAAACGATACAGGAAAGCGGCGCACCCGGCAGTCGAGGCGCCCATCTTGCGCGCCCCGCCGCCCGGGAGCCGTCAGTTCACCGTGAGTGAGAAGGTTGTGGAGCTCTGTTGTGAACCCGACGTGGCGAGCACAGTTACCGTCGATGTCGAGGATGGCGAAGCAGACGACCCGTCGATCGAGAAGCTACTGCTGCAGCCGTTAACCAGGCCCAACCCGATCAGGCTCACCGCCAGCAGCAGCACCGGCAAGCAGCGCCGCTTCTTCCAGCCAAAGCAGCACAAAACGGCCCCCAGCGCCGTCAAGGGAAACAATGGCTGCCCGCCGTGGCGCAGAGCCGCGTTGGCTGTTGTGGCGGTGGTCACAGTGAGCGTTGTCGAAGCCGCCGCGCCCGAGGGCGTCACGGTTGCCGGGGAGAAGCTGCATGATGCCCCGGAAGGCAGTCCCGAGCAACTGAACGAAACAGGGGAGGCAAATCCGCCCTGCGGAGTCGCCGTTGTGATAGCCGTCCCACTCTGCCCGGCCGGAACGGTGAGCGCCGCCGGAGAAACCGCGACGGAAAACCCATGCGCAGGCAGATTGATGGTGTAAGTGGCCGAGGCTACCGTGCTGTTGGTGTAGCCCGAGGCCACGGCAATCGCCTTGATGGTCTCAGTCGCTGCCACCTTGATCGCGCTCGTGTACTTCGTCGAGCCGGTCGTAGGCGTAGCGCCGTTGGTGGTGTAGTAGATCGCCGCGCCCGTGGTTCCATCGGTCAGGCTCACCGTCTGCGCCGAGTTATACGTTCCGCCAGCCACCGAAAAAGCGGGTGTGGTAGCTGCAGACAGATTGATGGTGTAAGTGGCC
>PMPH01000126.1 GCA_003161045.1 Acidobacteriaceae bacterium
GTTTATGAGATAGGTTCTAGAGTAGAGGAACTTCGTTCCATGCGGTCGCTGCTTAGTGTACGGCAGGTCGCCAACATCCTCGGCAGTTGCATCGCCACAGTACGCCGCTACGCGGCCAGCGGCAAACTGGCTTATGTCCGCATCGGCAACCGGCTCCGGTTCGACCCATCCGTGGTCGCGGCCTTTCTTGATAGTCGGTCTTCGGAGTAGCGGACCTTAAAAATATAGGCCGGAGGCTCTTGCTCCCGGCCTACGTATAGAAATCACATCAAACTGTAATCGAGTGAGTCTGCCCCATCCCCGCAAATGAGTTGTTGACCTTCAGCCGAGTTTTTTCACTTTTATCATCGCCACCAGCTAGGTAGCGGAGTGTGGTGTCAAGGCTGGAGTGGCGGAGCCAACGTTGTATGGTACGTGCAGGGACACCGGCCTCATGATGCATAGTGGCAAAGGTTTTGCGGAACCTGTGTAACCCCCAGTGATGGCACATCGCTTTGTCCTTGCAGCACTGACCAGCACGGTTGTAACAACATCCACAGTTCAGGCCATACCGAAATGCCAGACGCTGGAGTGTGCGGAGCATATGACCGTTCGGCTTGCCGTCAGGCAGGGGGAAGATGAGCCGCGTGTCAGGGTATCGTTTTCGCCGAGCCTGAAGGAGGGCAACGAGCGAATCTGGAATCGGGATAGAACCTTCTTCCTTGTCTTTCGGCGTGAACCCTAAATCGAACTTTTCGGTGACCTTGAAGGATTTGCCGTTGAAGTCCACGTCCTTCCACACGGCGAACATCGCTTCCTGTTCCCGAACTCCGGTACCGAGGAGGAACTGAAACAGTTCAAACTCCTCCTGATTTGCCGCAGCGAACAGCCGCTGCAAGTCCTCGATGGTGTACGCCTCAACGGTTTTCTCCGTGAACTTCACGCGGTCGGTTTTGAGCATCGGCCATGCGAGGTCGAAGTGTTTGAAGAATGTTTTGAGGAAGGCGAGGCGGTTGGCGATGGTGCGGGGTGTGAGGTGGGCATCCCGGAGCATGTTTGTGTACGCGAGTACATCTTGGCGCGTCATTCCCTCGATGGTGTGGGCCCTGCACACCTTGGAAAATCCTTGGAGAGCGATGCTGTAGGCAAGATGGGTCTTCTTAGACTTGCCACGCTTTACCTCGGACAAGTACAGCTTGACGGCCTGGGGAAAGTCCCGGCCTAATGCCGTGGGCTTCTCGGGCTCTGGTGCGACCGCAAACGGTTCAGGGCTGGAGACAGCCATGCGGCGGAGAGCCGCCTCTTGGTTGATGAGGGCAACCTGAGCCTCATCGGCGTAGCGGCCAACGGCCTTGGCCTTCTTTTTGGTTCCGATGTACCAGAACAGGGTGTAGGTTTCTCCTTCGGGCAGGTCAGTGAGCCGTTTTCCCGGCTTCCGATACCCTAACTTGGAGCGAATGTAGAGTTTTGCTATACGATTTCTCATTTCAGTTCTCCTTAAAAGGAAATACTGAGAAATCGAGATTTTTAACGAAAATAGTAACAAGGTATAGTAACGCTTGATGTAAACCCTTTAGAATCAAAGTCTGGCGGAGAGAGTGGGATTCGAACCCACGGTACTCGTTAAAGTACACACGCTTTCCAAGCGTGCGCCTTAAACCACTCGGCCATCTCTCCGCGGGTGGTGCGCCTTCTTGAATCTACCACACCTCGCAGGATTGACTGCATGCTATTGGAAATAAAATAGATGCTCATTGACCCTGGAGCAAACGATGCGGAATCGCCCGATTCGTGAGCATCCAGGCCCAATGCCAAAAGCCCCTCGGGGCCTTTCCGCGGCTTTCCCGCTCCCAGCCTGCCGTCCGCAATGATGCTGGAGCCTCAATTCGGCAGTTGACTCTTCTCTCAATTTGCTGTATCTCTACGATAGGTGATGGAATCCGCCTTTAACCGTCTTCCGAAATGGAAAGACTGATGACTCCTACATTCTCGTGGGGGTTTCTCTATTTTCAGCATCCATAAGACCGAACTCGGGCATTCAGGCGGAGCTTCCCCGAGCGTCCACAAGGGCGCTGCCTCTTGCTCCCACCCAGGTTTTTACTCCCTCCCCTGTTTCTTCCCCTGTTTACTGACAGCTTCAGGCCCCATTTCCGGCCATGATGCTGGCTGGGAAACGGTTGCCGAGCGGGTTCTATCCAGTCCCAGCCCCCACTTTACAGTCCTGATTTACGGCCAAGGAGCAGCATGTCCCATTCGCTGAAGTCCACTTTTGCGCGTGAGCGCCCCAATGCGTTTGCCGATAGTTTGACGGAGCATTTTCGCACCGCCCGCTATGTCTTTCTGACGGCGGCGCCCCTCGGCATCCTCGTGGGCCTGGCGATCGCGGCCTATGACTGGGCGGTCAATGAGCTGCTCTGGAAGACCTTTACCGTCCATTGCTCGCCGATGGTTCTCTGCCTGCTGCCCATGGCCGCCATGGTGCTGGCGGGCGCCATCATGAGCATCTTCCGGGTGAAGTCCTCGTCGATGGCCGATGAAGTGGTGCGGGCCTATCATCGCCCCGATCAGCAGATCGATTACAAGTCGGCCTTGCCTAAATTGGGGCCTCGCTGGCCACCATGGGATTTGGCGGGAGCGCCGGCATGGAGGGCGCGAGCAAATGGATGGGCGGGACCATCACATCCTACCTGCAAGGCAAGATCAACAAGAATCCGCGTCTGAGTTTATTCCATGGCAAGGCGGAGACTACCCTGATGGTGGGCGCCGCGGCCGGCATCGCGGCCATTTTCCGCGCGCCGCTGACGGGCGCCATCATGGGCATCGAATCGCCTTACAAGCACGATCTTGCCCATGAAGCCCTGATTCCAGGATTGGTCGCCGCGGCCACCAGCTACGCCACCTTCAGCTTTCTTCGTCCGAATACGCCCTACTTTCCGATCCATTTCGTCTATCACATCAACATTCGCGATCTCTTTCTGTGCCTGCCGGTCGGCATTCTGGGGGGACTCGCGTCGCACCTGTTTCTAGCCCTGCTGTCGAGGACGAGAAAGCGATATAACGGCTGGACCGCGCCGCGCATCTGCAAGAACTTCGTGGGCGGCGTGCTGATCAGCGCCATCGCGCTGCTTACGCTCTATCTGATCCATTCACCCGTCACTCTGCAGGCGGGACTTCCGCTGGCCAATCAGCTGCTCAACGGCAAGTACGTCCTCTGGATGTGCCTCTTCCTTTTCGTGGCCAAGCTGCTGGTGACCGTATTCACCTTTGGCATGGGCGGCGTGGGCGGCTTCTTTGTGCCTTCGGCCACCATTGGCGCGGCCCTAGGAGCCTGTTGCGACGCCATGCTCCACCCCAGCCAGCCGGGACTCTTCACCTTGATTGGAATTGCGGCCTTCACCGGCGCCAGTTACAACAGCCTGCTGTTTGCCGCGGTCTTCATCGCCGAGGCCACCGGCAGCCCCGCCCTGGTTGTTCCCGGCCTGATTGCATCCTCGATGGCCTTCCTGGTGGCGGCGGGCATTTCGAATTCGGAGTCGCAGCGCGCCCACCGCAATACCGACGAGGGAAAACTCTCAACCATGCCATGCAGCGATTGGATGTCCCGCCGCATCGTGGTGGCGTCGCCCGGGGAAGCGCTGGCGCACTTTTATGACCGGGCCATCATGGAACACACCTTCGATGAACTGCCGGTGGTCACAAAGGATGGAACGTACCTGGGCATGGCGGCCATGAAGTCGCTGCGCCTGATTCCTCGCGAACAGTGGGCCACACTGCATGTCACCGCCATCATGGACAGCCATGCCCGCACCGTTTGCTCCTATCACTCGATGAAAATCGTCGAGCAGGAACTGGCGCACGGCGCGTACGACTATATTCCAGTCGTCGATCCGGCAACGGACCGGCTCATCGGAATTCTCTCGGCCAGGGATGTCCTGCGCGCGCGCGTACAAGCCAGCGAGAGCGCGCAGACAGTGCGCGCCGATGAACTCAAATCAGGATTGCCTACATTTTCAAACCACAAGGAGGAATAGTGGAAAAGCATTTCAGTCCAATTTCCGCACTGCGCATCTATCTTCGCCGCGGCGACGTCAAGAAGAGTCAACGCTGGTGGCAAAGGCTCGTCGAGACGCCGCTTTCCACTTATCTTGTGCAGGCGGCGATGAAAACCGGGGTCGCCCATGCGGCGGTCAACCTGTCGCAGATCGGCTACACGCGCGACGCCAGCCGGGTCAGCTACGACAACGGGGAGACTCCGGTCAATACGCTGCCGGTGTGCGTGGAGCTGCTGGCTCCCAAGCGCCTGCTGGAGCAATTCATCCGGGAACAGGCCCGTCATCTGAAGAACACTACGCTGGTTCTGGTCGATGGCGTGCACATAGCGGATTTGTTTCTTCATGAGGTCGAGGAATCCATCGACCAACACCAGCATTCGGTGGAGTACATCCGTGGCGCCGATGGCAAGACCGAGCTCGAAGTGGAGCTGGTGGACGCCAGCGAGGACGAGGAAGCCTCCGACGAGGAAGCGACTGCGGAAACGCCGGTTTACGCAGAGCCAGAGGTGCGGGAAGAAAGCAGCAATGCCCTGGCTTGAAGGAGGGCTTGCGGCACAACGAAGTAGACAGCGCTGTTACCATCGGGGCCAGAAAAGGCCGCACCGGTCGGGAACCTCCCTGCCCCGAAGGGGTTTCTGTCCTTATGTCCGGGCTGCTCCGGCTCCGCTCTAAAGCATTTTCGATGATAGTGTAAGGTCTGGGTGCCCCATCCTCGCCGCGTTTTTGTTTTTGCGGCTAGGGTGGGATAGCACGATGCACGCCATACAGGAACGCTGGAAATGTTCTAGAAATAGCGCTTCAGTTTGAGAATTTGCGACTCGAAGCCGTACCAGAGCGCGGTGGCCAGCGCGGTGGAGGCCGCCAGACGGAAGGCCACGATGGCCAGATTGCCGGCCATGCCGTAGCGGTTCATGCGCAGATCGAACCAGCCAAAGTAGATGAAGACCGAGATGTGGATCATGTAAAGGCCGTAGCTGATGCGGCCATAAAAGGCCAGAGGCCCGCGGCGCAGCAGGGCGTGGAGCGGGTTGCGGGCGCCGGTCGAGGCGATCAGGGCCAGGACCGTCCCGGTAAAGCCCACCGCCAGCGCGGAATCGAGAAACGACGTTCCGCCGGCCACGGTGGCCGCGGTCGTCATGCCCACGGCGAAGGCTCCCAGGCCGATCCAGAGCCAGACGCGGCGGCTCAGGGGAAGCGTGAAGATTCCCAGGGCCAGCAGGCTGCCCAGGGCGATTCCGTCCAGTTTGATGAGTGTGTGGGTGCACAAGCCCCAGATCCAGACCGGGTTCAGATGGCGCAGCAGCGGGGAGCAGACCAGCGCGGCAAACAGAACGCTCGCCAGCATCCACGGTCGGCGCAGAAAGCGCACCAGCGGCGCCCAGAGGAGGTAATACTGCTCCTCGATGGCCAACGACCAGGTGGGGCTGATGGCCGGGGGCAGCGTTAGGTGAAAGAGATTCTGAACAAAGAAGATGTACGCCAGCCAGGGCGCGGCCTTTACCGCGTCCGTCACCGTGGGGCCGATGAACCAAGGCGCGTTGAGGTAAACCACCACCAGCACCAGCACATAGACCGGCCAGATGCGTAGCGCCCTGCGCCCATAGAAGTTGTGAAAGTAGCGGGGCTTCTCCCGCGCCTCCAGCAGGATCGAGGTAATCAGAAATCCGGAGAGCACAAAAAAGAGATTGACGCCCGACCATCCCCATAGGCTGGCGTCGTGCATCCATGTGCCCTCCAGGCGCGGATGGCAATGGTAGACGACCACGCCCAGAACCGCGAGGCCGCGCAGCCCTTGCAGTTCCGGGATGTAAGAGGGGAGCCAGGTTGGGCGTTGAATGGGCAAGGAAATTGAGTCAGTCAGTTCGCCGGTTCGCGAATTGGAAAATCAGAAAGTCAGTGAGTGATAGGGCCAGCCAGAAGCATTTTCAGGATTGCCGCAGAGTCGCCAGGGGCATTCACTCAACGGCTGTTTTCCGCCTTCTACCTATCCTGAAAATTCTAGAGTTGGCGAGGAGGTCTCGCACGGCGAAACCTCCTCCAGTCGGCAAGTCAGCGAGTCAGCCCCAGCGGGAGGCGCCCTACCCGGCGGCCAATTGCTTGGCTCGCTCGGTGGCGCGCATCACGGCCTTGATGAGGGCGACGCGCAGGCCGCCTTCCTCGAGTTCCAGAATGCCGTCGATGGTGCAGCCGGCCGGGGTGGTCACGGCGTCCTTCAAGAGGGCCGGATGGTAGCCGGTTTCGAGCACCATCTTGGCGGCGCCGAGGGTGGTTTGCGCGGCCAACAGCGTGGCCGTCTCGCGCGGCAGGCCTACCTTCACGCCCGCCTCGGCCAGGGCCTCGATGATGATGTAGATGTAGGCCGGGCCGGAGCCGGAGAGGCCCGTGACGGCGTCCATGTGCTTCTCGTCGACCACCACGGTGCGGCCCACGGTCTCGAAGATGCGCTCGGCCAGCTCCATCTGGTCGTCGCGGACGAAGCGTCCACGGCAGAGGGCGGCGGCTCCGGCTCCCAGGGCGGCGGGCGTATTGGGCATGGCGCGAATCACCGCGATCTCCATGCCCGCCATCTCTTCAATGGCGCGCGTTTTGACCGAAGCCGCGAAGGAGACCAGCGTCTTGGAGGGCGTCAGCGCAGGGGCAATCTCCTTCATCAGGGCCGGCACCTGGAAGGGCTTGACGCCCAGCAGAATCAGGTCGGATTGGCGCACCGCCTCCAGGTTGTTGGTGGTCACGTCCACCCCCCACTGCGTGCTGAGGGCCAGGGCGCGCTCGGCGTGGCCCACGGTGGCATGAATCTGCTCGGGAGCAAAAAGGTTCTGCTTCAAAAAAGCCTGCAACAGGATTCCGCCCATCTTGCCGGCGCCCAGAACGGCCACGCGGACCTGGGGCANNTGCGCGGGAACTTCGGTGGCCTCAACGGCTATCTCCGCCATGATTTTCCTTGTCTGAAATGAAAATGGTGGTGCAACTCTTCAGAATACTCGCATCGGAGTATATTTGTCCGGCCGGATGAGCGCCGCAGGGGGCCGGCGGAGGAGGAGGGCCGCTGCAATGAGCGGTTTCTCTGCGCTGAAGCCGCCGGGCAATTCTGAAGCCGCCAGGCGGCAGGGCCTGCCTCAGAAGCGGAAGAGGTTTCTGAGCAAAAAGAGCAGATTGGCCGGCCGCTCGGCCAGCCGGCGCATCAGGTAGGGGTACCAGTCACTGCCAAAGGGGAGGTAAACGCGCACGTTGTAGCCCTCCTGAATGAGTTTGCGTTGCAGGTCGCGGCGCACCCCGAAGAGCATTTGGAATTCAAAGCGGCTGGGGGCGATTTCCTGCCGGCTGGCGTAGCTTTTGATCGCGGCGATCATGGCCTCGTCGTGGGTGGCGAGGCCGTGGTAGACCCCGCTGTCCAGGAGCAGGCCGCTGAGCCTGATAAAGTTTGCGTCCACATCGGCCTTGCGCGGAAAGGCCACCTCGGGCGGCTCGTCGTAGGCTCCCTTGCACAGCCGCACACGCACGCCCTCAGCCACCAGTTGCTCGATGTCGGCCTGCGAACGGTAAAGGTAAGCCTGGACCACGGCGCCAATCGCGCCGCGCAGCTCAGGCCGCTCGTGGAGTCGCCGCACCAGCTCCAGCGTCGCCTGCGTCCGCGACGAGTCCTCCATGTCGATGCGCACAAAGCCAGCCGTCGCCCGGGCATGACGGACGAGGCTCTCGATGATGCTCTCCGCCAGCGATGGTGACAGGTTCAGCCCCATCTGCGTCAGTTTCACGCTGATGTTGGCGTCGAGTTGGCGCGCGGCGATCTCATCCAGCAACTGGTGGTAGACCTCGGCAGCGGCCACGGCCTCGGCCTCCGAGGTCACGCTCTCACCCAATGAATCCAGGGATACGGCCATGCCCTGCCGGTTGAGGGCCTCGGCCACGCGCAGCGCATCGCCGATCTCCATGCCGGCCACAAACCGGGAGCTGAACCGCAGTCCCAGGCGGGTGCGTTCGCTCCAGCGGCGCAGCAGCCGGTTGCGGGAGAGTGCGATCAGGGTAGAGCGCAGAACAGGCATTTGTGAGCCTTCCGCAGCAGCCACGGCTTGCTGGCCGCTCGCCGGAAGAACCAGTTTCGCACAACAAAGCGGGGGCGGAGTTCATCGCCGCGCTGAGGCGGCTCAGAGGTTTTCACGGAATGCGCGCACAACTTCATTGAAGAAGGCTGCCGTTCGCTACGGCCCCAGGTAAAGCTCCACGTCGGGCGGCGAAAAGTTCAGGGTGTGCGCCTTGGGGTCATAGTCGATGTTGAGCGCCTTGCTCTTGCGCCCATTGATCAGCACGGCCATCAGCAGCACGTTGCCGTACATACGCGCCGCCACAATCTTGTGGCTCTGAATGGCGCCATACTCGTTGTCCGAGCTTTGCGAACTCCAGTCCTGCTGGAAGCGCGCGAAGGTGTAGGGGCCGCTCTGGGCCGGATGCTGTTGCCAGTTCTTGTCATGAATCCAGATGCCGTAGGCGGTGTCGAGGTCGTTTCTCTCGACCGCGGTCAGGAAGCGGTTCACGGCCATTCTTCCCCGCAGGTGGTTGTTCCAGCTCCAGGGCCAGTCCACCGGGCGGCCGGCCACCAGCCACCAGCCCACAAACAGCGCCACGAGCAGCCCCGCCGTGCTGTAGAGCGTCACAACTCGGCGGCGTTCGCGGGCGTAGTCAAAAGCGGGTGCGTCGAGCAGGGTCATGGGGCGGACTCCTCGAAAAACAGGGATCAGGGGTCAG
>PMPH01000061.1 GCA_003161045.1 Acidobacteriaceae bacterium
GCATTGTGAGGGCAAGGTCATTCCTTTTGCGCGTTTTGCGGGCTAAATCCACCTGGTGAGGCAAGGGCCTGATGCGAATTCCGGCCGGCCTCATCTTTTGCCACATTTCTGCTGGCGTTGGCGCATTTTTGCCTGTGAAATCTACGCAAAATAGCTGCCACAACACCTATGCGACACTTTTGCCTCAGTCGCGTCTATTTAAATAGGGAATTTACCTTTGCCGCTTCTGAGAGCATCCGCTGGCCAGGATTATTCCCGGTCGGCGCTCAGCAGGGTTAGGGAAGCTCTACACAAGTTCAGTTTTGAAAGGGNNCTATTGCTTCTTCATTCGGCACGGCTAAAGCCGTGCCCTTTCAAAACAGCACAACAAGACCTTGTGCAGAGGTTCCCGAGGCTTGAGGAGAGGCGCCAGCCGGACGGGATGGCCCGCCAATGGCTATACTGAAAGGGTTGGTGGATTCAGTAATCTGAACAATCTCAAGGATTTTGCTGAACAATTTGGTGCATCGAACTGAACAATTTGGAGCATTGAGTATGAATGCATGGAGCAATCTGAACAAGCTGAATAACCCAGCCGCAAAGCTGGCACACAAAGAGGTCAACAAACCCATGAAATCGCTCTTTGAACGGCTGCGCACACGCCGTCTCGCTTCAGCGTTTGTCTTGCTCGCTACGCTCTCGGCCGCCATTGTGGCCGGCTCCTTCGCCGCTCACGGGGTCCGCGGCCAGGAGAAGCAAATTGACAGCGCCGACGCTACCCCCCTCAAGGTCGTCAATTCGGCCGTGCCTCCCAATGAATTTGTGAAGATTGCGCGGCAGGTGGGGCCGGCGGTGGTCAACATCAACACCCAGACCCTCCCCAAGCAGTCGGCGGGCAAGGGCGGCCGCGGTTTTCATGGCCACATTCAGGCCATGCCCCAGCAGCCCGGCAACGACGACCAGGACCAGGATCAAAACCAGGGCCAGCAGCAGGGACAGAGCCCGGACAACTTTCAGGACTTTTTCAACCGCTTTTTCGGTGGGCAGATGCCCGCGCCTGACAACGGCGACAACGGCGGGCAGGTCCAGGAGTCGCTCGGCTCGGGCTTCATCGTCGATCCCAAGGGCTACATCATCACCAACTTCCACGTGATCGAAAAAGCCGACAAGATTTATGTCAAGCTCGCGACCGATCCCGACGGCCAGGATCTGGGCCGGCCGGCGCGCGTCATCGGCTTCGACAAGGCCACCGATCTGGCGGTCATCAAGATCGACACCAGCACCCCGCTGCCCACCGTCAAGCTGGGCAACTCCGACAGCACGCAGGTGGGCGACTGGGTCGAGGCCATCGGCAGCCCCTTTGCGCTCTCGCAGACCGTCACCGCCGGCATCATCTCGGCCAAAAACCGCACCATCGAGCCGGGCGCTAGCGGCCAGTTTCAGCACTTCATCCAGACCGACGCGGCCATCAATCCGGGCAACTCCGGCGGACCCCTGCTGAACATGAACGGCGAGGTGATCGGCGTGAATACGGCCATCTTCACCCAGTCGGGCGGCTACCAGGGCCTGGGCTTCGCCATGCCCTCGAACACCGTGGTCGAGGTCTACAACGACCTGATCAGCTCCAGCCATAAGGTGACCCGCGGCTCCATCGGCATCGAATTCCATGAGGGGCTCTCAGGGGCCGTCAATCGCGTCTACGGCTTCAAGAACGGCGTGCTGGTGCAGGAGGTTCAACCCGGCGGTCCGGCGGAAAAGGCCGGGCTCAAACCAGGCGACATCATCACCAACATCGACGGCCGTTCGATCAAGGACGGCGACGACCTGGTGAACGAGATCGCCAGCCGCCGGCCCGGCTCGAACATCCGCCTGGGCTACCTGAGAGACGGCAAGCCGGCCGACACCACGGTCACCATCGGCGACCGCGACAAGGTCTTTGCCGAGGCTGGCGACCAGCAGGCAGCGGCAAGCCCGGATGAGAAGGGCGACGCGGGCGAGGCCAAACTAGGCCTCGTGGTCCGCGACACCCCCCCCGCTACGACCTCCAAGCTGCACATTCCAGGCGTGATGATTCAATCGGTGCGCGCTGGCTCCTTCGCCGACCTGCAAGGACTCGAGCCCGGCCTGGTCATTACCCGCGTCAACAAGCAGCCTACCGGCAACAAAGAGCAGTTCGACGCCGCAGCCGGCAAGCTCAAACCCGGCGATGACGTGGTCTTCGAAGTTCTGGACCCGCGCCATGCCAACGACGGCATCAACTACTTGGGTGGAACGCTTTAGCAGCGTTTTACAGGGTGCCGACGACGGATTCCCGCTTCGGCACCCGGCCCGCGTGTTTTGTATTTTGGTTCCAAATCGGTTTTTTCTTGCCGCAATGGAGAAATATTCGTAGACTTGAAGATATATCCGATTGAAAATTAACTTCCTGAGAGGTGAACCAGCGTGCTTTCCATACGAGCAAGCGTGGCATTTGCATTGACCGCGGCCCTGGCCGCAATACCGGCCTTTGGCGCCCGAGTTCACCGCGCCAGCAGCAGCGTCCGCGCCGGCAGTAGTGTCCGCGCCGGCAGTAGTGTCCGCGCCGGTCACGGCACCCATGCCAGCAGCAGTGTCCGCGCCAGCAACAGCGCCCGCATGGAAGGCGCATCCGCCTCCCGCCATGAGCGCAGCGAGCGCGTAGAGCCGGTTGCAGTGCATCATCTGCGGGGGCAGCAGTCCATCGAGCCAGACCGGGCAGCCGAGATTCAAAATGCACTCATTAGTGAGCATTATCTTACCGGTGAGGCCAGCGGCCTGTGGGACGCGACCACTGAGGCGGCCATGCGGAAGTTTCAGGCCGACCACGGCTGGCAGACCAAGTTGATGCCCGATTCTCGGGCCCTCAAGAAACTTGGCCTCGGACCCGACTATTCGAAAGCGATCAACGCCCAGGACTCCGCCTTCGCCAATCCGCCGACGGCGAGCATGATCCGCCCCATGCAATCGGCCGGTTTTGCCGGGGCTGCGGGCGTCAACCAGTAGCGAAGCCGGCAATCTGCTGGCGCGCATACCGGTCATCTGGCCGGATTGCGCCGCGCATCGCTCGCGGCTTATCCTCACCCCACAGACAAATGGCCGCCTTCGGGCGGCCATTTTTGCCTCTCATCCCTGCATCGATGAGCATGAGGAAGAGCTTTGATGGAGCATGGAACGGGACTTCAATGGAGAATGAAACAGGGCTTCCGTGGAGCATTGCTGCGATGATGGTGGGAAGAAAACCGCGGCGCAGCCCTTACTCCCGCCTCCCGATCACATCGATCGCCGCGGTAATCGTCCTCGGCGGCAGGCAGGCGTTGCTATCGCAGGCCTGGTAGCGGAGCCTGGCCTCGACCAGATGATCGCCCGCCGTGGCCACAAGACGCGCCAGGACGGTGAATTCGCCCACATAGACGCTGAGCTTCGTACCAGGATCCAGCGTCGGCCGGAACTCCGCGCCGGGCGGATAGACGGCCCCGTCGAGGCGCACGCCAGCGCTCGCGGGAATCGAGAAGGTGGTGGGAATGAGTTCGTCTTCGGTGGGCGTGTGGGAGTTGATGTGCAGTCCCGGTGCAATGCGGAAGTGCAGCGCCACCGAACTCGGCCGGCCGGCGGGAATGGTGATCTGCTCAGGGTAGAGGTACCGGACGACTGCGGGCCTTGCGGCTGCCCCGCCGGCGCCCTCGACCAGTGGGGCTTGCGCCTCTGCCAGCGCAGCGCCTGAAGCCAGCGCACTCCCCAACGCCAGCGCAACCGCCAGACTCAGAGCTGCCGCCGGGGCAATACGAATTCTCGTCTTCCCTGCCCTCATCAATTCTTCCTCATCTTCGAACCGCATCGCCTAGCCCTGTCCCCACGCCGCTCCGCCCACCGCAAGCGGCCACACCGGCGAGCCGCCGCCTTAATTCCCCAGCGCCTTGCGAATATTGTCTTCAATCTCGCCCTTTGAGGTCACTCCCAGTTGCGCGGCCACCACGATTCCGTTGCGGTTCACAAAGAAGGAGGTGGGCAACTCATCCAGGCCGCCATAAGGGCGGCTGACCGAGTCGCCGTCGATCAACACCGGGTAAGGAATCTGCGTCTGCCGGGCAAAGCGCGCGATCTCCTGCTTTTCCTCGCTCAGTTCTCTGGGATTGCCGCGGTCGAGGTCGTCCATCGAGACGCCCAGAACCTCAAAGCCCTGCCCGGCGTAACGGTTGCGCAGCTCGATCAGCCACGGGGTCTCGATCTTGCACGGGCCGCACCAGGTGGCCCAGAAGTTGATCAGCAGCGCCTTGCCCCTGTAGCTGGCCAGCGAAACCTGCCTGCCGCTGAGGTCTTCCAGGGTGAAGGCCGGAGCTGGTTTGCCCAGGAGCATGGGGATGAACAGGGGCCCATCGCTGGCCGGGCCAGCCTCCGGTTCGCCCCCGGGGGCCGGGGCCAGCAGCCGTTCAGCGGCCTGCTTGCGAAACTCGAAGTTGGCCCAGCCCGCCCAGCCAAAGAAGGCCAGGATCGCCAGCACGGCGCCAAGAACAAGGCTGTTACGCTTCATGGGGCTTCGCCTCTCCACCTTCATTGTACGAGCCACCCGCGGTGAGGCCAACCGCCCGCGGTGGGGCCAACCACCTGCGGTGGGGCCAACTCGCTACGCGCCGGGGCCAATTGCCTTCGGCTAAGGAGGCGAAGCTGTTACCATCAAAAACCGATGAGCCACGAAGAAAATCAGCCCCACGCCAGTTCTCGTGAAGCCGGGCGGGCCGACTCGCCAGCCCCCGAACCGGCGGCCCTGGTCCGCACCGAGGCGGCGGCCCTGGAGGCCCTGGCCACGCGTCTGGAAGGGCCGATGGCCGCCGCCTTCGACCGGGCCGTCGAACTGATTCTGCACTGCGGCCAGGAGCGTGGCCGCGTGGTGGTCACCGGCATGGGCAAAAGTGGAATTATTGCGCAGAAGATCGCCGCCACGCTCAGTTCCACCGGCTCTCCGGCCCTGTTTCTGCACCCAGCCGAGGCGCTGCACGGCGATCTGGGCGTGCTGATGCCCGGCGATATGGTGGTGGCACTGTCGGCCAGCGGCGAGACCGAGGAGATTCTGCGCCTGCTGGCCACGCTCAAGCGCAAGGGCGACGCGCTGGTGAGTTTCTCGTGCAATCCCAACTCGACCCTGGCCCAGGCCAGTGACGTGGCTCTCGATTGCGGCGTGGAGCGCGAGGCCTGCGGGCTGAATCTGGCACCAACGGCCTCGACCACCGCCATGCTGGCCCTGGGAGACGCCTTGGCCATCGCCGTAAGCCTGCGCAAGGGCTTCCGCGCCGAGGATTTCGCGGAGTTGCACCCTGGCGGCAAGCTGGGCAAGCAGCTGGCCAAGGTCCGCGACCTGATGCACACGGGCGACCAGGTCCCCGTGGTTGCACCCACGACACCCATGACCGATGTGATCTACGAAATGTCGAGCAAGAAGCTGGGCATCACCACCGTGCAGGAGCAGGGCCAACTGCGCGGCCTCATCAGCGATGGCGACCTGCGGAGATTGCTCGAGCGCGAGGGCGGCGCGGCCCTCAGCCGCATGGCCGGCGAAGCGATGAACGCCCATCCCCGCACCATTGCCGCCAGCGAGATGGCCGCCACGGCGCTGGCGATTCTCGAAGAGCGGAAGATCACCTCGCTGGTCGTCGTGGACGCGGCGGGAACGGTTGAAGGTGTGCTCCATCTGCACGATCTGTGGGGCGTCGAGCTGATCTGAGCCGGAAAACTGAACTGGCTTGAGCCCCGGAAAGCAATACAAATCTGAGCCGGTAAATGAAACTGACCTGAACCAGGGAGTTGAATTTGATTGGGCTGGAAAGACGAAACGGCTCTGAGGCCAAATGAGCAAGGTACGAGGAATCCCCAGCTTGACAGGCATTCGCGGCATGGCCGCGCTGTGGGTGATGCTCTACCATGCGCAGCAAAACTCCTGCGTAATTTTCAGCCTGCCGCGGTTGGGAAGGATTCCGGTTATTAACAGCGGCTGGCGCGGAGTCGATCTCTTCTTCATGCTCTCCGGTTTCATCCTCATGTATGTCCATGAGCCTGACTTTTACGTCATTCGCAAGCAGAGCCTTTTCCGGTTTACCTGGCAGCGTTTCCTGCGCATCTATCCGCTGAACGCCGTCGTCTTGCTGCTCATTACGGTTCTCGTGGCGTTTCAGCCCGGTTTTGTCGCCTGGCAGCGGCTCACCTTTGAAGCGTCCGATTTTACCCTGGGAGCATTCCTGCGCACATTGTTCCTGGCCACCCGCTGGTTTCTTCCCGGCAGCGGCGATTGGAATCAGCCGGTCTGGGCTCTCAGCCTGGAGATTCTGGGCTATGTGATCTTCCCCTGGCTGGCTTTCTGCGCGTTGCGTGTCGTGCGGAAATGGCAGCTTATCGCGCTGGCTTCACTCTGCCTGGCTGGATCTTTCGCAGTGCTGGCCGCAATGCATCTCGACCTCGGCAATTGCATCGATCAGATAGCCGTGGTGAGGATGGTGTCCTGTTTTGTGGCTGGAATGGCAATTCAGAGGCTCTGGGCGATGGACACTGAATCAGCGAGAAAATGGGCGGGCTGGATTACCGCGGCTTCGGCGGCGGGACTATTCATTGCGGCCCTGCTGCCCAGCGGCGGCGTGGCCTTCAACTTTCTCTTCGCCTCGCTCTTGTATGGTCTTGCCTTTCAGCAGGGAGCCGTAAACAAACTACTTTCCAGCCGCTGCATGATGTTTTTCGGCAAAATCTCTTTTCCCTTGTATCTCACGCATGTTATACCGCTGCTTTGGCTGCGTTACTTCCTGCAAGCAAACGGCGCGGCTTACTCGCCCCTCCAGAAGTCAGCCGCCCTGATCTGCTGGGCCATAGGCTGCATTCTGGCGGCAGCGCTTCTTCATTCTTTTGTGGAAAAGCCCTTTCACGCCCTGGGCCGGCAATGGGCCGGGGAACGCGTTCCGCAATAGAACCGCTCCACATTCACTCCTCGCGTTCACTTCTTCCCGCGCCTGCTCAGCCCGCCGTGGGGCCCATGCCTCCACGGACACACACGTCCGCGCTCTGGCAGCCCACAGTCAGCCGACGGCCAGAGTGGCGCGCAATGAACCACACTCGTCCGGCTCGCACAGCCCGCGGAGAGATTGCTACAGTTTCTTGAGGGGAGCCGACAGATCCCTGAGGGGATTAGCTAATTCTTGCCGGAGTCGGCAGCTTTTTTGAGCTAGCCGACAGTTTTCTGCGAAGATTGGCAGTTTTTTTGAGGAAGCCGGAAGATTTTTGAGGGAGTTGGTGGAGCTGAGCGGGATCGAACCGCTGACCTCCTCGTTGCGAACGAGGCGCTCTCACAGCTGAGCTACAGCCCCACGACTTTCTTATCTTACCAGCGAGGGGCCATTCAGGGAAGAGGGCTTCGAATTTGCTTTCAAAGCGGGCTTCGAGGTTACTTCCTTCGCAAGCGCGCGGCATCGAAACTGCTGCAACCTGCCCTGTTCTTTCGGCTCAACAGCGCACCTAGTCTGCCGTTGAACT